>JAJYWM010000344.1 GCA_021791455.1 bacterium | reverse complement strand
GACCAGATGATCGAATTCTCCAATAGTGGCTAACCCCCATGAGGAGGCGGGCTCACGACCGCCGCCTCACGGGGCTGACTGCTGGTGAGCTGTAGCTTGTTTGCCCACTGAGATGAATGGCGAGATCTCGACGGCCCCACCCCCTCCGCGGTCCCGCCCCCCGGATGAGACCGATCCATGTAGAATCGCTGACACAACCGAATAGCCCTTCGGGCGAATGGGAATCCGGTGCGGGACGCGGTCCCAAATCCGGAGCTGTCGCGCAACTGTGAGCGGGGAGCCCCAGCCAACGTGCCACCGGAACCAGGTCCGGGAAGGCGGTGTGGGGCATGGATCCGCGAGCCAGGAGACCGGCCCGACCGGGTGAGAACACCCCCGCGCGCAACGGGAAGGAAGGCCTCCGACGGCAGGCCCAGTTTTGGCGTGGGGTCCAAGCGGCCGTCGGGAGGTGGAGACGATGAGGTCGTCTCAATGGGCCAGCGCGATTCTGGCCCCGGTGATGGCGGCAGCCCTGCTGGCGGGCTGCGGAGCAACCTCGCAGAAGGCTGCGACGACCAGTGCCCAGTGTGGCAGTGGGCACCACGTCGAGATTGTCGTGGAGCTCGCCAACAAGAAGGTGGTGGACGGGTGCGCCAGCTTCAAGGGACCTGAAGTCCCGGCGGAGACAGCGATGAGCCGCAGTGGCATCGAATTCGCCAAGGAGCACTTCAGCTACGGCGACGCAATCTGCCAGATCGACCACGAGCCGAAGTCCTACACCAGCTGCTTAGCCTCCGGGCAGCCCTACTGGGCGCTGTTCACCTGGAGTGGCAAGGGCCCTTGGAAGGCGGCCCAGGTGGGTGTCTCCGACATCGAGCTCCGCCCCGGGGACGCTCTCGGCTGGCACTTCGGGACGGGTTCACCTAGCGCTCCGCCGAGGCCCCCGGCGGACAGCTGACCCCCAGTGAACCCCCGCGCCCTGCTGATCTGGGTGGGTGCAGTTCTGTTGCTCTCGCTGGGGAGTGAGGACCCGGTGTACCGGGTCCTCACCCTCGTCGCCGCGGCACTCATGCTGCTGCGGGCGCGCCGGCCGGGAACGGCCGTCACACCGGCTTTGCGCTGGGTGGGGTTGGCCGGACTGATGGCCATAGGCTTCAACTTCCTCTTGAGCCACACGGGACAGGATGTGGTCGTTGCCCTGCCCGCCTGGCTGCCTGCTGTGGGCGGTCAGCTCACTTGGGAGGGAGCCGCCTACGGGGTGGATGTGGCCCTAGGCCTCACGGCCTGTCTTCTGGCCGGCCTGACCCTGGCGGTGGCCACCGAACCCCAGCAGCTGGTAGACGCGCTTCCCAATTCTCTGCATCGCACCGGAGCTGCGCTGGCAGCCACCACCACCCTGCTCCCGCGCCTGCGGAGCAGCTTTCTAGCGGTCAGAGAAGCGCAGAGCGTGCGGGGATGGCGGCCGCGAGGCCCCAGGTCCTGGAGAGCGGTCGCTGTTCCGTCGGTGCTGTCGGCGATCGAAGGTTCGGTGCTGCTGGCTGAGGCGATGGAGTCCCGGGGGTTCGGGCTCGCGCGCCGGACCTCGGTGTGGCCGACGCCCTGGACCAGGGCGGACAAAATGCTGGCGGCAGTCACCGCGGCCGCCGGCGCACTTTTCATGACGGCAGTTGTCTTGGGGCTCGTGGGAGGGTGGGAGCCCTATCCCACACTCCAGCTGCCAGGAGTCGACTGGCTCCCGACCGCAGGAGGATGTCTGCTCATCGTGGCCGCCTTCTGCGCATGACATCCATCGCCGGCTTCTGTCAGTTCAGCTACTGGTACCCGGACTCCAGCCGCCCCGCCCTCGATCAATTGACCCTTGAGCTGGAGGAGGGAATGACACTGCTTGAGGGCGAGTCGGGCAGCGGCAAATCGACGCTCCTGCGCTGCCTCAATGGACTCGTGCCCCACTTCTATGGAGGCCGCGCCGGGGGCACGGCGGTCGTTCTCGGGCGGGATCTGCGCCGTCAATCCCCGAGATCTCTGGCAGACCGCGTCGCCGTGGTCTTTCAAGAGCCCGAGACCCAGATGGTGATGCCCATCGTGGAACAGGAGGTAGCGTTTGGCCCGGCAAACCTCGGGCTGCCCGCACCTTCGGTGCGAGCCAGGGTCCAAACCGCCCTCGCGGCCATGGAAGTGTCACACCTGGCGGGCCGTCCGGTTGCTGGGATCTCAGGCGGAGAACGACAGCGCGTGGCCATCGCGGGAGCCCTCGCCATGGCCCCTCGCCTGCTCATCCTGGACGAGCCAACCTCTCAGCTGGATGCCCTAGGGGCCATCGCGCTGACCAAGGCTCTGGAGGCCCTCGAGGGGCAGGGGGTAGCTGTTCTGGTGGCCGAGCATCGGGCTAAGCGGCTCCCATCCGCCCGCGCCCGACGCGTCGCGCTGGCCAAGGGTCGGCTCAGCTCCTCACCAGCGCCAGTGACCTGGCCGTCCCGGGCCGCTCGAAGCGCGAACTTCGGTGAGGTGGCATGGTCATCGGACCAGCTTGCCGTCGGGCACGGGGACCCCGTCCTGGAGGACATCAGCCTCAGCTGCCGGAGTGGAGAGGTCGTGGCCGTAACCGGTCCAAACGGCTCCGGAAAGACGACCCTGCTAAGGACTCTGGCCGGCCTGATCCGGCCGATCTCCGGGCGGGTGGAGCGGCGACCGGGCAGGAGCGCCTACCTGCCT
This sequence comes from bacterium, assembly GCA_021791455.1. The sequence goes on along the minus strand of JAJYWM010000344.1, from coordinate 2,535 downwards.
CAGGATCCGGGGGCGCTGCTGCACCAGCCGACCGTACTGCGAGAGGTCACCCAGACCGCGCGCTGGCTGCATCTGGCAGCCGATCCCGAGGCAATGCTGGAGCAGTTCGGGATCGCGGACCTAGCCATGTGCGACCCCCGCGACCTTAGCACCGGCCAGCGTCAGCGCGTGGCCCTGGCCGCGATCCTGATCGGCGAGCCTGAGATGGTGTTCCTTGACGAGCCGACAAGGGGCGCCGATCAGGCGTCTAGGCGAAGATTGCTGACTTCCATAGACCACCTGGCCAACCTGGGGTGCGCGGTCATGGTCGCTACCAGCGATGAGGAGTTCGCCTGGCAGGTCGGAGACTCCACCCTGGTGGCCGAGGAGCGCCACCTGACCGTGGCGGCGAGGAAGCGCCCTTGATCCTGGTCCTGCTGAGCATGCTGGGCATGGGCCTCTTCCTGTGGCCGTTCTCGGGTCTGGGCCTGCCGGCGACAACTCCTGCTCTGGTGATCGGCCTCGGCACCGCCCTGGGGCTTCTTATCTTCGAAGTCGGGACCAGGAGGATGGACTCGCGGTCCTTCGCCCTGCTGGCAGCCCTGAGCGCCGCCGACGCAGCCCTGAGAGCGGCTCTGGTGACTGGCATCGGTGGCTTCAGCCCCATCTTCTTGCTGGTGCTGTGCGGCGGCTATGCCCTGGGTCCTGAGTTCGGCTTTCTGGTGGGGGCGGGATCGCTGCTGACCTCGGCCCTGGCCACCGGGGGACTGGGCCCGTGGATTCCGTATCAGCTGTTCGCGCTTGGCTGGGTGGGGATGGTGGCCGGCCTGGCAGGCAGCTGGCGCCGAGGCCGCAGGCCGGGGGCAGTGGACGTGGTCATCCTGGCCGCGGTTGGGGTGGTGACCGGATTTGGGTTCGGGGCCGTGATGGATGTGTGGAACTGGACCTTCTTCGCGGGTTCGCCGCAATTGGGCTGGAGCCCTCGGCTGGCGCCTCTGACGGCCCTGGCCCGCTTCGCCAGGTACTACGCGCTTACCTCGTTTGTGTACGACTCATTTCGGGCATGGGGAAATGCTGCCATGGTCGCCCTCCTCGGTTTGCCGATCCTGGTCGGCCTGAGAAGGGTCAGCCGTCGTTTCACACTTGCCTGGGCGCCGGCCGAGGACGCTTCAGTCCTTGCGGCGCACGACCAAGCTACCGGCGATCTTGTCATGCCAGGCCTGGCGGCGAGGGTCGGCGGCGGCCCAGAGGAACCCGATCGAGCAGGACGCCAGGTCCAGTAGGTATCCGCAGGAGCGCAAGAAGCTCCGCCGGATACCCAGACGGCCTCCGTCCTCGGCACGCACGACTCTGAGCCCGCCAAGCCACATCCCTGGAGTGCGCGAGACGGCACCCCAGAAGGTGGTGAAGTAGACGGGCGGGATGAGCCAGAACAGCTCGGGGATGTGCAGGGCGGGGTCCAGCCCCAAGTTGAGGGCCACAATGGCAAGCACATCGACGCCCAGACCTCCCGCTCTAGCCCAGAATCCGCCGTAGGCGTAGCCCGGGAAGGGACCCCGTCGACGGGCCGCGAGGACCGCATCCCACGGTGTCGTCGCCACGAGCCTGGTGGCCGGCAGGTCGGCCAGAATCGCGTCCAGGTCGTTCACGGTGCGGGCGTCGTAGACGCGATCCATGCGCTCACGCAGCTCATCCAGGGTCAGCCGGCCAGCCGCATGGTGATCGGCCAGCTGCTGCGCGGTCAGTTCCCGGTCCTGGTCCGACGCCCTGATAGCGGCTCGGCGGGTGCCACCAAAGGAGAACTCGAAGAAGGACGTCTGCCGGGGCAGGTCGTGAGGAGGAATCTGCTGATCTGCCATCTTCACGCGCCCACTCGGGAGGCCTCCCAATCGCGGCAAAGCAAACCCATGTAGATCAGATCTGTGTGCTCGCCATCCCGGAGAACTCGCTCCCGCAGACGCCCTTCCTCCTGAAAGCCCAACCTCCGATAGAGGCGGATCGCCGGGAGGTTGTCGGCGATGACGTCCAGACTCAGGCGATGCAGCCCCAGTTCATGGAAGGCGTAGCGGATGGCCATCTCCATCGCCTCATGGCCGTAGCCGCGACCCCTGTCGCTGGGGTCGCCCAGGCCGATGGCGACCCACCCATGACGGTTTGGCCACTCGATCCCGCACACAGCCACAAAGCCGAGCAGCCGGTCATCGTCGAGGCTGCGGATGCGAAACTCAAAGTTGGCGCGATCGTCAGCCATCGCCTCATCCCGCTCCCGGAAGTGTTCCGGAGGCAGTGGACGCGCCGCATCGGTATCGGCCAGGCGACGATAGGTGGCGTCCTCGCTCCACCGCGAAAGAAACTCGGCGTCATCGGCACGGGGCGCGCACAGGCGCACCAACCGACCCGAGAAGAGATTCGGCGACATTGACCACCTCCGACTCACGGCAGGGAGACCCGTAGGCGAGTATGCCAGACCAACCAGAAATACCTGTTCCCGCATCCCCGCCCGGCCTCCCCCCGGAGAGCGCGCGTTCGGAGCCATGGGTCTACGGCAGACGATGG
>JAJYWM010000039.1 GCA_021791455.1 bacterium | reverse complement strand
CTGCGCACGGTGGTCGGAAGGGTTGAGTCAGCATGGCGGCCCGCCAGTTCCGACGAGAGCTTCGAGATCGTCCGCCGGCGCCTCTTCGAGCCCATCACAGATCCGGAGCTCTACGCCGCGCGCGACGCCACCGCCAGAGTCTTCGGGGACCAGTACCGCCGCCAGGGTCGGGACTTCCCCAGAGAGTGCCAGGAGGAGTCATACGTCGCCCGGATCCAGGCGGCCTATCCAATCCACCCCGAGCTACTGGATCGCCTGTACCAGGACTGGTCCACTCTGGAGCGCTTTCAGCGAACCCGGGGAGTCCTGCGCCTTATGGCGATCGCCATCCATGCCCTGTGGGTCCAGAACGACCAATCCCCCCTGATCCTTTCCAGCAGCCTGCCACTCGACAACACCGAGTGCCTCACCGAACTCACGCGGCCGCTCGAGGACAACTGGAAGCCGATCATCGACAGCGACGTCGACGGCCCCTCTTCCACCCCATCCCGGCTGGATCAGGAGAACCCTAGGCTCGGGCAGTACACTGCGGCGAGGCGAGCAGCCAGGGCGGTCTTCGTCGGTTCCGCCCCACTTCAGGGCACCCCGAACCGTGGTCTGGACGAGGTCAGAGTCCGCCTGGCGTGCGCCTATCCAGGCGACCCGATTGAGGTCTTCTCGGATGCTCTGCGGCGCCTCTCCAATCAGTCCACCTACCTCTACGTGGACAGCCACCGGTACTGGTATGACACCCAGCCATCAATCAGCCGGACCGCGGCTGATCGGGCCCGCCGGTACCTGGAGCAGCAGCGCGACGAGCTGTTGCTGGAGGTCATCGAGCGGCTACAGAAGGACAGTACGGGCCGGCAGCAGCGCGGCGAGTTCGGAGCGGTCCATGTCGTCCCCGCCAGCAGCGGCGAGGTGCCCGACGAGTCAGAGTCGGTGCGCTTGGTGATCCTGGGGCCAGACGTCTCGCACACGGCCAAGGGAGCCGAGTCGCAGGCTTTCAAGGAGGCTGAGCGCATCCTGGAGCAACGTGGTAATGCCTCCCGCATCTACCGCAACTTGCTCATCTTCCTGGCGGCAGACACAGCCCGCTCCGAGGAACTGATGAGTGCGGTGGCGGAATACCTTGCCTGGGCTTCGCTCAAGAAGCAGGTGAAGGAGCTGAACCTGGCCCCCTACAACGAGGCCCAGATCGAGACCAAGCTCGGGAGTTCCAACCGGGACGTGCAGCTCCGCCTTCGGGAGACCTACAACTGGCTGCTGGTTCCGGAACAGCCCGATCCGCAGGGCGTGGTGAAGATCGACACGATCCGGGTCACGGGGGACGGCACTCTCGCCGAGCGAGCCAGCCGCAAGCTCGTTGACAACCAGCTCCTCAACCGGGTCTTCAGCCCGGTCCTGCTGCGGATTGCGCTCGACCGGATCCCTCTTTGGAAGGGGAACCACCTGGCGGCCGGAGAGCTGTGGGAGCTGCTGGCCCGCTACCTCTATCTTCCCCGCCTCGCCAGCCGGGAGGTCCTGTACAAGGCAGTGGAGTCTGGCCCCCACCAACTACTCTGGGACGACGAGGGGTTCGGCCTCGCCGAGAGCTACGGCGAGCCAGGACAGCGTTACCTGGGTCTCCGGGGTCCGGGTGCGCAGCCGGCTCAACAGTTGCCGATCACGGGAGCAACACTACTGGTCCGACCGCTTGCGGCTAAGGATCAACTGGAACACGAGGCAGCTGACAAGCCCGCGTCCACCCTGGGGAAAGTGCCGGAGGCAGCTGCTTCGAGTTCAGGCGCCGGCAGCCACGCGACCCCGCCCGCGGTCCCCGCCCAACCTCGAGCGCCGAGGCGGTTCCACGCCACGGCCAAGCTTAATCCGCTGAGGATCTCCCGCGACGCCGCACAGATAGCGGAGGAGATCGTTCAGCGGTTGGCCGGAGTACTAGATACCGACTTAGAGGTCACAGTAGAGATCCAGGCGCGAACGGCTGAGGGATTTCCCCCAGACGTGGTCCGGGCGGTAAGCGAGAACGGGCAGACTCTCAAGCTGGACTCCTTTGGGTTCGAAGAGCAATAACGACTCCGCGTCCCTCTTGCCCGGCGCGCCGCTGGACACACCTGGGAGGCGGATTTTCTCTGAGCGGGCAAGCACGTTGAACCGCAATCGCGCCCACGTCGGTGAAGATTCACACCTCGCGGTCGGTCGCGGACTGAGAAGGCTCAGTCGCTCGGGAGGACTCGCCCAGTAACTGAGCCTCGCCTGACTTGCCGACAGTGGCCAGTTGCAACTGTTCTGGGCCGGACCTCACCGCACGACTAATCTCAAGCGCTCGCCGTGACGCGGCTGCAGGGCGGGCATCCAGGACGTTTGCAAAGTCTTCGGGCAGACCTGCGTGGCCCTTAAGAAAGGCCAATACCAACCGGCCGCTCATGGCTGTTTCGTCCGCATCCTCGATCCCCCACAACGACAGATCCGGCAGCCGCCAATCCCTGCCCTTAACACGCTGTGCCACAACGATATCTAGGTACAAAGGCAATACGCGCGCACGCCGCGACTGTTGGGCCAGCCGTTCGAGAACCTCGAGCAGCGAGTCAGTATAGCCCGGCGGCGTCGGCTGAAACGCGCCTAGTGCCGCCACCGAAACCGCCGGCGCCACGCCAGCAGCGCCCAAGACCCCCGCAATGTAAGTATCGACCGCCTTAGACAACCGTTCCATTTCGCCGATAGAAGCACCGCCCTCTGCGAGTCGGAAAGCGACTTGCCTGCGAAACTCAGACGGCGGCAAACGCACCGCCAGCGCCGCGAGCTGGACGGCAGCGACACTGAAGGCAACTATGGCATCGCCGGTGAGCCATGAAACAGTCCGACGCATAGGTCCAGTCGTTTCAGCGTTCCAGCGACGGCCGAGCAGCTCTATCGCTGACATCAGGCGCTTGAGCGAAAGCGCTGGCGCTGAATTCCAGCACTCAGACCTGAGCAACCAGTACACCCTGGTTAGATCAGGGTCCGCCTTTAGCTGGCGTGGCATCTGTTGTTCGAATCGCGCATATGTTGGGTCGTGGCTTCCCCAGCTGGAGGCTCGGTCGATCCCAAGGAGCGACTCCCGACGGTCAAGGTCGTCCGCGTCCTGAAGTAGCACCCCGAGCTCTGTACCGAGTTCGCGAGCCTTCGGCGAGACTCTTCGGGCTACAACTAACACGGCCCGGTCCGCTTGAGCCAATGCCTTCAGGCCGACCTGTCTCAGCATTAGGTCAATTTCTTTCGGCGCCGACTTCGCGTCGCCCGTCTTGCACTCGATGACCGTTCGCAGAGTAGACAGGTCTTGACCAAACTCGATACCCAGTACGTCGATGTCGGTTACCTGAAGACGCGCTGGGTGTACCCAACGATCGAGGTCCACTCGTCGACGTGCGTACACACCTTCACGGCTGAAGAGCCGAGCGACCCGACACTCGAACACCTCTCCAGCTTCACTAGCCATTAGCGGAGTTCCTCTAGGCGCGCTCTCCGCGCCGCTTCCTTGCGCAGTTCGATTATGGAAGACTCAAAAACCTCTTTGGCGGGACCGTCCGCCAGCTGTCCCCTGCGAAGCTGTTCTGGTATGGCATAAGTGCCCGAAGTCCACAGGCCATCTAGCCCTCCGTCCTCTAGAGCCGTCTCGTCGGGCTCTCCTAGCGCAGCGCGCAAGAGGGTAAGTGAGTCCCGAACGACGTCATCCTTCACTAGCCTCAGGTACGCCCTGCCCCTGAGCCCCGAGGCGCTCTCTACACGGACTAAACCGTGAGCCTCTACTAGCGGATAGTCAGTAGCGATGGCCGAGGCGGGTCCTACGCGGCCCCGTGTGATCAGCGCATTTACCAAGACCGTCGGACTGGCGATCTTGCCGGTTTGAGGGAACCCATAATAGTGGCCGAAGAGGATGTGCGCTACAAAGAGCTTTCGCTCGTGCAGAACGTCGGTGCCCGCAGCATCAAGCAGCTGAGACTCCAGACTGGGCGGAAATGCAAATGTCTTCCGGCCGCTGGCAGACGCGGAGCTTCCGACCTGAATAGCATCAATAAATCCGACCTGGCGCGCACCTGCCAAGACGCCCTGTCCGCCAGCCCGCAATTTCTCTAGGGGGATTCCCGGACTTGACTGAACCTTCGCCGATAACTGAGTGAGTATCTGCCGTTCATTACTGGGCAGCGACGCTAAGAACTCGGCAATCGGTACTGCCCGACTCCCCCAGACATACTCATTGTAGACGACGTCATCGCCCAGCACACTCGAATGAGCTCTCCGAAGCAGGTAGAGGGCTTCGAGTGCAGGAAGGACCCTGAGCTGAAGGGACTCATTATAGCCCATTGCAGAGAGTATCTGTTGGTGATCAGTGAGGGTCAGCGGCGCCTCAGCGGCGAGCACCGTGCTCTGGAGAGCGCAGCGCTCCTCCGGTTGCGGATGGAGACCTTCCCAAACGGCGACTACCTGATCGAGCACCGAAGCCTGAACGCCTATAAACTCCTCGATCGAAACGAGTTCGCCTTCAGTCGCGCGATAGGAAAGCAGCCCCGCGCTTTGCATCGTTGGCAGAGCCCAGAACATCAGATCGCTATGCCCTAGACCGACGAGCCTGGCGAACTCGAGAAGCTCGGCTGGACTGAGGGAGCCTGCTTGCCGGCGGATGCGAGAGCCGAAGTCTAGACATCGTCCCGCCTTGAGGGCGCATTCAAGATAGCTAGTGGGGCCTGAAGCTGGAGCCTCTCGCCCATGGAGGTAGGCCCGCAAGATTGCTCGCCCGAGATCCCTTGTCTTCATCTGTTTGCCCGGCAATCCTCCTGCTTCGGCGGGAACTATACAAGGCCTCGCGGGGCCCTTGGCGTGCGTGTGGCGCCTCTTCGAACTCTGATCAGCAAGCTCCAGGACCGCCGATTCGTCACCTCTCCTCCTCCCACCCGCCGCAACTGATCCGGGACGGCGGGTGGGGTTGGGGACCGGCACGGGCGCGGTCAGGAGGTCGCGGCCAGCGCCCCTCTGACCTGAAGGAGTGGATAGCGTCGGGTAGGAGGGTTGAGGGCAGATAGCAGAAGTGCCTCGCTGACTTGGAAAATGGGGGTTGTGACACGCCCATCGACTCCAAGCAGGAGGCACTCAGCGAGTGAAGCGTAGCGCATCTGTCCCCACCGTTCACCGCGGCGCCGACGACCCCATCCTGACCGGCCATGCCGGGCTGCTGCTGGTGCGGGACCTTAACTCCAAGCTGCACCTGGTGGAGCGGCTGGACGTGGC
>JAJYWM010000422.1 GCA_021791455.1 bacterium | reverse complement strand
GCGGTGCAGACGGCACCGCTGCTTCTCCTGCTGCCCATAGGGGGGCGCCTTGGGGATACCGGGGACCGCCGAAGGCGCCTGGTTTCCCTGGATCTCGTAAGAGGAGCCCTGGCGGCCCTGATCGTCGTGGCGGCGCACGGCGGCCTGCTGTTTCTCCTGGTGATCGCCGTCGGCTGCAGCAAGACCGCCAGCGCGCTCTACGACCCGGGGCGGCGGCGGCTGGTGGCGGTGCTGCTCCCTGAGCGGATGGTGCCGGCCGGCGGTAGCCTGCTCTCGGTCATCTCGGAGTCGTCGATCCTGGTGGCGCCCGCGATCGGAGCGATCCTCCTGCTGGTGGTGACCCCGTCCTACCTGGTGGCGATGGACGGGTGCACATTCCTGATCTCAGCCGCGCTGCTGGCTCGGGTGGGTCCTCAGCCGGCGGTCTGGAGGCGTGGCGGGGAGTCAGCTATTCGGAGTCTGCGGTCGTTGCGGAGGGGCTTCGATCTCCTGCTCCTCGACAACACCATAGGGCTCTTCGCGATCCAGGCTGCGATGGGGGCCCTGGTCGCCGCCGTCATCACCGTCTACTTCGTCCCTCTGGTGCACAATGGACTTCACTTGGGCACCGACCAGGTCGGGGTGATGTACATCATCGTAGGCGGCAGCTCGGTCCTGGGAAGCATGCTGGCTCTGCGGAGGCCTCAGGTTGGGCGCAGGAGCCTGATCACGGTCGGCTACATCCACCTTGTGGTCGCGGTCCTGGTCGGGCTGATGCTGGGCCCGGTGGCCCTGGTGATCTCCCTGGCCGTCTTTGCCGGCAGCGGGGCCCTGCAAGAGGTGTGGGGGCTCAACCGGCTGCAGACTACCACCCCCAGAGATGGCATCGGGCAGGCGTTTGGATCAGCGCTATGGTTCCAGTACGCCGGTCGCGCGGTGGGGGCGGTGGTCGGGGCGTGGGGGGCAACCCATCTGCCACAGGCCCACTTCTTTGAGCTGCTGGTGGTGGCCGTCGTGGTCGTTTGTGCCTTGATGAGTGTCTCGCGAGCCTCGCTGTGGCATCGGCGCTCGATCAATTGGCCCCCTGGCGGCCCACCGCTGCCTCTGGAGCCGTAGAATCGCATTCACGAGCTAGTTCACCATCTAAGTTGTCAATCTTTCCTCCGTCCACCGGCGGGAGCGCCGCCACCCCAGTGGAAGTACTCAAGGTCTCCGCCACGTCCCAACCTGTGAAGGTCGCCGGGGCGATTGCTGGCGTGGTGCGAACGGAGCATCGAGTCGAGATTCAGGCGATCGGGGCTGGGGCCATCAACCAGGCGGTCAAGGCAATCGCGATCTCCCGCGGTTACGTGGCTGCGGGGGGGCTTGACCTGGTCTGCATTCCGTCCTTCATAGACATATCCATAGACGGCGAGGATCGCACTGGAATCCGCCTGATCGTGGAGGTGCGTTGAAGGGCGCGGTAACCCCTGGGGCCCGCTTCCTACCCCTCCCGCTGGCGGAGGCGCGTCCCCACCGTGAGCCGATGGCGGTGAGCGGAGAGGAGGCACCGAGGGTCCATATCTGGCAAATCGGCTGCCAGATGAACTCGGCCGATGCAGACTCTTTGGCGGAGGGCTTCTCGGAGATCGGACTGCGCCCCGGTGCTGCTCTGGAGGATGCCGACCTTGCGGTGCTGGTCACATGTGCCGTGAGGCAGCATGCCGAGGACAAGGCTAGTGGCAAGCTGGGTGAGTTGGCGTCCTGGAAGCAGGCCCGTGCGGGCCGCGCCATCGCTCTTACGGGATGCATGGTGGGGGAGCATGGCGGCGACCTCCTCAAGCGGTTCCGCCATCTCGACTACGTCTTCGACATGCGCGATCCAGATGGCTTCTTCGCCAGAGTGAGGGATCTGTACCAGGGTGCCGTCCAGGGCCCGATCCCGCTGCCGGCGTCCGACCGGCTCCTGGCGTACCTGCCGGTGATACTCGGATGCAATGAGATGTGCACCTACTGCATAGTTCCCTTCGTGCGCGGCAGGGAGACCAGTCGGCCCATGGACGAAGTTGCGGCCGACGCACTCAGGATGGTGGCGCGGGGCGTGGTGGAGATCACCCTGTTGGGCCAGAATGTCAACTCCTACCAGGACCCTGACTCCGGCGGCGGTCTGCCCGAGCTCATGGCCCGGGTCGACCGAACTCCTGGGCTCAAGAGGTTGCGGTTTCTGACGTCGCACCCTCGCAATGCCTCCGCGGATCTCCTGGCGGCGATGGCGGAGCTGCCGACCGCCTGTGAGCATCTGCACCTGCCGGTGCAGTCCGGCAGCGACTCCTGCCTACGTCGGATGAAGAGAGAGTACTCGGTGGCGGAGTACCTGCGGACTCTGGCAGCGGCGCGGCGGCGGGTGCCAAACATATCTCTCAGCACCGATATCATCGTGGGCTTCTGCGGGGAGACCGACGGCGAGTTCGAGGAGACGCTCACAATGCTGCGGGATGTCGAGTTCGACACCGTCCACATCCAGGCCTACTCGCCCCGTCCCGGCACAGCCGCCTTCCGGCGGGCCGATGACGTTCCCAGGCCGATCAAGAGCCGGCGGCTGCAACGGGTGCTGGAATTGCAGCGCGGCATCAGCTTGCGCCGCAACCAGGCCCTGGTGGGGCGCCGGGTCGAGGTCCTGATCGAGGGACAAGGAGCGGACGGCAGGGTGTACGGCCGGACGAGACAGAATCGCATCGTCTGGTCCAATCGGCCAGCCGACCCGGGCACCGTGGTGGATCTAGAAGTGACCGCGGCCACCGCGTGGCAACTCACGGCGGGCTAGTGACCGAGCCATTGGCTCTGAGGCCGGAGGTACCCAACCGTTCCGGGCCCACCACCGAGACACCGGCGCTGCGCCAGTATCGCCGAGCCCAGCGTGAGCATCCGGATTGCCTGGTGCTGTTCCGCCTGGGTGACTTCTTCGAGATCTTCGGTGACGATGCGGTTGAGGCGTCCCGGTTGCTCGGCTTGACCCTGACCGGCAGGGACTTCGGAGCGTCCGGTCGAGTCCCCATGTGCGGCGTGCCTCATCACAGTGTCCAGACCTACGCAGCCAAGCTGCTGGCGGCGGGCCGGAGGGTCGCGATCTGCGACCAGGTCGACACCCCGCGCCCGGGGGTGAAGCTCGTGGCCCGCAAGGTGGTGAGGGTGCTGACCCCGGGAACACTCGTTGAGGACTCGTTGTTGGACCCCAAGTTGCCTCGTCGCTGCGCGGGAGTCTTCTTTGAACCGGGGGGAGTGGGTGTGGCGGTCGTCGACTTCAGCTCTGGAGAGTGCAACCTGGGGTCTCTGGCCGGGTATCGTTCCCTCGGCGAGCTGACCGACTATCTCGGTGCATGGGATGTGGTGGAAGTCGTGCTGCCCGCTTCGGGCTCCGACCCTGGGGCACCACCCGGTGTCGCCGTCACCAGGCTGCCCGAGACCAGCTTCTCTGCAGAGGAGGGCGCGCGGATCGCAAAGGCGTCTTTGGGGCCCGCGGATGAGGGTGGGCGCGGCCAGCTGCGGGCGGCGGCTCTGCGCGCCCTGGGCGGGGTAGCGGCCCACGGGTTTGCCGGGTCGTTATCGGTCGCTCGCGGACTCACCCAAGTGAACTGGATTCTGCCCGGCCGGGTCATGGATCTGGATGCCAGCACGGCCCGCAGCTTGGAGGTCACGGAGGGCAACGCTCAGGGCGGCACCTCGCTGGTCCAGCTCTTGGACAGGACAGCTACCGGTCCGGGCGGGAGGCTGTTGAGGCGATGGCTGCGGGCTCCTCTGGTCGACGTCGAGGAGATTTGGCTCCGGCAGGAGGCAGTGGGCGCCATGCTCGCCGACCCGATCACCAGATCCTTGTTGCGCGCCCAATTGAAGCGATGCCACGACCTGGAGCGGTTGTTGGCGAGGTGTGCTCACAGGCTGGCGGGACCCCGGGACCTGCAGCGGCTCGGGGGGACCTTGGGTATGCTGCCCGAGGTTGCCCGCACACTTGACGGCACGGACTCCAAGCTCACCAGATCGTTGGCGCAGGATCTGGCGGATGCGCCGGTCGAGCTGGCGGAAGAGATTGCCGCCGCCTTGGTCGAGGACCCCCCTGTCAACGCTCGTGATGGAGGCTTCATCAAGGCTGGCTTCGATCCCGAACTGGACCGGATCGTGGCTGGAGGGGCTGAGGCCCGGGAATTCATCTCAAGCCTGGAGGCCAGGGAGCGGGCCAGGACTGGCATCAAGGGCCTGAAGGTCGGGTACAACCGTGTCTTTGGCTACTACCTGGAGATCAGGGGCGCCGTGACCACCGCGCTGCCGGATGACTACATCCGGCGCCAGACGCTGGTCGGGGCGGAGCGGTACGTCACCGAGGCCATGAAGGAGAGAGAGGCTGTGGTGCTGGCCGCGCGGGAGCGGTCCCTGGAGCGCGAGCAGCAGCTTCTCGCGCAGCTCCTGGAGCGGACTGACCGGTGGAGCCGGCAGATTGGCCGATGCGCTCGGGCGGTGGCTCAACTTGACTGCCTTGCGAACCTGGCCGATGTCGGGGCGGACTGGGATTGGGTGATGCCGGAGATAGACAGGTCCAGGCGGCTGGTGCTGACGCAGGGTCGTCATCCCCTGGTCGAGGCGGCCCTCGAGACTGGTCAGTTCGTCCCCAACGACGTCAGCATGGACGGTGAGTCGGAACGCATCTGGTTGATCACGGGTCCCAACATGGCTGGCAAGTCCACCTTCCTCCGCCAGGTCGCGATCATCTGTCTGCTCGGCCAGACCGGCGCCCCGGTCCCGTGCTCATACGCGACCTGGGGGGTGGTGGACCAGATCTTCACCAGGGTCGGCGCGCAGGATGACCTGGCCGGAGGCCGCAGCACCTTCATGGTGGAGATGAGTGAGGTCGCCCATATTCTTGAGAGGGCCACCGCGCGAAGCCTTTTGGTATTCGATGAGGTCGGCAGGGGCACCAGCACCTACGACGGCCTGAGCTTGGCCCAGGCTCTGCTGGAGTATCTCCACGACATGCCGAGCGTGGCTGCGCGGGTCCTCTTCTCCACTCACTACCACGAGCTCACGGCACTCGATCGCATGCCGGCGCTTCGCAACCACCGTGCGGACGTGCTGGAGGACCCGGCCATCGGGTCCATCACGTTCCTGCACAGCATCGTGCCGGGCGGAGCGGACCGGTCCTACGGAATCCATGTGGCCCAGATGGCCGGCGTGCCAGCCGCAGTGGTTGCCAGAGCCAAGGAGATTCTCGACGGGCTGGAGGCCGATCGGCCGCTGGAGGTACCCTCGGCGACGGGGCAGCAACTTGCG
>JAJYWM010000160.1 GCA_021791455.1 bacterium | reverse complement strand
GGTGGCGCTCACCCCGCTCCTGGACCCCAGAAGCCTGGGAGCGCTCGCCGACCTCCACCAGCGGGGCTTCGACCTGTTGGTGCTGGAGATCGCGCCCGAGAAGCTGGTGGGTGCCCCGCTGCGCCACGCCGATCCCCTGGCCCTGCGCGTCTGGCTGGCCCAGCGGGAGGCGCGGCGGCACCGCCTGCAGCGCCAGGGGGTCACCGTGGTGGAGTGGGCGCCAGACCGTCCGCTGGAGGTGGTGCTGGCCGCGGCCAGGGAGTACCGGCGATCCGCCCGGCCCGTGCTGCGCTGATCGCCGCGGCCGCAGCCGCCGCCCTGGGTGCGCCATCACTCTGGTACGTGGCCGCCCGCGGTGGGGGGCTGCCCCTGGCCTGGTTGCTGCCGATCACCGCCCTCGGCATCCTGGCGCTGCTGGCCGGTGGCCTGGGCCGCTCCCCCGGGCTCGCCTCCTGCGCCCCCATCCTCCTCGGCGGGCCTGTGGCCCTCACCCTCTGGGACCAGGGGCCGGCGCTGCTGGCCATTCCCCTTGGGATCTCCATCCTGCTGGCCACCGAGCTGGCGTTTCTCGCTGCTGACCTCGCCCGCAAGGGGCGGTGGGAGTCGTCGGCGGTGGGGGCTCGGGGCCTGCGGATGGGAGGGATGGCGCTGGCCGGCGCCGCGGCGTCGGCGGTGGTCCTGGGGACCTCGGGGGTGCCCGCCTCCGGGGGCCTGGACCTCACCCTTCTCGGCGTGGGCTCGGCCCTGCTCCTGGTGCTGGGCGTGGGGCTGCTGGCGCGGGGCCGCCTCCGCGCCTGAAGCGTCAGCCGCCTCGGGGACGGCGGCGGCGCACCGGGGCCAGGGCCTCGAGTCCGGGAAGGGCTGATTCGTCGCCCACCAGGACGGTCGTCATCCTGGTGGGGGCAAGGTACCTCCGGGCGGCCGCCATCACATCTTCGGCCGAGCAGCGCTCCAACTCGGTCTGGTACCGCTCCAGGTAGCGGTGGTCGAGGCCGAGACCCCGGACCTGGGCCAGCGCCGAGGCCAGCCCTGCCTGGGTCTGGAGGGTCACCAGCCGGGCTCCCTCCAGGTAGCTCCTGGTGGTGGCCAGCTCTTCCTCCGGCACCGGCGCCGTGGCCAGCCGGGCCAGCTCGTGCCGGAGCTCGGCGAGGGCGGCTGCGGTCACCTCGGTGCGCACCTCCATGGAGGCACTGGCCAGCCCATCCCGGTCGTGGGCTTCCACCCGGGCGTGGGGGCTGTAGGTGTACCCCTTGTCCTCCCGCAGGTTGGCCATCATCCGGGAGGTGAATCCGCCACCCAGGACCGCGGTGGCCAGGCTGAACGCGATGTGGCCGGGCTCGCCCATGGTGGGCCCGCTGGAGGCGGCGACCACCACGGTCTGCACCGAACCGGGGCGCTCCAGGTAGAGGAGGTCCTGGTGAGTCATGGCGCGCACCCGCGGGGCCTTCCATCCTTTCCGCGGCCCCTCCCAACCGGAGAAGGCGCTACGCAGCCGCCGCATGGTCGAGCGGGGATCGACGTCCCCGACCACGGTGATCTGGGCCAGGGAGGGGGTGAAGGTTCTTCGGTGCAGCTCCAGCAGAGCTCGACGCCCGGTCCGGGCCACCTCCCCCTCGGTGGCCTCGCGGCGGCCGTACGGGTGCCGCCCGTAGACCAGCTCGCCCAGCGCCTCGTGAGCCGGGAAGTGGGGGGTGGCGCGCGCGCTCCGCAGCCCCTCCACCAACTTGGCCTTCTCGATCGCCAGGTCGTCACGCGGGAAGTCCGGCTCCCGCACCAGTGAGGCCACCAGATGGTAGAGCTCGGACTCAGCCTCGGAGAGCGCCGCGGCGGCGATCGTCAGGCGATCGAGATCTTGGTGGACCTGAAGGGCCCCGCCAAGGTCCTGCAGCCGCTCCGCCAGCTGCTCCTGGTCGAGCTCCCGGGTTCCCAGGGGGATGCCCATGCGTAGCAATTCGGCCGCCGCGGCGCTGTCTCCCGCGGCGGTGCCGGCCGGCACGGAGACGCGGAGCTCGACCCTGGGAACGGTGGGCCGGGGGACCACCACCACCTCGGGACCGTTGGCGAGCTCCGAACGGTGCACTCGCCCCAGGTGCAGATTGGGCACAGCACCGGGCTGAGGGACCTCCTCGCTCGGCACGCTGCCGGTCATCTCCGGTCTCCCCCGGCTCCCGGCAACCAGTGCAGAACCGTGGAACGCTCGGGCCGCAGCCACCGGCCGACCGCCTCCGCAACCTGAGCCGGGGTCACCTCGGCGAAGCGCTGCGGTAGCAGGTCAACCAGCTCGGGCTGGCGGTGGACGGCCGCCATCACCCCCAGCGTGGTCAGCCGGCCCAGCCGGCTGTCGGTGGTGGCGTGGTGGCGAGCCAGCTCGCGCCGGCGTGCCCGGTGCAGCTCCTCCTCGGTTGGACCGTGGGCGGCGAGGCGGTCCAGCTCCCGGTCCAGGGCCAGAACCGCATTCTCGGTAGGCACCCCCTCCCTGGGGGTGGCCTCGATGGTGAACAGGGCGGGGCCACGGAATTCGAAGGAGTCCCCAATGGGGTAGAGCGGCCCACCCGCCACGTGGAGCAGGAGTTCCTGCTCACGGACCAGGGCGCGCTGCAGCCAGGAGGCCCGGCCGTCGGTGAGGATCCGCGCCGCCAATGCCAGGGGCAGGTGGTCTTCTGAGCCGAAGGGAGCTGTGGGATATCCCACGGCCACCTGCGCTGTGGGGGCGAGGGGGTCCAGATGCCGATGCTCACGGCGGCTGGCCGGCAGCGGTTCCTCCAGGTCACGCTGGGGCGGCTCAGGACGGGGCGCCACTGGACCGAAATGATGCTCCACCAGCTGCACGGCAGCAGCGGGGTCGAAGTCGCCCACCAGGACCAATGACGCGTTCCCCGGCCCGTACCAGCTCCGGTAGAACTCCACCGCGTCGTCGACCGAGGCGGCCTCCAGGTCGGAGAACTCCCCGTAGAAGTTGTGGTTGTTGGGATAGCGAGAGAAGGCGTGCTGAGCCAGCCAGAGCCAGGAGAACCCACCGTAGGGTTGGTTCAGGACGTTGACCCGGACCTCCTCCTCGACCACCTGCAGCTGATTGCGGAGGGTCCCGGCGTTGATGTCCAACATCCCCATCCGGTCCGCCTCCAAGAAGAGGGCCATCTCTAGGGCGGAGGTGGGCAGGATCTCGAAGTAGGCCGTGTAGTCGTGGCGGGTGAAGCCGTTGAGCAGGCCGCCTGCGGAATTGATCAGATTCCCAAAATGTGGTTTGGGCACCCTGGGCGTGCCCTGGAACATGAGGTGCTCAAACAAGTGGGCGAAGCCGGTACGTCCCTCGGGCTCGAGGCGGAATCCGACCCGGTAGAAGACCCCCACCCCCACAGTGGGCGACGACCTCTCAGGGCTCATCACCACCTCCAGCCCGTTGTCCAGCCGGAAGGAGGAGATCACCGCGTCGGTTGTTGGGGTCACGCGTGCCATCGTAGCAACGCTCCCCGGCTCGGCCGCGTAGCAGCGCGAACTCACGGACGGGTAACAGATCGGTAGCGACCCGTACATATCTGTTGCGCTGCCTTCACCTCGGGTCACGAGCAAGGTACAGTACTGAGACGAGATCGGAAGAAGCAGGGGATGCCTGGCCGGTGGCATCTGGATGCTCGGAGCAAGGTTTGGCAGCCGCGGACGGTTGCGAGGCACCCGGGGCGGAGCGGGGTGTGGGGATGACAAGCGGCAACGGTCAGGAGGAGACAAGTGACTAAGATTGGCGGCAACGGTCGGCGGTGGCTCGCTCGGGGTCGCCGCGGGCTCGGGGCGATGGCGATCCTGGGTTCGCTCGGGCTGATGGTGGCTGTTGCGGCCCCGGTCGTGAGCGCCTGGAGCTATCAGGTCACGACTCAGAGCTTCGTGACCAACTGGGCTCCGAGCACTGCGAACCCGGGCCAGGCCGGCGGTGAGGTCACACCCGGGGAGTTCTCCTACGACACCGCCAGCCTCGCGGAGATGAACAACATGGGGGTCCTCGCGGGAACGGCTACCTTTTCGCTCTACCTGGCCAGCTCCCAGTTTCTCAATGCGTGCTCCGGAGGGGGCTCCGCCGCTGTACTGCAGGACAGCCAGTTGACACCGGTCACCACTGCCAACGTTGCCGTCCCGGAGTCCAGCAGCTCCAAGGAGACCGTCTCGTCTTTGAGCGCCACCAGCGGGGGCTACTACCAGGTCCCCATGGGCACGCCGGCGGCCACCACCTACTACTGGATCGTCTCCTACCGGTACCAGGACGGCGCCCAGTGGAAGACCTCCTACAGCAACTGCGAGAGCGAGCCGGTCTGCGTCCAGCCGTCCATCAGCTCGACTCCGTCCCCGGCCACCGCGGTCGAGGGCGAGCCCCTCACTGACGCGGCAGTGGTCAACAACCCCACCGACGCCTGGCCCCAGGGCAAGAGCGGCACTCCCTACGTCCAGTTCTGGCTCAACGGGCCCAACGACCCCAGCTGCCAGGCCAGCTCGGCAATCTTCGAATCGGGGTGGATCCCTTACTCCACCAGCACAGGAACCGTGGACTTCCAGGTCTCATCCACGTACCCGGTCACCGTGCCCGGAAGCTCCTCGACCAAGTACAGCTCCTGGCAGTCCTCTTGGGATCTGGCCCCGGGCACCTACCACTGGGTGGTCGACTACTACTACTGGGACTCCAACTACCACGCCATGAAGACCTACGTGACCCCCTGCACCGCTGAGCCAGTCCAGGTCATGGCCCCTTCGATCATGACTCAGGCCAGCCCAGCGTCAGGTCCCGTTGGCGAGCCGTTCTCGGACACCGCCACCGTCACCAACGTGCCGGATGTGACTCCGGCGCCGACCGTGACCTTCTCCGCCTACTCGGGCAGCAGCTGCTCGGGAACCCCGATTTACACCAGCCCGGCCGAATCCATCAATGCGGCGGGGAAGGCGGTGTCTTCGGCGGTGGACCTCAGCTCTGCCGGGCTCTACCAGTGGCAGGCCACCCTCAACTGGGCGGGCATGAGTCTCGCCAGCCAGTGCGGGAGTGAGCAGGTGACGGTCGCGGGCACGCCCTCGATGACCACTATCCCGGTGCCGTCTACCGCGACCATCGGCTCCGTGCTCAAGGACTCGGCGGTGATCACCGGGTTGACCGACCCCGCCAGCGGCGACACCGTGAGCTTTGCTCTTTACTCCGACGCCAGCTGCACGTCCCTGGTCGACAACCTGGGTTCGGCGGCCTTGGGCAGCCCAACCATGGTGGACGGGACTGCGACTTGGACCGTGGACTCCCCAGGATCAGGGTTCGCACCCAGCACGGCGGGCACGTACTACTGGGGGGTGACCTTCAATGTGGTGAGTGATCCCTACAACCTCGGAACCACGACGTGCGGCGAGCCCACCCTGCTCAAGGAGACCACGCCTGCCGTGGCCACCGTGCCCAGCGCCGGCGGGCAGGTCGGTACCGCTCTCAGCGATTCGGCCACGGTGACCGGGCTGTACCAGCCGGCCAGCTCGGACGTGGTTGACTTCTCCCTCTACTCCAACAGCTCCTGCACTGACCTGGTCAAGGACCTCGGGTCCTCGCCGCTCAGCGGTCCGACCACGGTGGGCGGTGCCCCCACCTGGACGGCCAAGTCCCCCGGTTCCGGGTTCGCCCCGACCGTCGCCGGCACCTACTACTGGGGCGTCGCCTTCACCTCGGTGAACGATGCCAACAACCCCACCGCTACCTTCTGTGGGGAGCCGGTGACCATCAGCTCTTCGGGGTCGGTGCTGGGTGCCAGCACCACGACGCCGGGCACCGGAGCGGATCTCATGTTGCCCGGAATGCTGGCCAGCCTTGCCCTGCTGCTGGGAGGCGTCTTCCTCCTGGCCGGGGTTCGGCTGCGCCGTCGTCCGGCGGCCTGACGTCGCGACCGCCCGGAGGCTCTCTCTGAGCCTCCGGGCGTCTCCCCGTCGGGATCGTCGGCTCTGCCACATTGATGGACAGCGGAGTTCACAGGCGCCTCCCCGTGATCTGTGAGCGTGGTGGAGGCTGGGTGCAGGACAGCTTCCGACGCGACCGGTTCCCGGCCTGGTGGACCGAACTTCCTCGTCGCTGGCGGCAGGCGCCCGTTGTGGTGGAGGAGCCGGGTTGGGTGGCAAGCCCTCCCGGCCATGGCCGGACGCGAGAACTTCGGGGAGCCGCGGTCGGGGTGGCCTCCCTCTCCTCTGTTGCGCCGGCGGCCGGGATGCTCGGCTGAGTGCTGGCCCCTGGCGATCTCCCAGTAATCGCCAAGCCGGCCGATCGAAGTGCCGACAGGGCCGGCCCCGCCGGACCGATCCCGCGCTGAGCGGCTATGGCCAGTGGCCCGAGGCTCCCACCCGGGAGACGGTCGACCCCCGAACCGTGGCTCACCCGGGGCGATGCGGATGTCGATGGGGCTCTGCGATCCCGGTGCTGGTCCGGTGGCGAGAGAGCGTATGTGCCACGACGCTCGGGGACCAGGCTGTGGGGGCCACCTCCGTCCAGGCCGGGCTGAAGGAGGCGCGCCGGTGGAGCCGCAGGGTCCGCGCAGGTGCGTACCCGACTTCCTCCAGCGGAGTCCACCGTTTGGTTCCCTCCATCGTCAAAGCCATGCCTCACCCCACGCCTGGGTCGGGCCCGTCACCGCTCCGGTGAGGTCCGAGCCGAGAACCCGGGGCCGCCGCCGCGGACTCCGTTTTCAAGATCAACTGTCTGGGCCCGGTCCCCGGCGCCGGTGCAGCCCGACGATCGCGCGAGGGTCACTCCGCATGCCACCCGAGGGTCCCAGGGACCGGGCCATATGTGACGGTAGCGTCAGGAGCCTTGACGCCGTGATCAATTCGCGTCACAATCGAATTCGCAGGCGGGTTCGTGCGGTGCAGTTCGGTCGGGCCGGGTGGAAGCGGGTCGACTCCGGGTGAGGCAGCGTGGGGCCGTCAGCACCTATTGGTGAGGCAGCGCCATGTTCGACGTCAGCGCCAGGCACCACAGTCGGTGCCCGCACACTAGTCTGATCTTTCGCTCCAGGGCAACGCCCCGCGGCGGGGGTTGCGACTTGCTGCTTGCGCCGGTAGCCGGGGTGGCGGAGCGGATGTGGCGGCGCTAGCCACGAGCGGCGACCGGAGCTCCCCCCAGCTGCCGCGGGTCGGGAGCCAGGCGGGCGCACGGTCCCTCGAACCGGCCGGGCGGACGCAGGTGCCGTCGATCTCGGTCGTGATCCCCACCTTCAACGAGGCGCCCAACTTGCACTGGGTGCTGCCCAGGCTGCCGGACGTCGTGTCCGAGGTGATCCTGGTCGATGGACAGTCAAGTGACGGGACTGCCGAGGTGGCCCAGGTGCTCCGTCCCGACGCCCGCATTCTGACCCATCCGCGTCGGGGCAAGGGCAACGCGCTCGCCGTCGGTTTCGCCGCCTGCCGTGGCGACATCATCGTGATGCTCGACGGGGATGGGTCCGCAGACCCTCTGGAGATTCCCAAGTTCGTGGCCGCCCTCATGGAGGGCGCTGACTATGCCAAGGGAACTCGCTTTGAGGCAGGCGGAGCCAGTGACGACATCACCTGGTTCCGGCAACTGGGAAATGGCAGCCTGGTGGCCTTGGTGAACCTGCTCTACGGCACCCGGTACACCGACCTCTGCTACGGCCTGAACGCGTTCTGGCGCCGCTGCCTACCGGTGGTCGCTCCTGAGTGCGACGGCTTCGAGGTGGAGGCCTTCATGAACCTGCGGGCCACCCGGGCGGGCCTGGCCGTCCGCGAGGTGGGCAGCCATGAGCTGGAACGCCGCGCTGGACTCAGCAAGCTTCATTCCGTGCGCGACGGTTCGCGAATCCTGCGCACCATCATCCAGGAACGGCTCCGCCGGGTGTCTGGCCGGGTCGTGGTGGGGGAGGTGGTCGGGGTCGTCACGCCACCGGGGCCGGTGCCCCATGCCGTGTCGGCGGGGCTGCCGCCCATCGGCACCGTGGCCGCGCCCGGCGTCCCGGCACTCAGGGTGGCCCTGGTCAACAACATGCCCGACTCCGCCTTCGCGGCCACGGACCGGCAGTTTGCCCGACTTATCGCCACCGCCAGAGGGGGCCGAGACGTGGTGGTCGATCGCTACTTCCTCCCGTCCCTCGAGCGTCAGCCAGCCGCTCGGGCCGCCTTGGCCGAAGCGGGATATCGTCCAGTGAGTAGCCTGTTGCGGCGGTCGGCCGACGCGCTGGTGGTGACGGGAAGCGAACCCGCCACGTCGGAGCTGACCGAGGAGTCGTACTGGCCCGAATTGAAGTCAGTTCTGGAGTGGGGCCTCAGCAACACGCGATCGCTGGTGCTCTCCTGCCTCTCCGCCCATGCGGCGGCCCTGCTGCTCGACGGCGTCGCCCGGCGAGCCCTAGATCGCAAGTGTCTCGGTGTCTACGAGTCTCGGGTGCTCACCGGGAGCTCACTGCTCAAGGGGCTGCCAGCCACCGTCCACGTTCCCCATTCCCATTGGAATGAGGTGAGCGGCGACGCGATGCGGGATCACGGGTATCAGCTGCTGCTGACCGACGACGATCACTGGACGGCGGTCTCCAAGAGGGTCGGGGAGTGCCTTATGGTGCTATACCAAGGGCATCCCGAGTATGCCCCCCTGACGCTGCTGCGGGAATACCGCCGCGACTGGCGCCGCTTCCACCTAGGCGCGTCTGCACGGCCGCCCCAGGCGCCAGTCGGCTACCTGGACGAGGCTGGGACCGCTGAGCTGGTCCATCTTCAGAGTCTGGCGCGAATGGGCCCTGACCCGTCCCTTGTGGATGCCATTCCCTTTGACCGATTGGCCGGCCATGTGGGGGCGTCCTGGCAGGATGTGTCGGACCAGATCTACTCCAACTGGGTCTCCATGCTCGCTGACTCGATGCAGCTCGAGAGTGCATCTCCTCAGCCCTTGCAGGCGGCCTGGGTGAGTGCCTGAGGGTCCGACGGTGCCCATCTTGTGGTCAGCTCCTGCACTAGAGCGGCTCGACTGCCATGCGTGACGAGACCAGCGTCATCCATGCCGGGTACTCGGGCGACTCCACCCGGGCCGTCGCCGTACCGATCTACCAGACGGTGGCTCATGACTTCATTGACGCGGACCATGCCGCCGGCGTCTTCGACTTGGAGATCCCTGGATTCCACTACAACCGGATCAACAACCCCACGAACGCTGTGCTCGAGGAGAGGCTCAACCAGCTCCATGGCGGCGTGGGTGCCCTGACGCTCAGTTCCGGCACCGCCGCGGTTTCCCAGTCGGTGCTCAACCTCGTGAGCCAGGGCAACAACCTGGTCAGTGTTCCCCAGCTGTACGGGGCCACCTACACCCTGTTCGCCCACCTGTTGCCCCGCTACGGGGTCGAGGTGCGGTTTCCGGAGTCCGACTCCGCGGCTGCGATTGAGCCTCTGCTCGACGATCGCACCGCCGGCATCTTCTGCGAGAGCATCGGCAACCCCGCGGGAAACATCGTCGACCTCGAGGCGCTTGCGAACCTCGCCCACGCCCACGGCGTTCCCCTAGTGGTGGACAATACGGTGGCAACCCCACTTCTGTTGAAGCCATTCGCCCACGGCGCCGACGTGGTGGTCGAGTCGCTCACCAAGTGGGTGGGCGGACACGGGACAACCCTGGGTGGTGCGATAGTGGACGGAGGATCGTTCCCCTGGAGTGAGCACCCGGACCGGTTTCCCCTCTTCAACCAGCCCGAGCCGTGCTTCCACGGGGTGGTCTACAGCGAGCACTTTGGAAAGAGCGCCTACATAGTTCGCTGCCGCACGGTGGGCATGAGGAACTTTGGGCCCACCCTCTCGCCCTTCAGTGCCTTCCAGCTGCTCCAGGGTTTGGAGACTCTGCCGGTGCGCTTGGAGCGTCACGAGCGCAATGCCCGCCAGGTGGCGGCTTTCCTCGCTCAGGATCCGCGGGTGGCCTGGGTTAGCTACTCAGACTTTCCCGACCACCCCCACCACCAGCTCCAGAAGCGCTATCTGGGTGACCACACGGTCTCGATGATGACGTTTGGGGTGGTCGGGGGGTACGACGCTGGCTTGGTCTTCTTCAATTCAGTGAGGCTCTTCAAGCGTCTGGTCAATCTGGGGGATGCCAAGTCGCTGGTCAGTCATCCCGCATCCACGACCCATCGCCAGTTGACCCCGGAGGAGCACGCCCGGGCCGGCGTGCGCCCGGAAGCGATTCGCCTCTCGGTTGGCCTGGAGCACATCGACGACATCCTCGAAGACTTGGACCAGGCCCTGGCCGCCAGCCAGGGGCTGGCGGCCAGGGAGGCGTAGGTCAGCCGTGACACACACCGAGGTCACCGGATCGGCAGTGCTGGCGCCGGTTCTAGCCGGCAGCGCTTTGATCGCGCAGCCATTCGGAGCGACGGTGGAGCCGGCCCGCGGTCGCCAGGGATCGCCCCGCCGAGCTGGCCATCCTCCTGTGCGGGTCGCCATCGTCGGCCTCGGCGCCTGGGGCTTGGCGGTCCTGGAACGGCTGATGTCGACCGCCGAGCACCTAGGAGCCCGGTACGGAAAGTTGGAGATCCACGTGGTCGAGCCCAACCCGCCGGGGTTCGGGGTCTACTCGGCGCATCTGCCCGACTACGTGATCATGAATACCCCATGCGGCCAGATCTCGATGCACCCCGGCCTTGACCAGGGCCCCCGCCGCCCGCACCAGCTGTCGCTTTTGGAGTGGGCCAGCGCCGAGGGCTACAACTGGCACGGTGACCTCTGTCTGACCGCGCCGGGCGGTCGGGAGCTGTCCGAACACGATTTCGTACCCCGAGCGCTGGTGGGCAGATATCTCCAGTGGTACTTCGACCGCTTGGTGGCCGCGGCCCCATCCTCGGTGGTGGTCCGCCATCACCGGACCCAGGCGCTGGATGTGGTTCGGGAGGCCAGGGGGGAGCGGGTTCGGCTGGCGTCCGGTGAGAGCATCGAAGTGGACGACGTGATCCTGACCGTGGGCCACGCCCGTAACCGAGTCGAAGGTGGTCAAGTTCCTCAGGTCCCCTATGACGAGGTTTTCACCCGCGACTTCGATCTGGACCCAGGGGCCGAGGTCGCGGTGGCTGGAATGGGCCTTGCGGCTACGGACGTGGTGATGGCCCTGACCCGCGGTCGTGGCGGCCGGTTCTTGCCTGATGGCAGTGGGCTGCGCTACCTTCCGAGCGGGCGGGAGCCCAGCATTCGTCTTTACTCGCGCAGCGGGCTGCCCCAGTGCGCCAAGGCGGTGGGGATGCGCGACGTCACCACCAGCTACCGCCCTGGGATCTGGACCGAGGAACGAGTGAGAGCCCTGAAGGCGGCGGCAGCCAACGCTCCGCGGCCCGGCCTCAACTGGGACCGTGACCTCTACCCCCTTCTGACTGGGGAGATGACGCTGCAGTACTACGTGCAGGCCAGCCTCAATGTGGACGGCCCAGAGGCTAGCAGTCAGACCAGGGAGCGGTTGATCCGGTCCTGGTTGGCAGGATCGATGGTGACGGAGGTTGGCCGGCTCTCAACTCGGCTGGGCCACTTCGATCCCGCGGACCACTTCTATCCCAGCCGGGGGATGGCCTTTCACGACACCAGCGCCTACCAGCAGTTCGTGCGCGATCTGATGGTGACCGACCTCGGCGAGGCGCTCAGGCCGGGGGGTTCCAGCCCGGTGAAGATGGCCTATGAAGTGCTCCGCTTCGTGCGAGACGGAATCCGAAGGGCCGTTGACTTCGGGGGCCTCGACGCGGACTCTCACCTTAAATTCTTCGGCGAGGTGCGGGGTCGAATCAACCGGCTAGTGCAGGGGCCTCCAGCGGTGCGGTTTCAGCAGCTGCTCGCCTTGGTCGACGCGGGCATCCTCCGCTACCCGTACGGGCCCAATCCGACCGCCCGCTTGAGGTCCGACGGGCGGATCGAGCTGGAGTCCACCCAGCTGCAGGACCCTCAGCACGACCTAGTCGACACGGTGATCGGTGGGTACATCACGGACCCCGACATCAGCCGCACGGGCTCCTGCCTTTTGGCCAACCTCCGCGACGGTGGCCGGATCAGGGCCATGCAGATCGACGGCAAGAGCGTTGGCTCAGTTCATCTGACCGGCGACTCCCACCCCATAGCCACGAACGGCACCGTGCAGGACCGGCTCTGGTTGTTCGGTGCGGTCACGGAGGGCGCCCGCTACTTCACCAACGTCATTCCTTCGCCCGGGAGTCGGGTTGGGCCCTTCCAGGAGGCAGCGAGGCTGTCTGAAGCGATACTGCAGCCCCGGTGATCCGAGCTTGGCTGCCCTCGTTAGGTCCGGGGCTGCTCGTGTTCTGCCGGGTCTCCCCGGAGACGGCGAGGAGGTGGTGCGCCGGCCCGGATCTCGGCAGCTGCCCAGTACCGGGGGAGCAAGATGACGCAGCGCGGCGCTAGTCAGCTGGCGCGCCAGTCCGCAGGGCAGGCGGCGCTGTCACTGGCTCGGCTGGCTCCTCTGCCCCTTCACCGCCAGCTGCTCTTCATGCTCGCCCAACATCGGATCGGCAACTTTCGCCGGCCGGTGACTCTGACGGAGAAGATCAACTGGCGCATCATCCACGACCGCCGCGAAATTCTGCGCCTCACCTGCGACAAGCTCTACACCAAGGAGCTCGCCGCGGGCATGGGGCTCAAGGTGGCCAAGGTTCTGTGGAGTGGTGCTCGGCTCGAGGAGCTTGCCACAGTGCGACTGGCGGGCCACTGGGTGCTCAAGCCCAACCACGGGAGCCGGCGGGTCGCGTTCGGTTCCGGTCCCTCCCTGGAGCCGGACAAGCTTAGGGAGATCCTGCGGACCTGGCCCGGAGATGAAGGGCCCGTCCGGGATGGAGAATGGGCCTACGCCTTTGCTCGCCGCCTCTACATGGTGGAGGAGATGCTCGGCGGTGGTGGCGCCACTCCCACCAGCTTCAAGTTCTTCGTTTTCGATGGAGAGCCACTGTTCGTGCATGCCATCACCGTCGCTCCGGACCACTTCGCCGCCTGGAGGGCGGATCGCGAGCAGCTCTGGCCTCCAGTGCACACCGCCATGCGCCTTTACACCGCCGACTGGCAGCCGCTGGAGGCTCAGCTCGGCCGTTACCCCCTGGCCGTGCCCCAACCGGCTCCTCCCGCCCTCGGCGAGATGCTGGAAGCCGCGCGGATGCTGGGACGAGGCTTCGACTTCATGCGCATCGACTTCCTTGGGGATGGAAAGGACTTCTACTTCGGCGAGCTCACGCCCTACCCTCACGCCGGACTGACCCCCTTCAACCCGCGCCGCTTTGACCTGGAGATGGGGTCGCGGTGGACGCTTCCCAATCTGAGCGCAGAGGTCGGCCATCTGCGGCAGCCAGCCTAGTGGTGGTCACCGCCTTGGTCCCCTCCTGCGTATCGGCGGATTCTGGTCGAAGACTGGTTGAGGCGAGGTGTCCGCGATCTCTGCCGCCGGTTAGAGTCAGGTGGTAGGCGAGAACCGCGAAGAGGGCGACGGCCAGGCGCCCGCGGCGGACCTAGGCGGGGGACTTGGCAGCGCCCTGGAATCAGCGCTGCTGAGGAACTCGGCAGAGCGCGCTATCCGCTACCTCGAGCAGTTGCCAAGTCGGCGTGTGAGCCCCGACGCGGCGGCGCTCGCCAACCTGGTCCAGCTCGGTGGGGCGTTGAACGAAGACCCCACCCCGGCGCACGAGGTGCTTGAGCTGCTCGACCGGGTGGGATCGGCGGCGACCGTGGCCACATCGGGAGGACGATTCTTCGGCTTTGTGATCGGCGGGACTCTGCCCGCCCCGCTGGCGGCCAACTGGTTGGCTGGCGCGTGGGATCAGAGTGCCAGCAGCTGGACCGCCTCGCCGGTTGCGGCGGCCCTCGAGGAGATCGCACTGGGCTGGCTGGTGGAGCTGCTGAGGCTCCCTCCGACCTGCGGCGGCGCCTTTGTCACCGGCGCTTCCATGGCCAACTTCACGGCGCTGGCGGCGGCCCGGCACGCCCTCCTGGAGCGTGCCGGGTGGGACGTGGAGGCCGATGGCTTGATGGGGGCCCCGGCGCTCTCTGTTCTGGTCAGTGCCGAAGCCCACCCCTCGGTGAGGAAGGCCCTTGGTCTGCTGGGGTTGGGACGAGACCGGGTGACGGTCGTTCCGGTCGATTCCCAGGGTCGGATGCGGCCCGAGGGAATCCCGAAGCCAGATGCCCTGACCGTCATATGCGCGCAAGCCGGCAACGTCAACTCCGGCGCCGTGGATCCTCTGGGTGCCATCTGCGAGATCGCCGCCCCCACCGGGGCATGGGTGCACATCGACGGAGCCTTCGGCCTCTGGGCGTCGACATCTCCCTCCTTGGCACCTCTTCTTGACGGGGTGGAAGGCGCTGACTCCTGGTCCACCGACGCCCACAAGTGGCTTAACGTCCCGTACGACTCCGGCTTGGCGTTCGTCCGCGACCCCGAGCCGCTGCGATTGGCTATGGCCGTGTCCGCCGCCTACCTTGCCGTTGACCCCGGCCGCCAGCCCAAGGACTACACACCGGAGCTGTCCCGGAGGGCCCGCGGCATCGAGGTGTGGACCGCCCTGCGGTCGCTTGGCCGCAGGGGGGTGGCGGAGCTGGTGGAACGCAGCTGTGCCCAAGCCAGGCGGCTTGCGGACGGACTCCGGGATGCCGGCTACGCGATCCTCAACGAGGTGGTCCTCAACCAAGTGCTGGTCGACTTCGGCGATCCCGAGACCACCCGGCGCGTCATCGGGGCGGTCCAGGAGGAGGGCACCTGCTGGTGCGGTGTGACGGAGTGGCAGGGACACACCGCCATGCGCATCAGCGTGAGCTCTCGGGCCACGACCGACGAGGACGTCGCCCGGAGCCTGCAGGCCATGCTGGCAGCCGCCGACGGTTCGGGACGGGCAGACCCCGGCCAGTAGGCGCCTCAGCGATAGCCGGTCCCTCCGGTAGTTCGCGGCCTGAGCCACGGCGGGGGTAGGGCCCGCCGAGCGACCAGTGCGCCGAGGAACCCCCAAGCCTGGGGGCTGCCGCCTCCGAGGCTCAGGGCGTGCCGCAGCACCGCAGCCAGTCCTCGCCAGTCCCCGTGGTTGAGGGCTATCGGCCCGGAAATGCAAATCAGAAAGTCCGCCTGCTCCCTGCGGGTCAGGTAGCGCCCCCGGTCCAGCGCCCAATTCATGCTGATTGCCCACCCCGCCTGGGACGAGCTGGATCCGGGGTGGACCGCGTATCTCAGCAGGACCTCGTCGACGTGCAAAAAGGCCACCCCGGGGATGGCGCCCAGGCGCAGGGCCAAGTCCCAGTCATCGTGGCGCACGGAGCTGACGTTGAAAGGCTCCAAGGCCGTGAGATGGCGCTCGAAGAGCAGCATGGAATGGCCCAGGGTCGCCCCGTAGGGGCGCACCTGGCGCCGGCGGAAGAGGTAGTCGCCAGGCCGTTGGCCGGGTCGGATCAGCTTCTGGGGTGCGACAACGCTCCGTCCGGAGCCCTCCTGCACCTTCACCGAGCGGCAGGCGATGACGGGATGCTTCGTTCCCCGATCACGCATCTCCAGGAAGGCGGCTACCTGGTGCTCCAGCTTTTTGACCATCCAGGTGTCGTCGTCGTCAAGAAGGGCAACCAGGTCGGTCGTCAGCGCCGCCGCTCCCACGTTCCGGGCCGCCGCGGCCCCGCGCTGGGGCCTGTTGGTGAGGAGCTGCAGACGGGGATCGGCCGGGAACTCGTACCCCGCCAGCAGCTCTAAGGGCCCATCGACCACGACCACGACCTGGTCTGGAGCGTAGCTCTGGCTCAGAGCGCTGGCGACCGCGGCGAGCAGGGATGGTCGGCCCAGGGTGGGGATGATGACGCCGACCGACGGATGGGACGGAGTTGGCGGATTCGACGCTGGCTGACCTGCCATCACCGCTCCCGGGCCCGGCCGGAAAGTCGCCAGGCTCCATTCCTGTTCCGGGGCCGCCGATGTCGCGGTGGCCGCGTTTCGGTCGGGGTTCCAGCCCCTCCCATCACGGTACCGGCACAGCCAGGTAAACCTGGCCGATGATGTGGCTAGGCGAGCCCGCGAGCGCCAGGGTGGCGTGCACCGGCTGGTGCACGGCGCGGCTCACCTCCCGGCTCCAGGTCGAGCCCGGAGCCAGCACGATGGTGTGGTGAGCCAGTATCACTTGGTTGCCGATCGTGACGCTCACAACGAACGCCGCCCGCCGGGCCTCCTCGTTGGTCACCCCGATCCGGGCTTGTACCGCGTAGGATCCGGCGTTGAAGGGAACTGGCAGGAGCCAGACCTGCGCGAACCGCTCGGGGTGGAAGTTCTGGCTGCTGTACACGGAAAGGCCGAGCGCCCCTGCGGCCGCCAGAGCGGCCACCACCCAAAGCGTCGCGCCTCGGGGTGCTCGCACCCAGGCCGTCCGAGCGATCCGTGGGTTCACCACGTCGGCGTCGTATCCCCGCCACCAGGCCACCCCGCCCGCGCCAATGGGCAGAACGGCCGCAAGCATCGCCCAGTGCAGGGAGGTCAGGCCGCCCAACCAGTTGAGCGCCAGCCCTCCCAGGACGAGGGCACCAACGTCCGCAGCCGCGCCCCAGAACACCAGTTCCCAGAGGCCGAAGTGGCCGCGCCCGGAGTCGAGCGCGTTAACCACCGCGGCGGCTGGCAGCACCAGGAGCAGTAGCAGCCCGGCCGCCTCATCGACGGCTCCCAGCGTGATGGTGGCTACCAGCAAGGCGCAGGCGACACCAGCTCCGGCGATCCCAGCTGCCCAGAGCCGAGGAGCGGTTGGCTTCACGGCGCAGCCCGGGTCGTCGCCGAGCCGGTGAGGTCATAAACGATGAGGCTTCCGTCATCGAAGATCCGGCTGACGCCGGGGATGGCGCTGAATTTGTCCAGCCCTGGGCGAGGCAGAGGTTCCTGCTGACCGCCGGGCCCTGGCGAACCGCTGAAGTAGGAGCCGTCCTCGGGGCGCAGCCGCAGCAGTCGCTGGTCCACCACCACCAGCGTCACGCGGTGTTCCGTCACCAGGCGGGCGTCGGCGGCGGTGAAGGAGCTGCTCAGGAACAGCTGAGGCAATCCGCCCACATTGGCCTGATGCCCAAGGGTGCCGAGCACCGAGGCGGTGATGAAGTCGGACGCCACCCCGTTGTAGTGGGTGATGCGAGTGGCGGCCCACGTCGCCAGGTCTAGCTCATGGGCGTCAATCGACCGCTCCCACGCCTCCGCCAGAAACGGCCCTGGAAGCCGCGCATAGAACGGGGGCCAGCCCCCGGCGATGCCGCCCAGTCCAAGCACGACCACCGCTGCAACCCCCACCCAGGAGAGCCTTCGGCGCCGTGCCGAGCCCGGACCGCGACAGATCCAGCCTGTAATCCGGTGGAGTCCGAAGACGACTCCCCGAGGCGGCCCGGGCAGCCAGCCACGAGCTCGGGCGGAGTTCTGCGCCGTAAGGTCGGGGTTCCCGCCCGGTGTCCGTCGGGGTCGCAGGGCGCCCGCTTGGACGAAGAGCAGTGCGGATGCCACCAGCACACTGGACGGGATCATCACGAATGTCGCGGCCCGTCCCCAGAGCTCGGCCCCGCCGCTGAACAGGACCCGCGCTGCGATGGCGGCCAGCAGGGATATCGAGGCCACCCCGAGGGCCACCCACAGTCCATACGTGTCCCTGCGCCTCGAACGCCAGACCCAGAACCCACCTAGTATCAGCAGAAAGCAGAGCAGGGCAATCGAGGCGAACTCCAGTAGAAGGTCGAATCGAGGAGCGGTGGGCACCGGAACCGGCCGCGCCCTATGGTGCCCCCGTGGACTCACCAGCAGGCTGACGATGTTGTGCTGGAAATACGTCACCGTAGCGGTGGCCACCCCCAGGTCCCATCCCGCGATGAGCCCCCCCGAGGCCAAGAGAAGCCCCGGTAGCCTCCACCCCACCCCGCGCCAGCCGCGGCGGATGATGAAGCCGACAGCGATGCAAATCAGTAGAAGCCACATGACGTAACTGGTGAGGTGATGGCTCATGGTCGTCACCGCCGCCAGCAGCAGGGCGGCGGTCCCCCAGGCGAGGGCGAAGGAGACCGACCTTGCCTTCACCATCCGCGTCGCCGCCAAGAGAGTTGCCACCAGGAAGGGTAGCGCCATCACCTGGTAGATGAAGTAAGAGTCGAAGAACTGGAAGTGGGGTTCACACGCGTAGATCAAGACTGCCAGGGCGGCCAACCGTGGTCTGGCAGTTATCTCCAGGGCAAGCAGGTACAAGCCCAGGACGGTGAGACAGTGGAGGACTCCGACCACCACCGGTGCAGCAGTCTGGATCGGTAAGTTGGTGACGGACACCACGGCGCTTGTCACCACCTCGAGGCCGGGGTACTGGGGGCTGACCAGGAGGGAAATGTTGGGGGTGAAGAGGTGGTGCGAGCTGAGGATCCCCTGGACCGTCAGCACGTGTTCGAACTCATCCAGAAAGCGCATCTGCCCGGGGCTGTAGGCCTGGTTGATCAGATACGTGGTGACCGCCACCAGCAGGGCCACTCCCGCGCCCCGGCTCCGGTCGATCCGGGCCGCTCGCAAAAGATATAAGGCGGGAGCACCGTACAGAAGGCCCTGCCCGACCCAGTAGATCGCGGTGGCTCCCGGGTAGCTGGCCCGGCTGCAGGCATAGGCCACCGCCACCACAAGGACAGCAAGCGCCATGGCTGCTGCCAGCCAGGCGACTGGGGCCTCCTTCCCGGACCGGCGCACGGCTCCTCGGAGACGCGGCCACAGGATTTTGGCCCCGGTCACGGTAGTTCTCGCGGCGCCGTCAGATCAAAGTGCATCGATGGCGTGGACCCCCGCTCCAGCAGTCTTGCGGCCAGGTAACGAGGAGGCCCCGAAAGCAGGCCCAGCCTGTTGGCCCAGCGCAGGCTGGGAGGAAATCGCATCGGGAGGTCGCCACTCCGACGGCTCGACCTCCCAAAGGCATCGCTGAGCACGTCGGGGACTAGGCGCAGAAGCGGAACTATCCGACTGGGGTTGGTGGTCAGCATCGAGGCGTAGTAGGCCGAGAGGCCAGACCCGTAGGCGTACATGAGCCTCCTTAGGGCCTGGATGGTCTGCCGATGGAAGTGGTGGGTGAGGGCACTGGGCTGGTAGACAATGCTCCGCCCCGAGCAGAGTATCTCGGTAAACAGGCGAGTGTCCGCGCCGCCCAGGGTGAACGTCCCAGCTCCCAGCGATTCGTCCAGACCTCCGAGCTCGCGCAGAACGTCGCAGCGAATCGCTACGTTGCCGCCCGTGGCAAACGCCGGCAGAGGGTAGAAGGGGCTCTGTCTCATCCCTTGGACCGGATCGAACGTCACCGGATCGAAGCCCCGGTGCTTGCTGTGGCCGCCGTATTGCTCGAACCGGACCTCAGCCCAAGTGCTCAGCTGAGCGGGCACCATCAGCCCGGACGCGGCCGCCACCCTGGGGCCGGACATAAGAGCTCGGGCCAGCTCAGCGAGCCAGGCGGGGTCAGCTACCTCGTCGTCGTCTATCCAAGCCAGATAGTCATCGGTGCACAGCCGAAGGCCGAGGTTGCGCGCTCGGGAGAGGCCGGGCCGTGGTTCGCGGACGTAGCGGATGGAGAGAGGGTCGTCCTCGAACTCACACACCACTTCCCGGGTCGCGCTGGAACGGGAGGCACTGTCCACCACCAGGACGGAATACCGCGGGTAGGCTTGCCGGGTGAGGCTGGCCAGGCAGCGCCGCAAGGCCGACGCTCGGTCACGAGAGCACACAACGACCGTGATCCGAGGAGCGTGGTCGAGCAGCAGGGTGCGTGATTCCAGGTATGGCGGGGTGCGCGAGCAAGGCAGGGGCAAGTCCGGCCGGGGCGAGGGCCACCGGGTGCCGCATGCACTGGCACGTTCCCTCACCCGGGCGCCGAGCTGACGGTCGATCTCGACTTGGATGTCCAAGGAGGTGAGTCCAGAGGAGGGCACCCGAAGCGTCAGCTTACCCACCGGCTCGGAATGGAAGCGCACCAGAATCCAGGCGGACCTTTGCGGACCAGGGGGCACCTCTGGCAGCCCCGCAGCCACGTCCACGTCCAGCCGGAGGCAGGGCGCGGTGAGTTCCGCCACGGAAATGGCCCAACTATCCGCCCCTGAGTTCATTACGGGCACCGCATGCCTCACATGCTCAACGGGCGGACAGACGGCCATACTGGGCTGCGATGGCGCCTAAGCCCGCTGCGCCGATGCCGGCAACCATGGCTCCCGCCCGGGCCAAGGACCAGACGTCGCGACCCAGCGCTGCGCCCACCAGGTTGCGCCCAATCCCTCGCGGAACCGTATCGGACAGGTAGTGGATCTCGTCGCCGAGGACGGACGGACCGGCGTTGCGCCTGGCCAGCTCCACCTTCCCTCGGCCTTCGGAGAAGCACCGGCGCAGGAAGAAACTGAATCGGCTCCTCTCTCGTGGCACCGCGTGGAAGACTATGGCGTCGGGAACATAGAGCCAATGTCGTCCGGGCTGAATTGCACCCATCCTCAGACAGAGGTCAGTGTCCTCTGGTCGCGAGCTGTCGCCCACCTTGCCGAAGTCAAGGTTGAATCCGCCCACGCTGAGGAACACATCCCTTCTCACCGCCATGTTCTCTGACCAGACGTTGCGGACTTTGGCCTGCCCAGTAGCCTGGCCAATGAAAGATGCCCCCACAACCCAGCTGAATTCCTCGGGGAACCAGGGAGGCGGTGTGACCTGCCAATGAGGCGCCACGGTCCCGCCGGTGCCGATGACCTGCGAGTCTCGGAACGGGGCGACCAACCGGGTGAGCCAGCCAGCCCCGGCCCGGGCGTCCGAGTCCAGGAACGCCACCAGCGGCGTGGTGGCCACCAGGACTCCTGAATTCCGTGCCCCAGAGGCCCCACGGCCGAACCGGTTGGAAACCACGGTGACGCCGGACAGCTCCTGGCGCGCCCGTTCCTCGAGCTCGAGGTTGTGGTCGACGCTGACCACCACCTGCGCCGCCCCGGGGCTCTGCTCCAGGACTGACTCCACGGC
The DNA here is from genome assembly GCA_021791455.1 of bacterium. The sequence continues at coordinate 9,426 of JAJYWM010000160.1, read as the reverse complement.
CGCGATCAGGCCGAGCCAACGCTTGGTTGAATGCGCGGGGATCACCACCGTTACTTGATCCACGCCTACGTCTGGAGCGCCGCCGGGGGTTTCCAGGCGCGGGGCCTGTACGTTCCCGGAACTGCCGATGACGCCTGACATCTGGCCAAGTCTACCGATCATCGCCGGAGGCCTTGATTTGTGCTCAGGCGCGGCCGACTCCTAGCGTCGGGGCCTCGGCCTAGCTGCTGCGACGGGGGGCGCACAGGCGTTCCGCTCTCTGCCGGTTCCCGCCCGGAGCTGGTCACCGAAGAATTGGCTTAGGAGGAGCTGGCCGAGCGTGACTTGGTCAATGGGCGGGAAGGGGACTTGGCTGGTCGGCGGGCGGCACACGCATTTGACCATCGCCCCGGTGATGCGTCCTGCGCCAGCGGCACGCTGGCATCAGCAGGCCCCGGAGAAGGCTTGCCGGTATGCAGCCAGGTCTCCGGGATACCGGGTGATCCGGGAACTGGCGTTATCGAAGTAGATCTGGAAGGAGAAGCGATTGGCTGGGTTATGGACCAGCCCACCGACGTAGGCGATGTAATTTCCGGCGTTGGCGAGTCCGTCGACCCCCCACTCGTCGAAGGAGAGCGGCTTGTGGTGGGCGGCGGCGAAGGCCAGGATCGGGGGGATCGTGCTCGCCGGCGCGCCAGAGTCGCCATTCTTCGCGTACCAGTCGATTCCGATGTTGCTGACATAGGCATCCCCGGGGTAGGTCGCGAACTCATTGCTGCCCCCGCTACCGGCGTTGAGGTTCCAGACGAAGTCGAAGTGCTGCCCAGGGACCGCGGCAAACCCAAGCTCGATGGCTCGGAACGCTCTTATGTACTGGCTGGCAGTTAGTGACTCAGTGCCCCACGGAAACCAGTTGCCGTTCATCTCCCACATGATGCGAATGATGGCGTGTGCCTGGCCGGCGTTCACCAGCTCAGCACCGATCCTCTGCGCCTCGGCCCTGCTGATCCGACCAACGGCGAGCGCCAATTGCATGTTGGTTGCCGGGATATAGCTTGGTTTGAAGCTGGTCCAATTGGGTGCCCCCGCGTAGATCGCCAGCACCTTAGGCGCCACTCCCAGCTGGTGGCCTAGGGCGGTGGCATCGCTGGGCTCCTCGGTGCCGACGAAGAATCCCGGCGCCGGGCACTGCGACCGGGGGTGGCGAACTGGCCCAGGGTGCAGCCAGACCGCCGCCAGTGCCGCGACAACGCCGCAGGCCAAGGCCAGCACCCCGCCCGCAACAACCTTCCCGCGCAGCCTTGGCGGAACCCTCATGGTCACCATCCTAGGGGGCGACTCTGTGTGTACCCTGGGTGACTGAGGGGCCGGAACGAGATGCCCGGACCATCGGTGGACCAGTTACGGAGAGGGCTACCGTGACCGTGGGCCAACTGGGACAGTCGAGGTGGGCCGATTGCGGCCAGAGCCCGAGAGGGGCGCTCTAGGCAAACCCAGGCGGGTGCCCGGCATCCGGCGGGTGGGGCCGGGAGCTTGGCTGGGTGCGAGGGCTGAACAGGTGTCCTCGTCACGCTGTGATGCCACCCCCCGGACGCAGGCGGCCGCCCAGTCTGGTCCGGTCCCTTGACAGCCGATCCGGGAAAGGACGGTGAAGCGTCGAGATTCACCCCAGAGGGGAGGGTTTGAGGGGGCTCGTCTAGACGCAGCGGGTGATCGGCTTCCAGTGTCGATGCCTGACCTGGGAATACAGCTCCACCCCAGCGGCCCCAAGAGCGCGGGCGGCCGGCTCCCGCGGGGACTGCCGAATTGACCGTCGGTGGGTTGCGATCCCAGATGGGCATGGCGCGTCTGCCGGTCGATTGGGGCGTCTTCGTCGCCAGAGCACCACGACCGCTCGAGGTCAGCCTCACCCCCATTCGGGAGTACGTCCGGGGCCCGTCACGGGCAGAGAGCACCGTCTGGCCACTGGGCCCGGCCCAGCTTAGACCCCAACTCCTGGGGCGGCCTTGCTCCGTTGGCCGGGTGGATGGTCACTGGCAACTCCCAGATATGCTCGCGGAGCTGTCAGCGGTACCGGTGAGGTCGGCTGAGAGGTGCTGGCAGCAGGAGCCGCTGGCGGATCCCCGGGTACTCGTCGCCTGGGCCGCTCCGCGGTTCGCCGACCCGTGCACCGGGCGGACTCCCTGGCAGAGGCGAGGCGCGCCTGTCGACCTCAGAGCCGGATCCGCTGTGTTCCCGGAGCGCACGCCGCGGTAGAGTGATCTCAAGCAGTCGATTAGCACCGCCCCGCCCCATGAGGTGGAATCGGCTAGAGGAGTTATCGTGGGCCGTAAGTACTTGGTCACCGGGTCGGCGGGCTTCATCGGGTCGACCCTCGTCCGGCGTTTGCTCGACGAGGGAGCCGAGGTCGTCGGTGTCGACTGCATCACGGATGCCTATGATCCGAGCGAAAAGGAGGCCAGACTGGCCGCGCTCAGGGCCAGGGCCGGCTATTCGCACCTGCGCATCGACCTTGCTGGCGCCGACTTGGCGGAGCACCTCTCGGGGGTCGAGACCGTCTTTCACCTCGCTGGGCGGCCGGGTGTGCGCGACAGTTTCGAGCTTTATCCCCAATACGTCCATGACAACATTGAGGCCACTCGGCGTCTCCTGCAGGCGGCTGTCGCCGCTCCCGATGTGCGTCGGCTGGTGTACGCCTCTTCGTCGTCGGTATATGGCAACGCGCCGTTGCCTTTCAGCGAAGCGCAGGCACCCAATCCGATCTCCCCTTACGGGCGGACCAAGCTGGAGGCCGAGATACTTTGCCTACGGGCTGACGGTCCGCGGCTGGGGACCTTGGCCCTACGCTACTTCACCGTTTACGGCCCGGAGCAGCGACCGGACATGGCCCTGCGCAAATTTGCCCAGGCGGCCCTGGATGGCACCCCCATCGAGGTGTACGGGGACGGAGCCCAGAGCCGGGACTTCACCTACGTTGATGACATCGTCGAGGCCACCTATCGGGCTGGCCAGTCCGCGGCCAGCGGCCTGGCCATCAACGTGGGAGGCGGTTCGAGGGTCACCATCAACGAGGTGCTGACGATGCTGGCCGAGATCACCGGCCGGGAGCTGAACGTGGTGCACCAGGAATCGGCCCGGGGCGATGTTCGCCACACGGTGGCGGACCTTTCCCGGGCTGCCGAGTACCTGCAGCTCACAGCCCAGGTCGGGCTGCGCCAGGGACTCACCTCTGAAGTGGCGTGGCTGAGGGCTCGCGGCGGGATGGCTGGCTGACTGCCGGAGATCTGCTTCTAGGAAGACGGCGGCCTGGCCGAATGGGCAGAGCATCTTCTCGGCATCCGACGCGGCGGAAGCGAAGCGAGGTACGCCGCCCAGGCGGGGCTCATCCGGGGCGGCCGCCGGGGTTTCCGCCGGGTTCACCGGGTTCGGCCCTCAGCGTCGGTCGCGCCCTGGCCACCTGGGCGCGCGCCTCCGCCCGAGAGGCGAAGTCGCCGTGCAACCAGCGGTCCACCCCCGCCACCATGACCCCCGCGCTCTCCGCCAGCAACCAGGCCACTCCGGCCCCGGATATGCCCCATATGGCCAAGAACGGCCAGGTGATGCCCACCTGGATCACGGCCAACCCCCACATCAGGATCGACCCTTGAAGGAATTGGTGGCCGATCCGTAGCACCGTCCGATACACGGCCGTGATCGCATCGGGTATGGCGGCGGCGATCAGAAGCAATAGGAGGTCCAGGGCACTGGCGCGGTACGCGGCCCCGAAGGCGTCGAGCAATAGTGGGCCGGCGAGGAGCAGGGTCAGAGTCACCACGAGCAGGATCGGAACCAGGAACAGAATCGCCCTCTGGGCCAAGCGCACCGAGCGGGCCGGGGTGTGGGCGCCCTCGGCGAAGAGGGCATTGGAGACGGCGCTGGCGGCGAGGAAGAAGAGGCTTCCAATACGCCAGGCTGCGTAGAAGTAGGCGGTTTGGCTGGCGGAGACGGCGGCCCCCACGAGCACCGGGACCACGTAGGTGGGTGCCTGGGCGCCCAAGCTCATGATGTAGTTGCCGACCATGCTCCGGCGCATGGCTCGCAGCTCATCGGTGATCCCGCTCATGACGAACCGGAAGTTCCGCTTCCAGCGCAGGACGAGCACCCCTGCTGCGAGGCCGAAGGCCACGCCGGCGGTCCATCCCCATTGGATGCCACTTGCTCCTTGGGCATGAAGGGCGGGCACCGCCAGCAGCGGCAGCTTGGCGATCGACGTCAGGGTGTTGGTAACCAATCGCCATTCGGTGATTCTTTCGATCACCCAGATGCTGTCCAGCACCATCGCCCCGTTGGTGAAAGCGACGCCGAGGACAAGAGCCGCGGCATAGGACGGGCTGCGGAGCCCTGAGGTGTGGATTAACGCCACCAAGATCAGCCATCCCAGCATCCCAGCGAGGGCTCCGGCCACCCCGCCCACGGCCAGAGACACGGACACGGTTCGGTTCCACTGGCGGGCGGTTCGGAGCAAGGGGATCCGCTGCACCGGGCCGGCAGTGGTCCCCAGGGTCGACACCAGAGAGGCCAATGTCATCATGGACACAGACACGGCTGCGGTGCCCACCTCCGCCGCTGGGTAGGTACGCGCCGCCAAAACCCAGTAGCCAAACCCGAGCAGCGCCGTGATCACTGAGGTCATCAGGATTAGTCCGCTGGCCCGCGCCAGGTTGTCTCGGTACAGCGATCTGAGCGCTCTTGTCATGGACGTCATACAGCCAGTCCTCCGCCCCTTGTCGAGGCGGAAGTCGGCGGTTCGGGTTGGGCCGACATCCCGGGTGGAGCCGGGGGCCACCGTCTCGACGGCCGGGAAGGGCCGGCCTCGCTGCCAAAGCCTCGAAGTTGACGGTCTAGGGCGCGCTTCAACCTGTTCGGCATGCTCGGCGATGATCGCACCCAGCGGTCGGGCCGCTGGCCAAACGTATTCCGGCGACAAATGCCGGGCCGAGAGCGTGGGCTAAACGGGAGTCACACATTCCCGTCGGCAATCGGGGCGCCGAAGGACGGCCCTTCCGCCGGAGGCCTGCGACGTGGGCGCTCTGGGGTGGCGCGGCCGAAGCTGGGAGGACCTGGTGGCTGACGCCGAGCGCGCGCAGGCTCGGCGGCATCCGGCCTGTGGACGGTGCCAGGCTGTACCGGCGGTTGCAGATTGGGCTCCCAAGCCCGGAACTTTGCCGGACGGACCCTGCCTAAACGCTGAGAAGTGGGGCCAGTGGCGCCCGGTCCGGCACACGTATGGGGCGGACGTCACCGCTGCCTGGACGGTGGTGGGTCAAGGGGAGCGAACCCGAAGGCGCTTTCCAGGGCCGCGGGGTCAGTCCTGGCCCCATCAGCCAAAGTCCGAACGGTACGCGGCCAAGGCGTTGGGATAGTTGGTGAGAACGTTGGTCGCGTTGTCGAAGTAGACCTGCAGGGCTACGTCATTGGCGGGATTGAGCATCAGGCTGGCCATGCTGTTGATGTAGTTGGGGTCATCATGACCCATGACACCCCACTCGTCTACCTGGATGGGCTTGCCGTGCGCCGCGGCGAAGCTGATGGCCGCCTGCATGTTGGCGGCGTATCCGGAGTAGTCGTACTGGTCGATGCCGATCTGGTCGACGTAGCTATCTCCTGGGTAGTCAGCCGCCGGCACTGAGCTGGCACCGTTCATGTTCCAGACGATGACGAACTGGTTGCTCACAGCCTTGAAGGCGGTGGCCGCGGCCTGGAACGTGGAGATGAAGATCGATGGAGTCATCCCGTCTGATCCGCCGGAGCAGTCAAGCCCCCAGGGGAACCAGCAAGTTCCGGACTCGTTGAACTCCCACATGATCCGGATATAGGCGTCCGGCTGGCCGTTGGCCACCAGCATCTGGCCGATGGCCGTGGCCTCAGCGGGCGTCACTGCGCCCACGGCGATCGTCTCGCGGATCGAGGAGGATCCGGCCGGGAGCCCGGACAAGGAGGTGTATGCCGGACCCGCCGCGTAAACATCGGAGGCAACGAGGGAGACTCCCCAACTGCTCGCGACCGACTCTTCGTTGGAGACGGACTCACCCGGAGTAAAGAGTCCAACCCCGCGCCCGCCAGTTGGCGTCGGGGTCGGGCTGGGGGGGGGCGGGGGGTTGGTGGTAGGGGAGGGGGATGGAGATCCGGAGGAGGTGGGACTCGGGCTGCCGGAGCCCTGGGCAGTGGGCTGATTGGGGCGAGGGCCGTGGTGCCGGCTGAAGGAGGAGGAGTCCGCCAGGACCACGCTGGGGCGCGGCGAGAACAGCGCAGGGCTCGCTGCCGCGAGGGGCGAAGCTCCAGGCGTGGGAGATTTCGACACCTGGCCGGTGGGGCCGCTGGCGACCGAGTGTCGGTGCTGCCGCTGCCCCCCAACGGAGGCCGGGCCGCCAAGGGCGGTCACCAGCAGCGTTCCCGCCACCAGGGCTACCACCGATGCGCCCCACTCACCTCGGACGCCGTGCAGATTGATCACAGCTCAGTTCCCTCACATGAGTCCCCGGGTGCTCGTCCTCCCAGGCGAGCACGCCCGGGTGGCGGGGCTTCCCACTCCGCCCATCTGAGGTCGGAGCCGGGGGTTAATCGGCCGGGGCCGCATCCCCACGCCGCGACGGTAAGCGCGCTCGGACCGCCCGCAAGGGGCCTTCACCGCCATGTGACCCGGGCTACGCGACCGTCAGCTGATCACCCGGTACCTGCAGCTACGCGAAGTCGGCATCTCACGGTGGGGCCAGCAAACGATGACCCGTCGTGCCGTACATCGACTTGACTCGGTCCAAAGCCACGGCCAAGTGGCGCGGGGGGTGGAAACGGCAACCTCATGCCAGCGCTCTTGCATTCGGCAGCGCCGCAAGCGGCACCAAGTGCGCAGCGCCAAGCTAGGCCAGCCACCTCCCGAGTGGGTAGACCGGCCCATTCCCGCCAGAGCCCGCGAGAGGACCCGTCGTGGGCTGGGCGGCGGTCCCTGACTGGCGCCGATGGCGACGTCGAGCCACTGGGTGGCAGCGCAGCCGACCGGTCTTCACGACCGGATCAGCCAGTGCTGCTCTGGGGCAGCTTGCCGGCCCTGTCCAATTTGGCACCGGGAAATGTGGAGCCAAGAACCGCCGGGGTGCCCGTGCTCGTAAATCTACGGGGTGAACGGTCGGCCAGATCCGGGAGCGCCGGCCTGGGGCCGGCGCTCCCGGGCCACCCTCAGCTGAAGGGCAGGAAGTAGCCGAACACGTCGAGGATCAACTGGGTGTTCCCGGCGAGGTTGTAGAAGCTGTCAGTCCCCGAGCTGCTCATCGTGGCGAGGGTGAGGTTGGCCACCACTTCCCCCGCGGTCCAGTTGAGATCCGAAGCGAGCGGCCGAGGGTTGGCGGGGAAGACCGTGAGGAAGCTGTTGGCGGTCGTGTCAGCAACGGTGACGTTGAGCACCGTTGCCGTGGCATTCGCAGCGACCACAAAGTTCCCCTGGGAGTCCCGGCTGCCGGCCAGTGGCTCCACGTAGGTGGCGCCACCGGCGATCGGCCCTCCACCGTTGCGAGTGTCCAGAACCCGGTACGGTTGCACTGACTGGAAGAGAGAGGCGTTGGCGGGCAAAGTTTGGCTACCGTCGGTGAAGTAACCGTCGACGTCCACGACCACGTCGGCATTGCCAGCGAGGTTGTATACGGTGACTTCGCCGCCACTGCCCAGGGGCACCACCACCCGGTTGGGGACCGTCTGGCCGGCTGTCCAGTTCAAATTGGATGCCAGCGGCTGGGTCTGGCCCGCCGGGAAAGCGGTGAGGAAGCTGCTGGTCGAGGTGTCGGTTACGGTCAAGTTCAGGGCTACCGCTGACACCCCGCTACTCGGGATGCCAACCTGGCCGGACACCGGGAAGGTCAGGCTGGAGCCGGCCCCCAGGGTCTCTCCGGCACCGAAGTAGCCGCTGCCCGTCCGGGTGTCAACGATTCTGCTGGGGCTAAGGGGTACATAGGCACCGGCCGTCGACCCCGACGCCTCCGGCGCGAAGTAGCCCTCGAGGTCGACCACGAGCTGGGTGATGCCCCCGGAGTTGTAGAAGGTCACTTGGCCGCCGGAGCCCACCGGGACAACGGAAAGGTTGGCGACTGTCTCGCCGGGGGTGAAATTGAGGTTGGAGATGAGGGTCTGGGCGGAGCCCCCAGTGGGATATGCGGAGATGAACCCGCTGGCCGTGGGGTCCGTCACAGTCAGGTTCAGTGCGACCGCGGTGGCGGAAGCCGGCACAGTCACTCCACTGGACACGGCCCCTGTGACCGTGAGGCTCAACGTGCCGCCGGGCTGCAGGGGGTCGCTATGGGTGCGGGTGTCCCAGAGACGCGTGGGGGACAACGGGGTGTAGGCGGCGGCGCGGGTGACTTCCAGAGGAGCGTCGCCCCCGTAATAGCCGCTGATCGGTCCAGTGCACTTGCTCCCCGCAGCGTACTCGGAGACGACGAAGGAGACGGTGTAGGTCCCGCCAGGCCGGTCGGTCGAGGTGTCAAAGAGCACTGGGGCAGGCAGCGAGCCCTGCGTCCCAGCGGCGATTTCCACGCAGTAGTTGAGCCCACTCACCTGGCCACCGCCGCCTGGGACCACACCACCGACGTTAGTGACCTGGTAGTCGGCGGTGGTCGCCCCGGCCTGGATGTAGCTTTCGGAGGTCCCACCAGCGAAGTAGGAGACGGTGGTGCCGACATTCACCGATGTCAGGCTGGAAATCCCGCCGGGGTTGCCCGGGTCGATGACCGTCGTCGGATCACCCCCGCTCGGGTCCACAGTCTCGGTCTGGGATGCGGTGCCGTACCCAGATGCGGACGCGGCGATGACGAAGTAGCCGGGCGAGGTGGTGTTGGTGCTATTCGCGGTGAAGGTGAAGGCGGTGGAACTCTGTCCGGCCGGGATCGTTACCGACGCAGGGATGGTGTCGACCGCGGCCCCCCCCGAGAAGTTCTCCGCCGTCAGCGTGATGGTCAGGGGAGCCGTCTGGGCGACGGGAACTCCGTTTCCGTCCTGAGTCTCGATGATCACCGATCCGGAAGTCGGAGCGGGGACTGCACTGGAGTTGCTGGCCGGGGCAACGGTCTGGGCCGCGGTCAGACCTGAACCAGTGGATAGGCTGGGGGCGAGCCGGCGGGAGGGCTGAAGGACGCTGCGCCGGCACCAGTTGGGCGCGGTCGCGGGCTGAGGGGCTGGTCACAGGTGGGGGTTCTGGGGCTTGCGGCCCCGGAACGGGGTGTGGAGGGGCTGCCGAGGGCGCGTTGAACCTCAGGGAGCGGGAGCGGCCGGTCGCTGGAGGGTGCTGGGTGGCCTACCCGGTCAGGGCCAGGCGGAGGATCTGGTGGTGCAGGGCCCAGAACTCCTCCTTGTGGAACATCCCAGAGGCCAGCCGCAGGCGGAGCCGCCGCCCACCCCGAACCAGCCGGGCTGGCACCGAAAGCA
>JAJYWM010000373.1 GCA_021791455.1 bacterium | reverse complement strand
GCTCTCGCCAGAGCCGAAGGCCCTCCGCAGCGATTTAGTTGACTCCGTCCCCACCCCGGGCCAGAGCCGACGCCTCGAATTCTTCGGCCCAGCGATCGCACATCTCAGACAGGGGACGAAACGGATGGCTGTAGCCGGGATCGACCCAGATTCGCCGCGGCACCGATGCGATCACCGGATCCTGTTCCGGCTCGGATAGGACAGCAAGCGGGGTGCCGGGAGAACAGCGCTCCAAGAGGATGGCCCTCACCTCCCCGAAGTCCGCCCAATCCACCAAACGCGCCGTGGCCCGGCCATCCCACCACAGCAACCCGTCGACCTCGTGCTCCACTTCAGCGCCAGGGCGGCTTACCTTTAGGACCAGAGCTTGGCCGCGAGGTCCGACGGCCGGAGCGACCCACGCGTTGGTGCCCCCAGGCTGAAAGGGTGGGCCCTCCCGGATTCCCCAGCGGTTCCGCGCGGCCCTCACGGCCGCCGCCAGCCGCCCCGACCAGTTGAAGCACTCTGGCGCAATGGTCACCGGGCTTGGAACCCCCGGTTTAGTGGGCCCACGCTGTGACCTCCTGGTGGGACGACAACACCGGTACGGTGAGATGTGACGAATCCTCTTGGCTCGCCGCGGCCACTGGGATCGGCGCTGGTGACCCTGCGGGAGGCGTCCAGCGCTCTGGCGACTCCACGCCCACAACCTCCGTTCGCGCGTTTGCGGCTTACCATGCGTCCGATGATGCCGCTTTCTCCGGATCTCGGACCGTTTGCAGGGCGCCCCCTGGTCGCCACCGGGTGAGGGTGGACGCAGACAATCTGCGACTCACGGTTGCCGCGCTCCGCTCAGCCGGCTGCATAGCTGCCGAGGAGGAGGCGGCCGAGCTTGCGGCAGCGGCCTCTGACCAACACCAACTTCGCGAGCTTCTGAAGCGGAGGTGCACCGGCGAACCGCTGGCCTGGCTCCTCGGGCGAGTGGACTTCTGCGGTGAGCGGGTGATCGTCACGCCCGGGGTCTACGTTCCGCGCTGGCAGACCGAAAAGCTCGCTCGAGAGGCCGCCGCCCGACTGCCCGCGGAAGGAGTGGCCGTCGACCTCTGCACCGGATCTGGGGCTGTGGCGGTGGTCATGCGACGCCTCAGGCCGAAAGCGCGGGTGCTGGGAACGGAGGTCGATCCGTCGGCGGCAGCATGTGCCCGCGCCAATGGCGTGGAGGTCTTTGAAGGGGACCTTGACGCCGGCCTGCCAGCTGGAATCCGGGGGTTGGTGGATGTGGTCACGGCCGTTGTCCCCTACGTACCGACCTCGGAGCTTGCCTTCCTGCCTCGCGACGTGACCACCTACGAGCCAGTTGCGGCCCTAGACGGTGGCCGGGACGGTCTGCGGGTCCTGGTCCCGTCTGTGACCGCGGCCTCCCGGCTTCTGAGACCGGGGGGCTCACTTCTGTTGGAAGTAGGCGGTGACCAGGCTCGGCAGCTGGCCCCCGTGCTGCGACAACACGGGTTCAGCACCATCCGTGTGAGCCTGGACGAGGAAGGCGATCTGCGTGCCGTTTACTGCCGGCGGGACAAGGGGCATTCGCGGCGCCGGCGCCTATGACGACATCGGCGAGGTGGGCGGTGCCGTAGTCGGCGGGGTCACCTTCAACAGCGCGAAGCCCTTACCTGCGCTGAGGCCACCGCAGCGACGGGCCTGGCACCGAATGCCAGTGATTCGCCAGCCCTGGCACGCGGTCCACTTCGCCAGGGCCACCGCCAGACCTTCTCCTTAGAGAACGGGTGGGAGACCCACCAGGGTGGTGCGGTTGCCCCAAGGCACGTCGGTTGCGCGGGCGACCAGTGTGACTAGTCGTCCGCACCGTCCCTAGTCAGTCCGTCAACGGTTCCTTCGCCGTGGGAAGTCCTCCAGGAGACAGCACATCCAGGGCGTGCGCCGTGACCAGAGCGTCAGGAGAATCGGTAGTATTGCGGGGTGACCTCGGCGAAGATTCCCTGAGGGACAACTCCATGCAGGCCGCTCTTGTACACCGTCAGCTGATAGGGTGAGGTCGGCAACCATGCCACGGGAAGCGATCGCGCCAGGTAGTCCTCGTAGCTAAAGAGCGCTTGGGTCTCGGCCCTGGCTGTGGGAGCCGTGTGGGTGGCGGCGATCAAAGTATTCGCCGTAGTCGACGAATAGTCGCCCTGATTGCTGTTAGAGCCGGGAAGAAAGAGTTCGCCTCCAGTGGGCAGATAGTCCGGGTCGTACACCCAGGACACACCGGTATTCGCCTCGGTCGCCACCTGCCAATCCGCACACGGGGACGTGTAGGTGCAGCCCGCCGAGACCACTCCGGTGACCTGGTTTACGGGCTCTTCACGAAGTTGAATATCGATGCCAGCGTCTTTCTGCATGGTTGACTTGAGAACGGCCATCTCGTTATCGAGGGATGGGCTCCCAGAGGGATAGAGCAGTTGAACGGTGAGGGACGCGTGGGCCCTGATTCCGGCGCCGCACTGTCCGTCGCCGCTGCCCGGCTTGGCACAATAGCTGGTGCCTCCCAATTCAACACTCCACCCGTTGGCCCGCAGAAGAGCCGCCGCACGGCTGGCGCTGAACGGATATACCAAGCCCTTGGCCTCCAGCGGGCTCTCGTCCGAGTTGTCGGCCGGATACCCCGGAACCGGTCCATTGGTGATGGTTCCGACGCCGGCATTGAAGTCCTTTATGTACTCCGGCTGGTTGATCAACGATTGGAAGGCCTGCCGGAAATAGAGTTGCTTGAATATCGGCCCCACGGTGGGGTTCGTGAAGTTAAAGTCCAAGGCGTTGAAGGCCGAGGTGTACCAGGGGCTGTAGGCGTAACCCTCGGTCTTTTCCAGGGACCTCAGTTGGGAACCGAGGTCCTGGGTCGGAATGTAGCCTATGGTCACGGAACCGCTGTGGACAGCGTCAAATTCTGCCGCTGCGCTGGTGTACGGGAGCTCTTCGAAGGCGGCTATGCTGGGCTTGGGCGATCCGGAGTAATCGGGGTTTGGAACCAGCTTCACAAAGCCGCTGGTGGTGAACTGGGACAGTTTGAACGGTCCGTCGACGACCCGCCAGAGAGGGTTGCTCTCGTAGGTGTTGGTTGCCTGTGACTGGCTGTTGAGAAACTGGGCCACCCCGAGAGCTCCACTTGACCCAGTACCAGGGTTCTGGGGTACAAACTGGGCCGGGTTGGTACCAGCTAGGGGCACCCTGGCTTCGGCGCTGGCGTCATAAGCCCCGATCGACGAGGTGCTGGACAACCGGTCCCAGGAGGCCGTGGGAATCGGGTACACCTGGCTGAGCTCATTGTAGAGGAACCACGTCGGGTTGTAGGCCGCGTTCAACCTGAACTCGACGGTGTAGGTTCCGGTCTGGCGGTAAGACACAACGTTCTCTGGAAAACCCCCTGGTACTGAGGCACCCCATCCGGGACCAGGCGCATTGTTGGAGCCGACGGCGGGCGCTCCGGGATCAGTGGCCGCGGACAACAGGTTCATCCAGAAGATGACGTCGCGGGCGGTGATGGGGCTGCCGTTGGACCAAAGCCAGTGCTTGAGCGTGACCGTCACCAGCTTGTTTCCGTCACTGAATGTGGGTGGCTCCGCGACACTCAAGGCCTGGTTGAAGACGGGCTTACCGGCTTCCCCAAATGAGTAAAGGGGCAGGTACAGGAGGGGGCTGAACTGTCCGTTGGCAAAGGTGAAGTAGGCGCCACTCTCCAACGGGAAGATGTAATTGGGGGGGGCGCTTGGCTGCTCAGCAAAGGTAACCACGCCACCGCTGCCGCGGGCCGTCGGAGGACTACCGCTGGCGCAGCCGCTCGCGACCAGCGCCACCAGGGCGACAAGACCCAGGAGCAGGGGATGAGACCGCTTGGCGAGGGAGGACACTTTGGTGGGCTCCTGACACAGGGAAGAGAAATCCCATGGATGGGGCTGCCGCCGCAACGACTAGAGTCCGCATCGCGAACCTTGGCGGAATGCCGGGGATGCTAGCAACTTAAGAAGCACCAAGTCAAGGAAGTTCAAGGCCGCCCGAATGCAGCCTCAGCTGAACCAGGAAATGACATCCTGACAATCGCGCCGTGATTTGGCTGCCACTCGCCCCCGCAGCAACCATCGCCGAGGTGCTCCCATCGCTCGCAGTTGGGCGAGCCAGGCTGCTGACTTGTTGCTCCGACACACCGTGACTGGCCGGGCCTCTTGCCATGACTCGGCCCCCCACGCCGGGCACCGCTGGGACGCCTGTTATCTGTGCGCCCATCCGCTCGAGGGTTGGGTGAGTCGGGTGCGGTCGCCCCGGACCGGATGTGGCGACCGAGGAACGCGGTTTGGGGTCAAACAGGCAACCGGTGACCAGCCGGAAGCCGCGAGCGCGGGGGGCCTGGCAGGGGTTGGCGACCGGGCGGGAGGCAGCTGATGGCGGGTTCGCCTGGTGGGGTGGGTCCGGTCGCGGTCAGCCCTGGTTCAGCTCAAGGGCTGAGGGGAAGAGAGCGCAGTCTGGTGAAAGCGAGTTCCAGCTCCCGGGCCCAGGGCCACCTGACGTCCAGCCTCAGGATGCTTCGGCGGCCGGTGTGCACCAGCCGGCCCGCGACCTGGAGGAGCTGGTAACGCAGCCGCTTGGGGCGAGCCAGCAGGAAGTCAGGGCCGAGGCAAGTCCGTTTGGCCCAGCAGAGCAGGTTCTGGGCCAGCTGCACCAGGAAGAGCCACACCTGGTTGGCCTGCAAGCGGTGGCAGGGGAAGTTCCCAAGGCCGCAGTCCTTGGCGTCCTTGATCTGGTCCTCCACTAGCGGGACTTTCCGGAGCTAATTCCGTGGGTGCTGGCGGAGGCTGGGTAATAGGCCGCCGCGACGCCAGCCGCGAGGCCGACCAAACCAAGCAGGCGGCGCTGGGCGGTGGAGCAGACGCTGAGAGACGTTTCGAGATGGGGCCGCTCCGCGGGGGTTCTGAGTTTGGGGACGACCAAGCATTCGTCGATGGTTTCCAGATCGGCCAGCACGGCATCGACGTGACGGGGATCCCCGGCCCGGCGGGCCAGCAGGCGCAAGCTCTGCACCAGCAACAAGGCGATCAGGCAATACAGGCCATGCACCCGGATCTTCTGGTCGGTCCAGTGGTACATCGGCTGCCAGGCGGCATGGTCATGGTCGTGGAGTTGGCGGAACACGGCCTCCGCGCTGGACTGCTGGTGAGCGGTTTGAACCACCTTGGGGGGCGGCCAATCGAGGTGCGGACTTACCCATAGCCGCCGGCCAAACAGATGGGCTTGAAGGTGCTCCAGATGAGCTTCGTCAACCTGGAACTCCACCTGCACTAGGCCATCGCGCTCCACCACCTGGGTAGGGAGCAGGTGGTGCAGGTGCTGCGCGGCCAAGATCCGGTCCACTCGCCGGTGCACCGACTCGAGCGTCGGCTT
>JAJYWM010000399.1 GCA_021791455.1 bacterium | reverse complement strand
TTCCGATCTGGTCCACCGGGTGCGGGCGCTGTTGAAGGAGGGACAGACGATGTACCTGCGCCGCCGACCAAGCGCCGCACAAATGACTTCATCTCAGCTAACGATCAGCCAGACGAGAGCGAACTGAAAGCGTCTCATGCCGGGCCAAGTTGCTGGCAATTGTACCGACGTGGGCTGGGCACGGTCTCCTCATCCACTCACCCGGTACTCGTCGCGGAGACCGGGTGGCTGCCTTCGGCACCAGTCCAGCTGGCCGGCTCCGCGGCCCCGACCTCCGCCCCCGGCTCAATCCTCCTCACCAGGGCGGCCAGGGTCGTGCCCGGCCCAAGTTCCAAGAACCGTCTCGCTCCGCCTCGAAGCAGGGCCCGCACCGCTCCCACCCAGAGGACGGGGCTCTCCAGTTGCACGCTCAAACTCTCCCGAACCTGCGCTGAGGTGGTCATGAGCTGCCCGGTGGTGCCCGAGGCAACGGGGTAGGCGGGATCGCGGATTTCGAGCTGCTCCAAGGCGGCGCCGAACTCCCGGGCCGCCTCCTTCATCAGCGGGGAATGAAAGGCTCCGGCAACACTCAGGGGAACGACCTTCTTGGCTCCCGCCGACTTGGCCCGGGCTCCGACCTGCTCCACCCCCTCGACCGTGCCGGAGATCACCAGCTGTCCCGGACAGTTGTCGTTGGCGACGACGCAGATCTCGCCGGACCGGGACGCCTCCTCGCATAGCTCGCTCAGGACGTCCTGCTCCAGCCCCAGCACCGCAGCCATGGTGCCCTGGCGGGCCCGAGCCATGAGCCGGCCCCTCTCCAGGACAAGCCGCATGCCGTCGACGTGGTCGATGGCCCCGGCTGCAGCCAGCGCCGTGTACTCCCCGAGACTGTGGCCGGCGCCCAAGCCGGGATCTATGCCGGCAGCCTGGGCCATCGCCGCCAGCACCACTCCGGTGTAGTAGAGGGCCGGCTGCGCGATCTGGGTCGGGCGCAACTCGTCGGCGGTCCCGGTCTCAACCAGTCGCGCCAGGTCGATCCCGCTCTCGTTGGCCACCTCCAGCAGGGGGACGCCGACCGGATGGCCGCGCACGCCCAACCCCATTCCTGGCTGCTGAGAACCCTGGCCGGGAAATAGGAATGCCACCTCGCGGACCTGTCCCACCGGGATCAGCCTCCGCGGGAGGGGAGCAGCGGACTACTCAGTCGCGATCACCTCGCGCCCCTTGTAGTGCCCGCAATTGGCGCACACGTTGTGAGGGCGCCGAGGCTGGCGGCAGCGGGGGCACGGGCTCAGCGTGGGCCCGGAGATGGCAAGATGAGACCGCCGCCGGTCGCGGCGCGCCTTGGGGATGCGTTCCTTGGGAAGAGCCATAACGAGACCGAAGTCTAACAGGTAGGGGCGAGCCCACCTCAGCGCCGTCTCCCCCTCCCCTTCGGCTTCTCCTCGCCCGCGCCCTCCCGGCCCGCCTCCAGCGTCTCCAATCCCCGGCGCACCTGGTTCAGAGCGCTCGACAGTTGGGTCTCCAGCTCCTCCATCCGCTCCCGCGCGTAGTCGTCTGCATCTCGGCGCATCTTCCGGCTGCGCTCCCTGGCGTCCGTCAGGATCTCGTCAGCCTCGGCGTTCGCCCGCCGGGTCAACTCGTGCTCGTCGGTGAGCCTCTCGGCGCGCTCCTGAGCTGCCAACACGATCTGCTCCGCCTGCTCCTGGGCCTCGCGCAAACGGGACTCGCGCGTCTCCAGGACCATCCTGGACTCCTTGATCTCCTCTGGCATCCCCACCCGGATCTGGTCCAGGGCATCGAGGATCTCCTCTTCGTTGACCACGATGTTGGGGGTGAGGGGCACACGACGGCTCTGGTTGACGAGGGCCTCCAGCCGATCCAGGAGGTCGATGATCGAAACCTGCTCTGGCTCCGGTTCGTAATCGTCTGACATGTCGCTCATTCCGCCTCCTCAGTTGGAACAGGGATGGTTCCCGCAGCCCGCACCAGCCGTTGCCGCAGAGCCGTCTCAACAGCCGGGGCCACGAGCCCCTCAATGCTGCCGCCGTGGGCACAAACGTCCTTGATCAACGACGAGCTCAGGTACACGTTGGAAAAGCCGGTGGTCAGGAACACAGTGTGGACCCTGGGCTCAAGCCGGCGGTTCATGAGGGCCATTTGAAACTCGCTGTCCAGGTCGGAGACCGCGCGCAGGCCGCGGACGATGACGGCCGCGCCCTGGGAGACGGCGAACGACACGGCGAGCCCGGAGAAGTGGACCACCTCGACAGCACCACCGGCAGGCAGGCTCTGGCGCACCAGCTCCGCCCTCTCCGCCGCGGAGAACAAACACGACTTGACCGAGTTGTCCAGCACTCCGACAACCACCCGTTCGAAGATCTCGCTGGCCCTTGAGATCACGTCGAGGTGGCCATTGTGGATGGGGTCGAAGCTGCCGGGGTAGACCGCGACCGTCAAGGCTGCTTCCGATAGAAGGACAGCGTGGTCATGCCGTACTGCGACTCGCGCACCCGGGTGAGCGACCCCGCCACCTCCGGCACCTGAAGCTGGCGGTGATGTTCGACCACCACCACGGCTCTCCACTGCGGGGAGTGGCCGGCGATCGCCCCGAGGATCTCCAGAGCGCGCAGGCAGGTGGTTGGACCAGCCTCCAGATAGGGCGGATCCATGAGGATGACCTGGAACTCGGGAACCGTGGTCTGATTGGCACCCAGCCAGGCGATGGCGTCCCCCGTGACGACCCTCGCCAAAGGCCCGTACCCGAGGATGCTGGCGTTCTCCGATATGACCGCCGCCCGGTCCCGGCGCAGCTCGACGAAGGTGGCGGACGCGGCGCCACGGGAAAGGGCTTCCAGCCCCAGGCTCCCTATACCCCCGAACAGATCGAGGATGTCGGCGCCCTGCACCATTTCCCCGAGGATGTTGAAGCAGGCTGCGCGCACGAGGCCGGTCGATGCGCGCATGTTGCGCCCGGTGACGGTGACGAGCCTCCGCCCGCAGGCATCGCCTCCGGTGAGCCTGGCGCCGGGAAGGACCCGGGGCGCCCCGTGAGCTCTGGACCGACCCCGCTGAACACTCATCGCGCCAACTATCGCATGCCACCCGCCCTCGCGGCTCAGGAGATGGCCGGATCCCGGCCCGCCGGGACTCAGTCGAACTCGAAAACCACCTGGTAGCCCCTGATACCACTGCGCAGAATGGGATCGCGGAGATCCGGGTCGGAAGCGAGCACCCGCTCCGCCGCCGCGCGTGCTCGCTCACGCAGGCCGTCGTCGAGCAGGTCCCCAACCCGCATCTCGGGAAAGCCATGCTGCCGCAGCCCGTAGGGGTCGCCGGATCCTCGCAGGCGCAGGTCGATCTCGGCGAGCTGGAAGCCGTCACTGTTTTCGATGAGGGCCCGGAGGCGGGCCCGTCCGGCGGGGTCCTCGTCTTCGGTGAACAAGAGGCAATGGGACTCGTGCTCGCCCCGCCCCACCCGACCTCGAAACTGGTGCAGCTGGGCGAGCCCGAAGCGCTCCGCACCCTCGATCCCGATCACCGTCGCGTTGGGCACGTCCACGCCCACCTCGATGACACTGGTGGCGACCAGAAGGTCGAACTGGCCGGCGGCGAATGCTTGCATCCGTGCCGCCTTCTCGCGCGCCGGCAGCTTGCCATGGAGAAGGACCAGGCGGAGGTCCGGGAGCACCACCTGGCTCAGACGCTCGTACTCGGCGGTGGCGGACCTCACCTCCGAGCCAGGGGCATCCTCGATCAGCGGGCAGATGATGAAACCCTGGCGACCGCGGGCCACCTCCTGCCGAATGAACTGGTAAGCGCCATCACGGGAGGGGGGCTCCACGAGCCGGGTCGTGACCGGCCGGCGGTTGGGGGGCAGCTCCCGTATCTGACTCACATCCAGGTCACCGTAGAGCGTGAGGCTCAGCGACCGCGGGATCGGGGTGGCGGTCATCGACAGGAAGTCCGGGTTGGCGGATGCCTTGTCCCGCAGGCGCAGTCGCTGCGCCACTCCGAAGCGATGCTGCTCGTCGACTATGCACAGGCCAAGCAGAGGCAACATCACGTCGTCCTCGATCAAGGCGTGGGTGCCCACCACCAGCCTGTCCACTCCCGCCGCCAGGCCCGCCAGAATCTCCCGCCGCTGCGCAGCCTTGGTGCTGCCGACCAGCAGCCGCGGCCAGATGTCGAAAGGAGCCAGCAGATCACGCATCGTCTCGTGATGCTGACGGGCGAGAATCTCCGTGGGAGCCATCAACACCACCTGATGGCCGGCTGCGATCGCCATCCGGGCCGCCATCGCCGCCACCACCGTCTTGCCCGAGCCCACGTCCCCCTGCAGGAGCCTGTTCATGGGTGACGGCCGGTCCAGATCTATCAGGATCTCGTGCGCGGCTCGCCGCTGGGAGTCCGTGAGTCGGAAGGGAAGCCGGGCCACGAACTCCCGCGCCAGCTGGACGTCGTAGGGGCTCCTGGTCCCTGTCTTGGCCATCCGCTGTCGTCGCGAGAGAAGAGCCGCCAGCTGGGGAAAGAAGAGCTCCTCGAATCCGAAGCGGCGGCGGGCCAGCGCCAGCGACTCCTGGTCATCGGGAAAATGCATCTGCCGCAGGGCAGGCGACAGCCCTATCAGCTGCTCCTTGGCAATCACCTCGGGAGGCAACGTCTCCGAGGCGGTGCCGGCCAGCGGCAGTAGGTCGGCGATCAGGGCCCGCAACCAGCGAGAGGTGACCCGGGCCGTCTCCGGGTAGGTCGGAACCAGGACGCCGACCTTTGACTGGGCGGAGGTCCTGCGCTCGCGTTCGACCTCGGGGTTTTGGATTTTGGGAATGCCGCGCGTGCCACGCACGACCTTGCCGTGGACTGTGATGCGGTCACCCACATGCAGGACCTTGCGCAGGTGAGGCTGGTTGAACCAGATCACCTCCGCCCTGCCAGTGGCATCCTCAACCTCCCCCTGGAGCAGTTCCATACGGCGGTACCGAGCGCGGCGAGGATGCAGCTCCGCCACCACCACCTCAACGGTGGCGGCAAGCCCCGGGCGCAGCTGGGCCAAGGTCAGCCGCTCACGTTGGTCGTCGAACCGACGGGGGAAGTGGCGGAGCAGGTCGTCGACCGATCTCAGGCCGAGGCGGTGTAGCCCGGCCAGACGGTCACGCGGGATGCGCGGCAGATCCGCCAGGGGGGTGTCGAGGGTGAGTGCCGGGACGGCCGAGTCAGGGCCCGGGTCCTCGGAATTCACCCTGGGGGGCCCGGGTTCAGGCCTCGAGGTAACAGTAGGCAAGCGTACCCGGCCCCGTGTGGGTGCTGAGGACCGGACTGCAGTGATCAGCGATGACATCCATCTCTGGGTAGGTCCGCCTGGTCTCCTCAGCCAGGAGCAGCCCGTCGTGGCGGTCGCCGACGTAGATCACGCCGCAGCGCGCCAGCGGACGGTG
>JAJYWM010000024.1 GCA_021791455.1 bacterium | reverse complement strand
GCCGGTAGCAGGGCCAGAAGCCGGTTCTCACCGGCTGTCCCGACGTCAAAATCGCCAATCGTCAACGCGTCGCTCCGTGTCAAGTTCTGACCGCTGCAGAGCAGCCTCCAGGTGCCCCAAGGAGCCAGCCGACCAAGTTTAAAGGCATTGTACCAGCCAGGTTTGACGCGAGGACCAGGGCAGCTGCTGAGTTGGGGGCGAGGCGCGGGCGGCCGGCATCGTAACCGCGGTCAACAAGGCATTTGGCGTCCGCAGACGATCGTCCTTTCCGTTGGCAGATGGTGTTTCTCTGAACTGGCCTTTGCTCTCGTTCGATGACGGCCACGAGTCGCCGACAGCGTCTGCTGCTCCCCCAATCCTGGCCAGGGGCGTGGGCGTGGAGACTTCAATCGAGCGCCACTGGGCTCTTGCCGCAGCGCTGAGACAACATGTTGTCAGTCACAAGGCACAACCGCGAACCCGCGATGTTGGCAGGTGGTGTCAGCAGCGTGGAGGACGCGGTGCTCCGGGCAGAGGGAGCCGCCCAGGTGCTGGGCCATGGGGTATCGGCAGCGTTTGCCGCCGGCATGTCACGGCGCAGCTTCACCTCTTCGACTGGTGGCCAGCGGGAAACGGTCGGCCTGGACGAACCAACCTGAGCCCAGACCCGGCGCGGCCCGACGCCGCTGCCGACTGCACACCGCTAACCTGTAAAGCTTCCCCCCGGACCATGGTGTCTCGCCCGACAGGCGGGGGCGGCCTCTCGCCAGGGGGAAACGTCCGACGTGAACCGGTCTAGCCGTCGAACCTCCGGACGGAGCAAGTCTGGGTTCGGACATAGGGCCACCTGAGCCCGACATTCTGCGCGCTACCGTACCGACAGTCTCCCTAGCAGAGAGCATCCTGTCTACAGCCGGTCATCTCACACCGCAGGTGACGAGCCAAGTGCATCAAGCAGGCAAGCCAATCGCAGCAGGAGGAAATTCGATGATCGTGTTAGGTGTGGTCCTCTTAGTAGTGGGATTCCTCTTGGCGGTTGCGCTCGTCAAAACGATCGGGATCGTCGTTCTTGTAATCGGTGTGGCATTTTGGGTGTTGGGCCGTACTGGGCACCCGGTTGGTGGACGCCGTCACTACTTCTGACCCCTGGGGTGGGCCGGGCTCAGCTCAGACGGACGCCAGGGACGCTTTCGTTCCTTGGCAACGGGGCTCACAGGTGTTGGGAAGCGAAATCAATGGATCCGAACGTGCTTGGCACATCAGCACTGGGAGGGCTGCCAGCCTGCGGAATCGCTGGCGAGCCTTCTAAGGCATTGGCGTGGAGGTTTCCACGGGCTTCCGATCGAACACCGCCAATGCCACTCATTGGAGCAGAGCCAGGAAGAAAAGCTCGAAAACGCCGATATTGCCGAGAAGTGTGGTAGGCTGCTGGCGGTCCCGTACCGACAGGTGGATGGAATGCTTCCAATCATCTCGTTGAACGAGCCCGTCGGGTCAGTCTCCACGCAGTTGTGGTCCCGAATCGGTGCCACTACCCTAGGAGAAGCCCATGATGGTTCGCTGGCTCAGACGGGATGTCCCACAGGGGCTCCGGAAATCTCCACGCAAGGCGACCCGCCCTCGTCGCTTTCAAGTCGCCTTGGCAGGCGGGGTCGGGGCAGCTGCTGCCACCCTGCTTTGTTCTGCGGGAGCAGTCGCCGCAGTGTCGCCTCCCGTGCTCGGCACGGTGGTCAACTATGCAGTCATTGGGGGTTCCACGATCACGAACACCGGCGCCACAGTGATCAACGGCGGACTCGCGCTGAGCCCCGGGAGTTCCGTCACCGGGGGTCCGGTGGTGACCGGGAGCAGTGACATCAACGATCCCGCCGCGGTCACGGCTCAGACTGACCTATCGACCGCCTACACCCAGGCGGCAGCCAGCACCCCTGTAACGGCCAATCTCACTGGACAAAACCTGGGGGGACTGATCTTGACTCCAGGGATTTATAGCTTCAGTTCGTCAGCAGAGTTGACGGGACAACTCACTCTCAATGGTGAAGGGGAGACCAATCCGACGTTCATATTCCAAATCGGCAGCACCCTGACCACTGCCAGCGCAGCGCGAGTGGTGCTGGAAAATGGGGCCGGCGCATGCTCCCTTTTTTGGCAAGTAGGAAGCTCGGCAACACTGGGTACTACGACCTCGTTTCAGGGAAACTTGATGACGCTCGGCAGCATCACCATGAACACCGGCGCCACCTTAGGCGTTGGAGGGGGGGCAAACGGTGGCCGAGCGCTAGCCCAGACAGGTGGAGCGGTCACGCTGGATAGCAACATCATCACCCCGCCTTCTGGTGGCTGCACCTTCGCGCCAGCACCGGTGGCAACGCCCAAAGGGCCAGGGACGTCGACGCCAACGACGATTGCGGTCCCGGCTACCGGATCCTTCGGGCCCGGCACCGCAGGGCTTCCGTCGGCGGTGATCGGGGCAGGAGCTTTGGCGGGCGGGGCTTTGCTGCTAACCATAGGGGTGAACGTCCGCCGTCGCAGGCGCGCAAGATGACGGAACGGCTCGAATCGCCCCAAGCGCTGGGTGTGGCGTTCCCCAGGCCGGCGCCTGGCAGGTGGTCCACCGGTGAGCGCGGTCCCCGGCGCGGCCGACTTGGGAGGCCGTATGGCCGCCCGCATCCACGGGTGGAGAAGCGAGCGGCTCGCGCCCCGTGGTCCCGGGCGATTTCCTCCTAGCGCCTCGCTACGGGTCGCCTGGTTCGGCTCAGAGGGTCCTGAAGCCACCGGCGGCTGCGGGTTCCTAAAGCCTCACGCTGACACGGGCGTCAGAGGTGGTCACACGGTCCTGCGCCATGCTCGGGCCGTGCGGATGGCTATGGGTGATTGGGCCGAGATTCAGCCCCGGCGACGCCTGTAACCGATGGATGTGAGCCACCTCAGGATCGCTTGGGGGGCCGTCGTCGTGAGATCCGGTCGGGATCGGTCAGCATGAAGTAGATGGAGAATACTGGTTCCAAGGCACCTCGTAGGCTGACCCAGTAGATGCGTTCCATGATCATCTTCATGAGTAAATTTATTCGACTCGGGGGGTAGCGCCTAACAGGCGAGGTGTAGCTCCCGATTACGAACGTCCCACGTCCGTCGCCAAGGTCCACCGGGCAGTTGGTGCGACCGTTGAAGGACGCCGACTTTCCCCGCAGCTGCCGCGCCACCACGTTCGCTTCGAGATGGGCTCCAACTCCAGCCTTGGATGTGGGCAGGTTGTTGGCGTCCCCGATTGCGAAGGCGTCCTCGAATCCGATAATTTTAAGACTGGCCTTGTCAGCCTTTACAAATCGACTCTGGTCCAGAACTTCACTGGGCCGGTAGTCGATAGCCGCTCCCATGAAGGGGGGGATGATGATCGGAAGGTCATAATCGATGCGCTCTCCTTCGATGGAGAATATGGTCTGACCTTGAGGGTCGACCCTGTCGACGTCAAACATGGTCACCACTTCGATTCCGCGGTCTTTGAGGATCGGCTCAATGATGTCGTTCATGGGTGCCGCCGGATAGGCACGCGGGTACGGGGTAAAGAAAATGATCCGAGTCTTGTCCCGCAACCCGCGACGGCGCAGTAGGCGATCCGCCAACAGCACGCCTTCGACTGGTGAGGGCGGGCATTTGCAGATCGGGGTACTCTGCCCCAAGGCGATCGTTCCACCCCTGAAATTGCTTAAGGCATTGCCCAGTTTGCGGGCTTGGGCGATCGTCGAGTGATAGTCGCCGTAGCGGGCGGTGGTCTCCAGTAAACCAGGGATCTGGGCGGGGTCGGTACCCACGCCGGTGGCCACCACCAGTGAGTCGTATGGGTAGGTCTTACCGCTGCCGCCGGTAACCTCTCGATCAATGAGGTTCACACCGGTCACGGTCTCCTCGATAAGGTTGATCCCTCTCGCGACCAGCTGGCGCTCGTCACGGGTGACATCAGCGCTGGACTGCGCGAACGCGACGTACAGCAATGCTGGTTGGAACAGGTGCTCCATCGAGGCAGTCAGCATGGTTACCTTGAGGTGGCGTCTTTGGAGCTTGTGGGACAGCATTGTCGCGCCGCTACCGCCTCCGATGAGGAGAACTCTGGTCATCGAGTCACCGCCTCAGGATGCGCAGGACCGCAACTATCTTCTCGGGCCCTTCCTCAACTGAAACCAGTTGGTTGCCTGTTTTGGTCGCCCAAGCCTTGACATCTTCCCTAAAACCGGGATCGGTCGCCCACACCTCGATCACATCGCCGGCCTTGGATCGCCGGTAGGCCATGGAGAGATCGGTGATTGGCCCCGGACAAGCCGAGCCTCGGGAGTCGACGACGGTGCGGTTCGGGACGCCTGTGGGCATTACCATCAGATGAACAGCGTCTGGCCGACAGAAGATGCGGCCAGGAAGCTCGCCGCTCCCACGATGTCATCGACCAGATCATTGAAGTCTGCCATTTGCAACCCCATCACCCCACTCATCATCGAGCAGGCGTGGACTTTCGCTCCCAACTCCTTCGCTTGGCGGAGCATGGCGTCCCAGGAAGCGACATTGCCCGCTGCCATGCCTTGCAACATGGCCGGAGCCATGGACACGAACTCCGCAGGGAAGGGGAGTTCGTGGTGCTCCTTGGTGAACCCAAGAAGCGCCAAACCGCTGACGAAGATGTCCACCTCCGTACCGAGGGCTGCTGCCACCTGGGCCAATACACCCAATGCGATGAACTTGTCGGCCGTGCCGCTGAACAGGATCATCGAGATCTTGTCCTTGGCCGGAGCTGCGCCGGTGACGAGCCGTGTCTCCTGCTGGATCATGTCCTCCTCCTTGCGATCGAAAAACCCAAGCCCAGGGCAATACGCCAGCCGCTTGCCCTAGTCTCATCATGTTCGCGGCGGCGCTGTCCGTCACCAGTGGATCCGCCCGGAATTGCTTGCGCGAATCACTCGGGCGCCAATTGGTCACGACCACTTGGGAGCCCGAAGGGCCACTAAGCCAGGGGAGTGGGAGGGCTGACGGGACCTACCGAGCGGCGCTGGCCCGGCGAGGATGCGGTGCGGCGGCAGTCTACGGCGATGACTGACTCAGGCTGCAGGGCATGGGTGATATGCAGTTCTCCGCCCGCACGGACGGTTGGTGGCAGCACCGACGACCTTGCCAGGTCCGACTGGCTGGGCGGCGGATCGCCCCAATCGGACTTGGCCGGCTCCACTCATCTGGACAGAACCGTTTGGGAGCTCACGGAACCGGCCCTCCCCCAGTCCGGACGGATGGGAAAGGGGATTAACCGTTGGCCAAAGGTGTTGCCCTACTGCCGCTGAGGATTCCATCTCCCCCCTGCGCTGGGGCGAAGTGAGAGGGGGAGATGGACAACCCAAATTCTCGGGGCCGCGCACTAGCTCCGTGGTCGCTTGGCGGGCTGAGCTCTGATCTCATCGACGCAGGAGCCGAGATTGACCGGCGCCGGACAG
>JAJYWM010000149.1 GCA_021791455.1 bacterium | reverse complement strand
TCGGCCCCCCCGAGCGCCATCCTTCCGAAGCTGGCGTTATCCGACCGCCGAGGGAAAGACAATTCATGGCTTCCTCGCCAGCCCGAGCGGGGCTCCCCCCTACCCCACGGTGGTCTGGGTCCACGGGGGGCCCCACTGGCACATAGACGACTCCTTCTCGCCGGCCATGGCGGCCCTGGTCGACCATGGGTTGCTGGTGGCGGCGCCCAATTACCGGGGCAGCACCGGCTACGGGAAGGAACACATGGACAGGCTCATCGGGGACCCGGGGTTTCCCGAGGTGACCGATGTCGCCCACGGGGTAGCG
This sequence comes from bacterium, assembly GCA_021791455.1. The sequence goes on along the minus strand of JAJYWM010000149.1, from coordinate 5,149 downwards.
GACCTGGTGGCACGCGGTCTTGCCGACCCCAAGCGGGTGATCCTGATGGGCGCGTCCTGGGGCGGGTACATCACCCTGCTCGGCTTGGGCCTACACCCCGAGTTGTTCGCCGGAGGGGTCGCCCGGGTGCCGGTAGCGGACTACGAGCTGGCGTTCGCGGAGGAGTCGGAGCCCCTGCAGGCTATGGACAGGGCGCTCTTCCAGGGCGACCCGAGCGAGGTTCCGGCGCTGTTCCACGAGCGCTCTCCCCTGACCTACGCCAGCAAGCTGTCGGCTCCGGTGCTGATCCAGGCCGGTGAGAACGACAGCCGCTGTCCCTATCACCAGATCGAGGTGTACGTGCGTCGGCTTCAGGAGCTGGGCAAGCCGGTCTCCTTCCACCACTATCCGGCTGGCCACAGTGCCATGGTGGTCGATCAGGACGTGGAGCTGACCCGCCAGGCTCTGGAGTTCATCCTGCCCCTGGTCGCCGGAGAGGGCCGGAGCTAGCCGACAGGCGCCCAGTTGCCATGCTCCGTCAGCCAGGTCCCATCAACTCGGCCGTCACCTGGCGGACGTGCCAGGCCGCGTCGTGGACATCCACGAACCTTGTGGTGGGTGCCGCCAGGCCCAGGCGGAGTCGGTCGGGAGCGCGGAAGTCGGCGACCACGAGATCCCGCTCGATGAGCGTTTGGCAGATGGCGCGTGCCCCAGGGTGTCGTAGGCAGACCTGAGACCCTCGGCGATCTGGTTGACGGGGGGTCATCAGCTCGAAGCCAAGGCCGGAGAGCCAGGCATCGTACAGGTCGATGAACAGGGCGGTGAGCCCCATGTTCTTCTCGCGGATCCGGCCGATGCCAACCTCCTGGAGGAGGCGCGCCCCCTCTTCGACCAGGGCGATGCCCACGACCTGGGGCGAGCCGCTCTGAAACCTCGCCACCCCAGCCACCGGGCGATATACCTGGCCCATGGCGAATTGATCCTCCTGTCCAAACCACCCCCAGATGGGCTGCCGCAAGGTCGCCTGGAGATCTCTGCGGACGTACATGAAGGCTGGCGACCCGGGGCCGGCGTTGAGGTACTTGTAGGTGCAGCCAGCGGCAAGATCCGCGCCTGCCTCATCGAGGCGGATTGGGATCGCCCCCACCGAGTGGCAGAGATCCCAGAGGTTCAGCGCCCCGCGCCTGTGGACCACCTCGTTGATCCCGGCCATGTCGGCGACTGCGCCCGAACGGTAGTCGACATGGGACAGGCTGACCAGGGCCGTGGCCTGGTCCACATGCCGCTCGATTAGCTCCGGAGTGGGGCCCTCCACCTCGGGAAAGTCGACCAGCCGAAGCTCCAGGCTCCTGGCCCTGGCGAGCCCCTCGAGAAGATAACGGTCGGTGGGGAAGTTGGCACGGTCGCTTACTATCACGGTCCTGGTGGGCAGCCGGTCGAGAGCGGCACTGGCAAGCTTGTAAAGATTGACCGTGGTCGCGTCGCTCACCACCGTCTGGCCCGGGCCCGCCCCCAGCAGCGCTGAGCCCAATAGGTCGCCCACCTGGGAGGGCAGACCCATCCAGTGGTCCCAGGCCCGCACGAGCCCCCGGCCCCACTCCTCCCGAAGCAGGTGGTCCAGTCGCTCCAGGGACCGCAGCGGCAGCATCCCAAGAGAATTGCCGTCCAGGTAGATGGGCTGTCCGTCTGGGACCTGAAAGCGCTCCCTGGCCCAGGCGATCTGGTCCTCCTGGTCCAGAGCCATTGCCCGGCGGCGCTCCGGGCCGTCGGGGACACTCGCTACGAGCGGTCTTGCGGAGGGGAGCGTCACTGTGCCTGGCGACTCAGAACCGAGGCGACGTGGGGGACCGGCTCGGGCTGGCCGACCGCGATTTCGATTGTGTGATGGAGCCGGCCATCAGCCAGCTCCAGTGTGCGGCGGGTCCTCGCCAGAGGCAGAGCCCGTGGGGCGACCCCCAGATGAACCATCTCTAGCTGGAGCCGCCGCTCCAGCAACCTTCCCCTGTGGACCTCCGTGTAGCCGGCCGGGATCGCCACCACCAGCTCCACCTCGCCCTCCGCGAAGACGCGGATGAACCCCTCCTCGGAGTGGCTTAGGTCACCGGTCTGCTGATCCCAGCTGATCTGGGAAAAGCGGATCAAAGCCCGGTTGGGCACCGGGGTGAAGGACAGCTTCTCGCGATATCGAAATTGGGGATCTCTGGCCCACAGCCCCTGGCCTGGGCCACTCCAGCTACCCACCAGAAACGAGAAGGGCGCCAGGATGGCGGTCAACGAGGGAGTGGACACATCAATGACCATAGGCTCAGCCCGTCTCCGAGTCAACCGAGACCTAACGAAGATCGCCCGCCGCAGCTCAGCGGTGGTGCTTGAACCACGGGGTGGCCGGGTGCGAGATGCCCATGTTCGGCCGGCCGGTGGGCTCAGCCGCACCCTGGCGGCTCGGCCACCTAGTTGTCTGTCCCAATCCTGCGAGCGGGGTTGGCCTGAGGCGAGCCTGACTAAGGACGTGCTCCAGGCGCGTTGCCGCGATATACCCCGAGATCCGGGGCGGCACCCCAGCCAGCTCTCGGGATACGCTTTGGATATGAAGTTGAAGGCCCCTTCCCGGTCCGACCTGTTGTGGCTCTTGGCGTCTGGGCTCCCCCCACCCGGGCCCTTCCCCATCAGAGCGACTGACCTGGAACCTGGCCTGTTCGGGCCGGCCAGCGTGACCTGGCGGGTGATGCGCGAGCCGATGCTGCTGCTGGGCGCGTCGCGAGCCCTGCTGATGCAGGTGGCCCATCCTCTGGTGGCGCAGGGCGCACTGGATCACAGCGACTTCACGGGAGACCCCGTGGGACGCTTTCAGCGGACCGTGGCATGGGTCACGAGTGTTGTCTTCGGGACCCGAGAAGAGGCGCTGGCCGCGACCCGTGAGGTCAATCGAATGCATCGCAAGGTCAGGGGAACCGTCCCCGAGGGCCACGCGACTGAGCGCTGGCGAGCCGGAGCCGCGTACCAGGCGAGGGACCGTGATCTCATCCTCTGGGTTCACGGGACCCTGGTGGATTCGATGCTCGACACCCATGACCGCATGATCGGTGGGCTCAGTCAGAGACAACGGGATCGCTTCGTGCGGGAATGGGACGCGGTCGTGAGGATCATGGGAGTCCCCGATGGGTCTGGGTGGAAGTCGGTCTCCGACATGCGATCCTGGATCAGCTCACAGGTCGACTCCGGAGTGGCCCTGCCCGGGGCGGGTTCGCGCGCGGTGGCCGATGTGATCTTGGTCCCGAGGCTTGGCATGCGCGGCCCGAAGGGCCTGGCGGAGCTGACCGGCTTCATCACCTCAGGACTGCTGCCAGAGGTCATCCGAGCACACTACGGCATTCGCTGGACGCCAGCGCACGAGGCCGCCCACCAGGGGCTCTGCCTGTGGCTGAGATCGACCAAGGCTCTGTTTCCCCGGGCGCTGCGGGTTTCGCCCGTCTACGAGTTCGCGGTAGCCCGGGCCGCTGGGGAACTGGACCGCAGGCCGGCACTCCTGCAGAACCTGGTCAACCAGCCCCGGCTCGCCTGAGACCACTACCAGGTCAGGTCAGATCCCACAGGTCGATCGCGGGCTGTCCGTGCTCCTGGCCCAGCAGGGAGATCGAAGCAACCCGCAGGATGAGATGGCGGCAGAACCCGACTGGGACCTCGAGGTAGGCGGCCGCAAGCGCGCGCAGGATGTGTCCATGCCCGAAGAGGACAACGTTCCTGTGGTCGACCTGTCCAAGGCTGCCAAGAAGCTCCCGCGCACGTGCCAGCACCGCTCCGGGCGTCTCGCCGTTGGGGCACCCGTCGGCCCACAGTTCCCAGCCTGGATTCAGCGCTTGAATCTGCTCGCTGGTCAACCCCTCGTACTCACCGTAGTCGTACTCGGATAGCCGCGGATCCACCTGGACCCTGGCACCCAGCCCGGCCAGTTCGGCGGTCCTGAGAGCGCGCAGGCGAGGGCTGCAGACAACCCTGGCAAACTCAATCCCGGCCAAACGATGCCCGACATCCCTCGCCTGCTCCTCGCCAACCTCCGTGAGTGGGATGTCACTCTTGCCGGTGTGCCTGCGAGCGTCCGTCCATGCCGTGGCACCATGGCGGACAAGATAGATCGGCACGGTCAACCAGTTTACGGACCAGAGGGGCACCCAACACTCATCGGTATACTGAGCACCCTCGGGAAGTAGCTCAGTCAGGTTAGAGTGCACGGTTCGGGACCGTGAGGTCGGCGGTTCGAATCCGCCCTTCCCGACCAGGGGCTCCATTGTCACAGGTTCTTGAGATCAGCCGGACCGTTTTGATGGCTCCGCCGGTGGATTTGACACCCTCTCCGTGCCTTCCCCTCCTGGATGCTCTCGAACAACGGAAACCAACCACCAACGACCGAGCGGCGCTTGGAGATCCCTCGCAGCGGCGGACACAGCTTTCCCGAGCCTCTCGTCTGCCCAACATGAGGGAGCGGCAACTTTGGTGCTGGTTGGCGTGAACGGCCAAGTTAGGTCACACGCCCATCAGTCAGCCAGTAGCACATGGTGCTACGTTCAACCGATGGCACGAGACATCACCCAAAGGCAGCTTCGGAACGACAGCGGCGAGATCATGAGGGCATTGGATCAGGGCGAGACCTTCGTAGTCACCAGGAATGGTGTGCCCGTTGGAGAGTTGACTCCCCTTCGGAGACGTCGCTGCGTGCCCGCCGATGCCGCTATCGCCATGTTCCGCAGCGCTCCAAGCGTCGAGCTGACCCGGCTTCGCGCCGACCTCGACAGCGTTGCCCCCCAGGACGCGAGCCCCCGTGCCTGACGCCCAACGTGCCCAGCGTGGGGTCATCGACACCTCCGTAGTCGTTGACCTCGAACAGCTTGACGCCGGGCAACTCCCGATCGAGCTGGCGGTCAGCGCAATCACCATGGCAGAGCTCGCTGCCGGACCCCACGCGACCGACGACGCCGATGAGAGGGGGCGCCGACAGGATCGATTGCAACGGGCGGAAGCCGCCTTCGACCCCCTGCCCTTTGACGTTGAAGCGGCCCGAGCCTATGGTCGGATCTACGCTGCCGAGCTAGCAAGGAGGCACACGGCGCGTGGGGCTCGGGCATTGGATCTCCTGATTGCAGCGACCGCGTGTGCCACGGGCCTCCCGGTCTAC
>JAJYWM010000190.1 GCA_021791455.1 bacterium | reverse complement strand
CCCGATGGGCCCAGTCGCGATGCGCAAGAGGGTGCTGGCTCGAGTCTACCGCCATGACCCAGGCTAACCAGGCCAGGGGAGGGGCTTGCTGGGAGTGGGTGGGCGCCGAATTGCGGGCGTATCATCCAGGAGGACCGAGGGCAATCGGGATAGCAGCGCTGGAGGGAATGGGCATGCCGGTCAGGGAAGCGCGGATCGCCTGGAAGGGGACTCTGGAGCAGGGGACGGGAGAGGTGAAGCTGGTAAGCAGCGGCCTTGCGACCTATGAGGTCAGCTTTCCAAAGAGGGCTGCCGATGACGCCCAGGGGACGACCAGCCCTGAGGAGCTGATCGCGGCCGCCCACGCCTCCTGCTATGCGATGCAGCTGTCCGCCATGATCGCCCAGGCCGGCGGCACCCCGGGGTCGCTGGACGTCCGTGCGGCGGTGACCCTGGGCCCGGACCCGGCCGGTGGCTTCGCCATCAGCGGGATCCACCTGACCGTGGTGGGTCGGCTCGAGGGCCTGACCCCGGAGCAGTTCGCCAAGGTCGCCGATGACGCCAAGAGCCAGTGCCCGGTGAGCAAGGCGCTCACCGGCACCACGATCACCCTGGAGTCCCGGCTGGCCTGAGCCCGCCCGCGGGTAGGTGCCCGGGGATCAGGGGCGGTCCAGAGGGTCCAGAACCACGACCGGGATCTCTCGGGACGTCTTCAGCCTGTAGTCGTCGTAGGCGGGCCAGGTCTGCGTCATCAGCTCCCACAGGCGCTCTCGCTCGGCCCCCTTGGCTGTGCGTGCCCTGACCCTAATCCTGTCGGCCAGGACCTGGATCTCGGCGGTGGGTTCTTTGAGCAGGTTGAGGTACCAGGCGGGGTTCGTCGGGGAGCCTCCCTTGGATGCCACGACGACGTACGAGCCGTCAGACTCCCTGTAGATCAAGGGGGTCGAACGGAGCTCGCCGGTGGACCGACCTTGGGTCGTGAGGATCAGGGTGGTGGTGCCGCGCCAGTCATGGCCCTCCGCGCCGTCCGTCTCCTGATAGCGGCGGACATGCTCGGCACCGAACAGGACCGGCTGCTCAGACGGGGTGGGATCGCTCATGGTATGGCCCTCTGCTGGTTCGATCGGAGTTCGGGAGGGGCCGGTCCTGTGCGAACGGCTCGGCCTCCCGTCAAGGATAGGGTCAAATCGGTAGTGGGTCGGTTTGAATCAGCCCGACCCAAGGTTTGGGACCCTCCGCTCCTGACCCCGGCCGCACATCGATGGAAACGGCCGACTGAGCGCCCAACCTTGCTGCGCGCTCGCACCACCAGCTTGGATGGCGGCGGCCATGAGATTCTGACCGGAGACGGCCACGAATCCCGACCCTGGTTCGGGCGCCGGCATGTAGGGGTGGCACCATCTGGCTCGGAGGTTGCCCCAGTTGAGGTTCCCGAGCTGGTGGGCGGCGGTCGAGGATGCCTCTCCGCAACCTCTGAGATCTTCGACCGGGCTACGGTGGCAGCGGCGGCCGCACCGACCGGACCGCTGCGGTGCGGTGCGTTTCCCCACGCGTTCTGGTCCCTTTCCGGGCCCACTTGGCGCTGGGGGACAGATGTGCGCCCATCTGGACGTAGGGCCAGGACGTCAGCGGGCCGATTTCAGGCGCTGCTCCACCTGCACGACGATGCTGTCGACCGTGCCCGTGAACGCTCGGAGAGTCTCGGGGTTAACTTGCCCGAAGAGCCGCTCGGCAAAGGCGTCCTGGTCGCGTTTCAGGGTGGTGGCGAGAGCAGTCCCCGCCTCGGTAAGGCTCACGAGGGTGGCCCTTCTGTCGGAAGGGTGGGGAGCCCGGATCACCAGGCCCTCGCCCTCCAGGGCGTCCACCAGGCCAGTGATGTTGCGAGGGGTGACCCGGAGCACGAGGCTCAGCGCGCGCTGGGTGGAAGGACCCCCCCGGGCGAGAAGGGAGATCACCGCCGCGCGGGCCAGGGTGATGCCGCGCTCGGCGAGGCCACGTTGCATGAGCTCGCCCAAAAGCAGGCTTAGAGCCCAGAGCCGGTCTAGGGCGGCCACGGCCTCGGTCGCCGGTCGGTAGGCCCCGACTTCATAGAAGCGGTCGAGCGCTACGTCAGCCCGGCCGGATTCACCTTCTCCTGGAGATAGTGTCGTCATGTAATTGTGTAGCCACTGCACTATATAGTAGGATCAGCACATGCACACACTACCGCATTCCCGGCCAGCGATTCAGGCCCGTGGACTTCGGCGGACCTACCTGGCGCGCAGCGGGCAGGTGGAGGCCGTCGCCGGAGTGGACTTGATCGTCGAAGCCGGCGGGATCTTCGGATTCCTCGGACCGAACGGGGCCGGCAAGACCACTGTGATGCGGATGCTGGCCACACTCGTGCCCCTGACGGCCGGGGAGGCGGAGGTCGCGGGCGCGGACCTGCGCCGCGAGCCCCGGACAGTGCGCCGACGGATCGGATATGTGGGTCAGAGGTGCGGAAGTGACCATTCGGTGTCCGGGCGCGATGAACTCGTCTTCCAGAGTCTCCTCTATGGGTTGTCCCGGGTTCTCGCGGAGCGTCGGGCAGATGAGTTGCTCAGCGCCTTCGGCCTGACTGACTGCTCTCTCCGCCGCACCGAAACCTACTCCGGCGGTCAGCGCCGCAGGCTCGATGTCGCCCTCGGTCTGGTGCACCAGCCTACGCTTCTCTTCCTCGACGAACCCACTACCGGGCTTGATCCTCAGAGCCGAGCCAACCTATGGGAGGAGTTGCGGCGGCTGCGTGACCAGGGCACCACCATCTTTCTCACCACCCACTACCTGGAGGAGGCGGACGTCCTCTGCGACCAACTCGCCATCATCGATCGGGGCCGCACCGTGGCCCAGGGCACTCCCGACCAACTGAAGCGGACCGTGAGCGGCGACGGCGTCACCCTGCGGGTGCGCGAGAACCCTGAGCTCGCCCTTCACACGCTGGACACCCTGCCCTACGTGAGGGATGCAGCCTTGGATGGTGACAGCATTCGCCTGTACGTGGACTGCGGTGAGCAAGCGGCTCCCGGGCTGCTGGCAGAGCTCAGCAACGCGGGGCTGGAACTGGTCACACTAAGCTTCTCTAGGCCCACCCTGGACGATGTCTTCCTGCGCTACACAGGACGGTCTTTGCGGGACAGGGCTGCCTGAATGGGGGTCCTGCGCGACGTTCGGATCGTTTTCGCCCGCTACTTCAGCCGCAGCGTGACGAGCCCGCTCCTGGTTGGGGTGAGCCTGATTCAGCCGATCCTCTACCTCCTGCTTTTCGCGCCCCTGCTGACGTCGGTATCCAGCCTCTCCAGAGTGGCCCACGAAGGCAGCTACCAGTGGTTCGTGCCCGGCCTCATGATCCAGATCGCCCTCTTCAGCATCTCGAGTGGCGGGTGGTCGCTGATCTCCGAGTTACGCAGCGGGGTGCTGGAGCGGATGTGGGTCACTCCTGTGAGTCGGGTCGGTCTGCTCTTGGGCCGGATCCTTCGTGATGCCGCAACCCTCCTCGTGCAGGCGTTGATCATCGTGGCCGTGGCACTGCCCCTCGGGCTGACGGCGAAGCTGCCGGGACTCCTGCTCGCCTTTGTCCTCGTGGCTCTCTTGGCGTTCCTCATGGGCGCCGTCTCCTACGCCGGTGCCCTGCGGATCCGAAGTGAGGACACCTTCGGCGCCCTGGTGTTCTCCGCTACCCTGCCGCTGCTCCTTCTCTCCGGAATACTCCTGCCCATCCGTTTCGCCCCAGCATGGCTGCAGCGCCTGGCCGACCTCAACCCCCTGCTCTATGCGGTGGGTGCGGAACGCGCCCTCTTTGACGGCAACGTCGCCACCTTGGCTGTGGCCAAGGGCTTTGTGATCATTGCCGGTCTGGCAATGTTGGCCGTTGGATTGGCGGTCAGAGAGTTCCGACACGCCATGATCTGACTCTCCCCTCGTCCCGGCCACACCGCACGCACCGCCAAGCACGTCAGGTGCCGCTGCTCGCATCACTGGAAGTCCGGAACCTGGCGCGTGTGCCCGTGCCCGCCCTCCAAATTCGTTCACATCAGAGAACTTGCCCAGGGGGCCAGTGGCCCCGGCGCAAGGTGAGCGCACTTCACGAGCTCAAAAGTGACCGGCGCGGTTCAAACTGACCCGCTCCCCCAAATCGGAGCGGAGGGGTGTCGCACCAGCCGTGGTTGCCTGTCGTCTTCGACGCTCCCTATTGGGCGGCCCCGGCCGGTACCCCCGGGGTCCCAACCACCGCCGGCCACTCCCCGGGCCGCTAACATCCCGGGCAGGGGTGATGACGCCTTGGAGCATCACCCAAGGTGCGACCCGCTCAGGCACCCCGCGCCCTAGGGCAGGTATACCAGCTCGCAGTTGGGAGAAATCTCTTGGCAAGGCCAGTTTCACGGTTTGCGGTGGCGGAGGTGCGGGCGGACTTTCCCGCCCTCCGGGATGGCTTCGCATATCTCGATGGGGCGGCCGGCACCCAGGTTCCGGAGGCCGTCATCGCCGCCATCTCTGATGCCTACCGCGGGGGAATGGGCAATACGGAGGGAATGTTCCCCGCCAGTCAGCGCAGTGACCAGATCGTGGAGGAGTGTCGCCGCGCGGTCGCCGACCTGGTCGGGGGCAGTCCCCAGGGGGTGGTCCTCGGCCCCAACATGACCACTCTGACCTATCGGATGGCGCGCGCGATCTCGAAAACCTGGCGGCCTGGCGATGAGGTCGTGGTCTCGCAGCTGGATCACGACGCCGACATCAGGCCCTGGGTCCAGGCCGCCCGGGATGTGGGTGCCAGGGTTGTCTGGGCCAAGGTGGACAGGGACTCCGGGGCCTTGGCCTGGGAACAGTACGAAGAGCTGGTCGGGGAGCGGACCAGGCTGGTGGCGGTGACCGCGTCCAGCAACATTCTGGGAGTCAGGCCCGAGGTGCCCAGGATAACCGCGATCGCTCATCGGAGCGGGGCGCTCACCTACGTCGACGGAGTGCACGCCACGCCCCATATGGCGGTGGACATGGGCATGCTGGGGGCGGACTTCTACGCCACGTCCGCCTACAAGTGGTGCGGGCCCCACATCGGTGCCGTGGTGGCCGCCCCGGAGTTGCTGGAGACCCTTGAGCCCGACAAGCTAGTGCCCTCGAGCGACGACGTGCCCGACCGTTTCGAACTGGGCACACCCGGCTTCGCCGACCTCGCCGGAGTCACCGCGGCCGTGAACCACCTGGCGGGCCTGGCCACCGGCACCGGCACTCGCCGGGAGAGGCTCCTGGAGGCGATGGCGGCGGTCGAGGAGTACGAAGGTGAGCTCTTCTCCACGATGCTGGCTGGGCTCGAGCAGATGCCCCACGTGACCCTTTACGGGCGAGCCGAGAGGCGAGCCCCAACCGCGTATTTCAATCTGAGTGGGCGCTCCGCCGATGACGTCGCCAGGCTGCTAGCGGACCGCGGGATCAACGTCTGGAGCGGCGACAACTACGCCTGGGAACTGGTCGGCGCCATCGGTCTGCGGGAGAGT
>JAJYWM010000049.1 GCA_021791455.1 bacterium | reverse complement strand
GCCAGGGGGTTCACCCCAAGGTGGCCAGCGAGATGCTCGGGCACGCCACGGTAGCGATTACCCTGGATCGGTACTCCCACGTAACCGAGACCATGCAGCGCGCCGCGGCGCAATCGATAGCCACACTGCTCGGGTGACAGCTCAATCCCTCGATGGCGCCTGAGTCGGGGGGGCACCGTGGCGGAGGCAGAGCCGGCCGCCAGAGCATGGGACGGGAACGCCACGGGCCCCGCGAACCGAAACTCTGGCGCAATATAATGCTGTTATGTCTAGCACCAACGGCACTCTAGCCATCGACTTCACGAGTTCGGTCCCACTTCACGAGCAGGTGGCGGCCGCCCTCCGGCGAGCGATAACAGACGGGGAGGCCGGTCCAGGCGACCGGCTACCTCCGGCTCGAGACCTTGCAGCAGTCCTTGGTGTGAACACCAACACTGTCTTCAGGGCGCTCCGGGAACTGCGCGACGAGGGCATTCTGGAGTTTCGACGGGGCCGGGGCGTTCGGGTAGTGGCCGATGGCCCGGATCGCAGCCTACTCATCGCCAAGGCGCGCGAACTGGTCATGCTGGCTCGCGAGCACGGGTATCGACTGGACGAGCTTGCCAAGATCATGGAGGCAATCGGGTAGCGGTATGAAGACACTCGAGCGCGAACACCCTGCTCCGCTGGGGGATGACCCAGAAGCCCTGATCGAAGAGGCCAAGACTAGGCAGCGGCGGAGGCAGCGCCGTCTTGCAATCATTTCGATCCTGGTGGTGGCGGCCGGGGTTGGTCTATGGCAATCCAAGCCAGGCGGCGGCGGGCGCGGACCCAAGGCAACCGCCGTCGCTTCACCCGATCAAATACAGACCTTCGTCAAGCTGGCCCAGCGCGGCACCCGGGGTGCCTTCACCGAAACGTACACCGTAACGACCGCGTCCGCCCACGGAGGCACGATGCGTCTCCAGGTGAGCGCGGCGCAGCGCTCGCGAGACCTAATCCGGTACCAAGTGACGCCTGCGGCCTTCTACGGTGAGGGGGCAAACCGGAGCTTCGAGGTCTTCGCGGCAGAGGCGGGACAGAAGCTGCCACAGGGAGGGTCTGGGCTCTATTCATGCTCTCTACCAACCGTCGGTGCTTCGTGGTCTTGCACGGGGCCCTACACCGGCATCGGGATGTCCACCAGCAATGCCCTCCTCGGTCCTTACCCACCACAAGCACTGCTGGGGGGCCTAGAGAACGCGGCCGAGACCTATACCGGAGTGCCCGGTGGGCCGACGCCTGCTGGCGCACGGGCCGTCTTGTTTTCCAAGACCGTCGGTCGCCGATCACTCCGGTGCCTGGAATTTGAGCGCGGTGCCAGCCAACTCGGGAGTGTTTGCTTGACCGCGAATGGCGTCATCGCGTCCTATGACCTCCCGGGAGAGCTACATTCGGTCGGGTACGGAACTGCGAATCTCCGCTCCTACTCGGACCATGTCGCCCTCAGCACCTTCGCACTACCCGTCAAGCCGCGCTGAACCTCTGCCAAGGGTTCTGTAACCGCCTCCAGGCTCGGCGGGTGGATCAGGCGGCGGTTTCCTCTAGCACGGTATTGAACTAGGCCGTCTTTGTCTCGGTCAGCCTAGTCCTCGACGGCTATTTCCGGCACTACTGCTGTTTGCGTGGGTCATGAGCGGTCGGGGAGGGGCGGGCAGAGGCCGCCGAGGTTGAGCTTGGCGAGGACGATGATGGCTTCGGCGGAGTGAAAGCCAAAGCTGCGGCGGATGATGAGGCGGATCTTCTGATTGGTGCTCTCGACGAGGGCGTTCGACAGCCGGTATCGGAGTGCCGCCTCGATGCTGGCGCGGTAGGTGGTGATGGTGCGGGCCAGCTTCACGAACGGCTTGAGCTGCGAGCGGCGGGCCCATTGGAGCCAGCGGTCGAGCTCCCGCAGGGCCCGACGCCGGCCCATGTGGAATACCAAGCGAAGGGCCTCCTTGAGCAGATAGGCGCGGTATAGGGGCCGGTTCAGCCGCGCCAGGCTGTCCAGAGTGGCCTGCTGACGGTCGGTCAGATTCTCGGGGTTGTGCCACAGCGCCCAGCGAGCGCCCTTGAGTTCGTGGGCAAGCTCGATCTCCCCGGCGCGCCGGGCCTGGTTCCAGACGGCCCGCCGAACCTCGTCCAGCGCATCGGTGGCCCAGCTGACCACGTGGTAGGGGTCGGTGCACTGGATGGCCCGGGGGCAACGCTGGGTGACCACGTTGACGATCCAGGAGCCCCCGTCCCGGCTGACCCGGCGCAGGCGTCGGCAGCGCTGCTCCCCCAGGGCATCGAAGAACTTGTGCAGGGTGGCCTCATCGCGTCCCTTGGCCGCCCAGACCAGCCGGCCAGAGTCGTGGTCGACCACCACGGTGATGTACCGCTGACCCTTCTTCCAGCTGATCTCGTCGATCCCGATCCGCTCCAGGTGAGCGAGGGGATCCCGGGCCGATTCGGCCGCGGCCACCACCCGGGTGACGATACCGGCGATGCTCCGCCAGGTGACCCGCAGCAGGGTGGCCACCGTGCTCTGGGCAGAGTGGGCGGTGAGCCAGGCCGCCTGCTCCTCGAAGGTGCGGGTGAAGCGGCTGCCATGGCGCGCCCAGGGCACATAGGCCACCACCACCCCGTGCTCCGGGCAGTTGACCCTGGGGCTGTCCGCCTCCACCACGGCCACACTCGATCCCAGATCCAGAGTCCGCCAGCGCCGTCTGCCCCGCCCCAGATCAAAGCCGGGGCTGCGTCGCCGGCAGATCCCACACCGATCCCGATCCTGCCATCCCACCCGGACCGCCACCACCACGGTGTTGCTCCGCGCCTCCAGCTCCACCCCCTCGACCACCGCCCCGCACAACCCCAGACCCTTGGCCCATACTCGCGTTTGACGCACTGCCTGATGACCTCCTGCCGATCTCAGTTGTTCCTATGCAGAGATCGTAGGGATCGTGGGCGGTGCGTCTCTCGTCTACCCCCTCAGCTCACCCACACATATGGCAGTAGACCCCTATTTCCCCGAGTACTCATTAAGTACCTCCAGGGCCACAAGAGTCAGCTTCAGCGGTCCGTTGTGCCCTGAAAGAATTTGGAACGGCCCGAATGCGCCTCTGAGCGCACCGGGAGAAGCGGACAAAGCTGCTTCCACCCGATAGGCGCCCGGCGTGAGGTAGATGTGGAACTCGCCCTCCTCTCCCACCCGGACGGCTCCTGATGAGCCCGGGTCAGCTACCGACCGGAATGTGACGATCCCGCTGGACGCTGGAGTCAGAGCCTTACCGGCGCCGCCGCCCACAAGGAGAACACCGCTCACCTCTATCAAGGACGGACCTCTGACCGACTGCTCGCAGCACTTTAGTTTGGTCGGGGTCGGGCCAGTCGCACACCCCGTCAAGAGCACCGCAGCCATCCCCACCACGACGGCCGATAACGGTATCGTGATTCGTCCTTGGATCACCGCCGTTCCCCGCAGGTCAACTTCCCGTCTCCGAGCTAGGGCCTAGAGTGCCCTGAGTGTACGCACTCCGCCCAGTAGAGCCGCTGGGCACTTTGTGTCAATGGCCATTGAGAACTGGACAGTGGCGGCCACGAAAACTGGACGCTGGCGGCCACGAAAACTGGACAGTGGCGGCCACCAAAACTGAACAGCTGGCCGGAGGTTGGTTGGTTCCGTGGGTCCCTGGTAGTCGTAGTTGTGGAAGGAGGGGTGCGGGGAGGGAGGGTGGACAAGGTGGATTCGGCGGACCTCCAAGGCGTTGCCTGGGCCAGGGAGGGGTGCCAGAGTAGGCTTGAGGCCTTTGGGCTGGGGGTCCCAGGGGTCGTGGGCACCGGCTTGCGGGGCTGTACGGGGCTCTCAGCGGCTCGTTTTGGGGCGCCGGGAGCCAAATGGGGCCGGATCGAGCCCAGAGCGGTCATGAGCGGGTCCCCCGCCTCGCCGTCAGCGGGGACTGGGAGGCTGGGAGGGTCAGGGCCAAGACCCCTTGCCCCGAAGTGGCCTGAGCCAGGCGGACGCTCTCGCCCGAGGTCACGCAGAGGTGGGCGTGGTGCATCAGCCGGTCCACCGTGGCGGTGGCCAGCGTCTTGGGCATCAGCTCGTCGAACCCGGCGGGGTGGAGGTTGGAGCTGATCGCCACGCTGCGGCGCTCGTAGGCGGCGTCCACCAGCCGGTAGAGCCCCTCGGCCGAGTCCGGGCTCACGGGGAGCAGGCCAATGTCATCGACCACGATCAGGTCCGCTCTCAGGACCCGCCCCACCGCCCGCACCACCGAATCGTCGGCCCGGCTCTTGCGCACCAGCTCCCCCAGCCCCTCCAGGGTGAACCAGGCCACCTTGAGGCCGTTCTCCACCGCCTCCTGCCCCAGCGCCTCCAGGAAGAAGCTCTTGCCTGTCCCCGAGGGCCCGCAGACCACCAAGTTCTCCCGCCGGCGCACCCACTCCAGGCTGCGCAGCGCCTCCTGGGTAGCGATGGGGACCGAGCACAGCTGCGCATCCCAGGCCGCGAACGTCTTGCCGGTGGGGAAGCCGGCCGCCGCCCGGCGGGTGCCGGTGGCCGAACGCTCCCGGCCCTCCAACTCCTCCTGCAGCAGCACCTTGAGCACCTCGGCCGGCTCCCAGCGCTGGGCCCGCGCCGTAGCCAGCACCTCCGGAGCCAGCCGGCGCAGGTGTGGCAGCCGGAGCCGGCGGAGCAGTCCCTCCAGCTCCTGGGGCAGCGGGGGCGACGCAGTCTCGATGGTCATGCCCGCAACGCCGCCCACCCCGCGGTGCCCCCCTGCAGGCTGTGATCGTCCGAGGGTCGCAGCGCCGGCCCCACCTGGGAAGTGGTCAGGTGGGCCACGATGGACTCCAAGTCCCCGTCCGCGAACCGCCCGCTGGCTGCCGCCTGCCCCAGCGCCTCCGCCACCCGGGACCCACCCAGAACCTTGGCCAGGCTCACCGCCAGCGCCATCTTGGAGCGCACCCGGGGTGCCCCGGCCGCCCCCGCCGCCTTCAACCAGACCGCTGCCTGCGGCCCCAGCTGCAGAAACTCGGCCTCCTCCTGGGTCCGCGCCCTCGGCTCCCGGTCCAGCGGGTCACTCTGCCGAACCGGGAAGTGCCGGTCATCCACCCTGGGGGTCCCCGGTGTGGTCCTCAGGTGCCGGGCCACCTCCTTGGGCCCCTCGCGACCAACATGCACCACGATCACCTCCTCTCCATGCCCCCGCACCCACACCACCTGGCCCACACTCCGGGCGACCCCGAAGGCCAGCGTGTACGGCCCCTCCGGCAGGGGGTGCAGCCGGGCCCGCTCCTGCCCCCAGATACACGCCGCCATCTCCCTGGCCCTGGGCAATGAGTCTCGCTGGCAACCGGCGGTGCGCCAGGACGGAGAGCTGTGGTACGGGCAGAGGAGGCGGAGCTGACCGAGTTCTGCAAGCTCTGGAACGGGCCTCCTCGCACCCGATCGTGCGCCGGGAACCCGCCAACCCGGCACCTAGACCAGCCTCTTCCCCTCGCCGGAGCACCGCTTCTGGGGCTTCTACACCGATC
>JAJYWM010000151.1 GCA_021791455.1 bacterium | reverse complement strand
GCCGCCCCGATCCCAGCCCAGGCTGATCCGTCCCTCCCAGAGCCCGTCCCGCCGCCGGGTGACCGAGCCTGTGCCCCGAGTGCGCCTCTTTCTACCCTGGCCCGGGGTTGTCACTGGTTGATCCTAGCAGAGATAGTCAGTAGCGTAGTCAGTAGACGCCTTTGAGCCGAATTCACCTAAACTTCGCTTCGATCTGCACCGCAGCGCTCTTATAAAGCTCAGGTCGTGGGTTCAAGTCCCACCGGGCCGACCATCTTTATTTCGGGGAGTGCGCTTAGTGCCTGGCGGGTGAAATTGGGATGCGCGTCGTCTGCCAGACGATCATGCTCGTCACAGACCCACCGGTCCTGCCCCCGCCCTCGATGTCCCGGATGAAGACCGCGCGATCCTGACCACCTGGTCCCGCAGCAACACGCTCTCCAAGCACTTGGTTACTCGCGGTCGCATCATGCTGTCGGCAAGCGAGGGCCTGGGCAGCCTGAAGATCTACCGACCGGGCCGCCGCCGACCGAAGAGCCTCGGGGAGGAGGTGCGGGCTGGGATCATCGTCGCCACCCTGAGCCAGCCCTTAGGGGGACACCCTCACTGGAGCAGCCGGCCGGTGGCCAGCGGGGTCGAGGTCAGCGCCACCACAGTGCTCGACAGCTGATGGTATGAACGCCTCAAGCAGGACCGCAAGCGGGGCTTCGAATACAGCACCGATCCCGAACTGGGGGCCGAGGTCACCGACGTGATCGGCGTTTGCATGCACCCACCCGCAGGTGCCATGGGCCCCTGTGCCAACGAGAAGAGTCGGATCCAAGCCCTGGATCGGACCCACCCCTGCTGCCGATGAAAGCGGGGCAGGTCAAGCACCGCATCCGCGATTACGTGCAGCATGGCGCCGCGACCCTAGGACGCTCACCATGGAGCTTTGCCATCTAATGGTCACCGCTGGGCTTCGCTAGCGGCCGCCAAGCGCTCATGCACCCTACTCCCACCTGGCATTGACGCCGACAGCTCCTGGCATCGTGGGGGGCTCGAGCCGTCGGCTGAAGTTGTTGGTCCCGCAGTCGGGGAGGGTGCAGGCGATCACCTCCCGCGGAACCATCGGGCGCCCGGATTGAGTCGGGCGGCCAATCGGCCGACGGCCGGGGGGCCTACGCCAAGGCGTGATCGACAATCGCCTCGATCATCCGATCGAGGGGCGGCCAAGGAAATGCGGGCCGAGCGCTGCGGAGGGTCACTGTTCCGTGCAGGGACGCCCAGACGGTGGCTGCGACCAAGTGGGGATCCGACCCCAGGTTCCGATCTTTGAGGGCGGCCGAGGTGAGGTTGCGGATCAGCTCGAACGTAGGGGCTCCAGGCAAGGGCCTGCCCTCCCAAGCACGGTGTCCGACCTTACCTCTCACCGCCGTCATGGCGCGATAGGGGGCCGGATGCGCCGACGCGAAATCGCAATACGAACGGCAGGCGGCAAGCAGCCGTGATCGGGCGTCCGGCTGGCTCTCTGCCGCAAGCGCCATGGCCCGGCCCAATTCGCCATATTCCAGCTGGTAGACCTCATACAGCAACTCTTCCAGGGTCCCAAATTGGAGGTAGAAGCTCTGGGGCGCAACTCCTGCGAGCCTTGTCACGGCCCGCAGGGTTACGTCCCCCTCGGAGTCAGAGTCCTCGAGCAGGCGCCTAGCTGCTTCGATCAGCTCCAAACGAAGCAGTCCGCCCTCACCGCGGCGGTTGCGGGTGCGGCCACGCTTCGCGCCGCCGCCTTGACTATCCATACACGTGTCTGTATATTATTACCAGACAAGTGTCTACTTAAGAGGAGGAGCGGCATGCCTGAGACTCTCGCAGTGACCCGGATAGGGCACAGTTGCCACCTGGTCGAGGTTGGGGACATGAAGGTCCTCACTGACCCTTGGTTCTCACAGCGGGCCTTTTACCACCCGGGCGAAGCCCTGGCACTCGGGGTCCAAGAGCTGCCCCACCTGGATGCCGTGCTGATCTCCCACAGCCACTACGACCATTGCGATCTGCAGTCCTTGGCAGCGTATCCGGACCGGACAGTACCGCTGATCGTCGCGCCCCCGGTCGCCCCGTTGGCCAGAGCGGCAGGCTTCAGCGACGTTCGTCCCCTGCAGCCATGGGAGTCGACCGCAGTCCGAGATTTGACAGTCACCGCAGCCCCCGGCAAGCACGGCGTGTACGAGGCAACCTTTGTGGTATCCGGCGGGGATCGAAGCGTGTACTTCGCGGGAGACACGATGCTGATCCCAGATTTGCTGACCCTTCCGGATCGATTCCCCCGCTTCGACCTGAGCCTGCTCCCCACCAACGGGCTTCGGATCCGCCCCCAGCTCAATCGGCAGGTGGTGATGAATGCCGAACAGGCGGCTGAGCTAACGGCGGTCCTGCGTCCCGGCCTGACCATCCCGCACCACTACGCATTCACGGGAGGCTGGCTCGGAGATAGGCTGCTGGCCCATGGAGATCGAGATCCCCTACACCTGGTAGAGGCGGCGAGGCGCCTGGCCCCGGGTTCACCTGTCCGGATCACGTCGCCAGGGGAAAGAGTGAAGGTAGAGGCTGGCCTCGGCGACGCGGCCCCTCTCCGCCCCTGAACGAGACCCACACCAGGGTCGATCATCTAGCCCTAACCGTCCCCAGGTGCAAGGGCGGCGTCCGTGCCGATGGTCGGACCGGTTCTCCAGTCGGCAAGTCGGCGACGATCGGGAGGTTCCGCTCCTCGCAGCGGCCCTTGGGCCCGCGAAGAGGCTGTACCGCCGCGGCTCGCGAAGGGACTCCGTCTCGAGGAAGATCCAAAGTCGGCCAGCCCCCGAGTCGGCGGCGCTGATCGTATCCCACTCCTGTGCGTGCAGGAAGGTGACACTGCCAGCTTGCGCTAGCTGGGAGATCCCCTCGGCAGTGGTTACCCACCGCTGACGGCCGCTCCGGGTCGGAAGGAACGCCCGGCCCAGGTGACCCCATGGCAGCGTCTCTTCACGCCTCTCGGGCGCTCGACGTGCAATTTCTGCGGTGACGCTGCGAAGCCCGCCGAGCGCACGGCGGACGCGGCGGCGGGGCCGGCGGCCGCAGGGGACTGATGACAAGACCTCGTGGCCCCAGCCGGCGGACTGACATTGGTCCTTCAAATTTCACTGACACGCGGCGTCGTGGCACCCCAGAGCGCAGATGGTGCAACATTGACAACGACGCATGACATGGCCGGGCACATCACCCCGACGGGCTGGACCACGTGAGGGACTGGATCCAGTGCGTCCGGCCTCGCGGGAGGTGACACGCACTCCCCGCGGCGTGGTTGCCACGGCCCCATGACCACGATCGTGGTGGCGCGCGCCCCGGGTCGTGTGAACCTGATCGGAGACCACACCGACTACAGCGGCGGGCTGGCTCTTCCCATGGCGATCGACAGGGATGTGTCCATCCGCATCACCTCTTCCCCCAGTGCAGGAGAAGGTGGCGAATTCACCCTCACCTCGGATCGGGAGCCAGGGTTGGCTCGATTCGCCATCGGCGACGCTTCGCTGGACCCGGCTTCACTCGCCGGCATGTCGCCGGAGTGGGGACGGCTGGCGGCCGCCGTCTTCGCGGCTGTGGGCGCTCGCCGGCCCGGTCGCGCGGTGACTCGCTCCTCCATCCCAGTAGCCTCCGGACTTTCCTCCAGCGCCGCATTCGAGGTCGCTTTGGCCCTTGCCCTCGGGGCCGAACCAGAGCCCCTGCCATTGGCGCGCCTGTGCCGTGACGCTGAACATGCCGCGACGGGAACGCCCTGCGGCATTCTGGATCAGCTGACATCGCTGGCCGGAGTCAAAGGGAGGGCGCTCCTGATCGACTTCCAGTCGGAATCGTGGGAGGAGGTGCCGGTGCCTGAGCAGGCTGAGATCTTCGTGGTGGACTCAGGGCAGAGAAGGCGGCTCAACTCGTCGCCCTACGGCCAGCGACGCCGGGAGCTCGAGTTGGCAATGGCGGAGATCGGTCCCCTGAGGAGTGCGCGGCTGTCGGATCTCCGAGGCATCAGCGACCCGATCGTGCGGCGCCGGGCACGCCACGTGATTACGGAGAATGCCCGAGTCGTGGCCGCCGCCGAAGCCCTGCGCCGAGGGGACCTGGCGGAGCTGGGTGCCCTGCTCAATGAAGGGCAGACCAGCTATGCGTCTGACTTCGGCGCGTCCACAGTGCCGATCGATCGGCTGGTGGAACGGGTCAACTCCCAACAGGGGGTCCGCGGCGCCCGCCTGACCGGGGGCGGCTTTGGCGGGTGCGTGGTTGCGGTTGCGGATTCGGGAGCATTTGCACGCTGCCAAGAGGCGGGCATGTTCCCAGGTCCCGCCTGGATCGTCACGCCCAGCCGCGGAGCGTTCGTTGACGTTGTCGCCGACGAGGCCTCCTGACCGTCGCAGTCGTCGAAAGGGGATTCCCATCGGCACGGCTCGGCGGCCCGAGCGACAGAGCGCTTTTCGAGTCTCTGCACCTTCGCCCCTATAGCCCGGGAATGGGTCCCGCCTTGACCACCCTGTCCTTGGGGACGAGTGGGCCGTCGGCGTCGCGCCAGTTCGGAGTTCTCCAGCATTCTGGCGTTCCTGCCTCGGCTTCACCGGACCCGCCAGAATGGACAAACCGGCACCGCCGCGGCTGGTAGTAGTTCGGGCTGGGGCGGACGTCGGACCGCAGTACCGAAAACTCGAGGTGCGAATGTGGCTCTGGTCCTGATCTTGACTGAGGAACGCTTCCGAGAAGACTTGGAGGGGCTGGCCGAGGGTTGTGGTTTCAGCGTCGGTCGATTCAGCGCGGAGCCGGTTGAGGTTGCCAGGAAGGTGGTCTCGGCGCGACGCGGTCACCCCGACCTGGTCCTAGTTGTCAGCGAGACCCACAATCCCACCTGGGGGCGGCTGCTTGACGATCAGAACGTGCGCTATTGGCTCCTGCAGGTCGGCGAACCGCAGGGTCCTGCTCTACTGCGCCCGACACGGCTGCCCCATCGACAGCTGCCGGGGCTGGGCCGCGACGCGAGAGCGTACCTGAGCCAACTGCTGGACGACTGGCGCGATCGACCGATGATGCGGATCGACTGCTTCACCTTCGCCTTCCGGGATGGGCTGCCCGCCGAAGCGGACTGGGTCCTCGACACCCGCTTCTTGGACAGCCCCTACTGGATACCGGGGATGCGGGAGCGAAGCGGCCTCGACCCTGTTGTCAGGGATCACGTGATGAGCGATCCAGCGGCTCGGCGCCTGATCGATGGGTTCCTACTCATACTTCTGGACCTGGTGGGGCTGTACCTGGCACAGCAGCGTTCGGTGCTCAGGGTCGCGGTCGGATGTACCGGCGGCCAGCACCGCTCAGTTGCGGTCGCAGCCGAACTTGCGGACCGCATCAACGGCTCCGGGCGGGCCACGGCACGGCATCTGGAGTCACCTCCGCGGCATCTTCCAACGGAGCTCGGCTGAGGGTCACCCGCATGTCCTGGGACGGGTAGGACACGCGGCCAGTCCGTGACCTCTTGATGGTCGGGTGGGGGGGCGCCCGGAGTCCGGGCCCCCCGTCGAGACACCTCCT
>JAJYWM010000382.1 GCA_021791455.1 bacterium | reverse complement strand
CTCGATGCAGCAGGGCTCGAGCGTCACCCACAGCTCGGCTCCCCGAGCGAGCTCGCCCGCCTGGTCCAGGGCCACCACCTCCGCGTGGGCCGCCCCGGCTCTGCGGTGGTAGCCTCGCCCCACCGCCTCTCCCTCTCTGACGACAACAGCGCCCACCATCGGGTTGGGCGATGTGCCGTAATCCGCGAGAGCGGCCAGTCGAAGGGCATCAGCCATCCATCTGGACTGCCCCGCCGCCTTGGTTTCACCCATCCTTGACCACTCCCTGACAACTGGGGCAGGGAGCTCAATCCCAGGCGCGGCCCAAGACTGTCTTCTCCCATCCAGACTCGAGACGCGCATGCTGCGCCGTCTCTGACTGTCGGTTCCGGAATTTCACCGGATCCTGCCCTTCCCGAACAACCGGGAAAGGCTCGCGGACTGTCACCGCCGGTCGGGATTTTCACCCTGCCCCGAAGACGTAGCAAGCGTATCACGGGTGGGATGCACTGCGGCCCCTGGCCCAGTGAGACGCCGGTTGCCATTCGCTAAGATGCACTCGAGCGCCGAGGTGGTGAAATGGTAGACACGCTGCTTTGAGGGGGCAGTGAGCGCAAGCTCGTCCGGGTTCAACTCCCGGTCTCGGCACCATATTGGAGGTCAGCCAGCGCCACCTCGGAAAGCCCTGGCGCTCCCCCTCGCCCATGATCGGCTCAGGGCTGCGCATAGTCTTAGGCAGATGCAAGTTCCGGCCGGCCAGACTACACATCCAACCTGACAGTGAGGATTGAGAAGCAGTGGCTCAGCGCGTACTAGTTCCAGGATTGTGGCGCGCCCCCACCCGCGCTCAACCGTCGCGCCGGACGGCAGGGATCGGTCACCATAGAGCTGCGCCGCAGTCGTGCCCGGGCTGCGAAGCCGTTGGCCGGGCTGGCCGGCCTGGGCAGGGTGTGCCAGGCCCCGTCCCAGCCCCGGATGGCTGCGGGTTCTGGTCGCCCGGCTACCCGAGCAACGCTGTCGGGTTCGCCAGCCGGTCCGCAAGCTGGTAGAGGAAGGCTGAGGCGGTGAGCCCATCGATCACCCGATGGTCGAAGGACAGCGAGAGGTTGGCCATCCGGCCCACCACCACCTGCCCGGCGCGCACCACCGGTCGGTCCTGGATGGCGTGCAGACCCAGTACGGCCACGTTGGGCCAGTTGACGATTGGGGTGGCGAAGAGGCCGCCCAGACGCCCGGCACTGGAGATGGTGAAGGTCGAGCCCTGAAGCTCGGCGGGCGACAGCGTCCCCTCCCTGGCCGCCGTGACCAGACGCCCCAAGCGCAGCTGGAACTCGGCCGGAGCCAGGTGATCGGCGTCCTTGAGGGTGGCCACCTTGAGGCCGTCACTTGTCTGCACGGCTATCCCAAGGTGGATGGAGTCGTGGAATTCCAGCTCCATGGAGTCCTCGTCAAAACTGGTGTTGAACAACGGTTCGGCACGGATCCCCGCCACCGCGGCCAGTGCGACCAGCCCGAGAATCGAGCCGCTTGCGCTCCTCGGTGAATCCAAAGCGCGGGGACGTGCCAGCTCCTCGACAGGCTGCAGGTCACACTCCAGCACCACGGTCACCTGGGGGACACGCCGGTGAGCCTCCGCCATGCGCTGGGCCATGGCTCGCCTCGTGCCTCGAAGTGGTGCGCGCCGCCCCGGAGCGGCGAGGTCTCCCATCCGCACTCTCCCGCCGGGACCACTGCCCGGCACATCCGGAAGAGCGATGCCTCGCTCCCTGGCCACCCGGCGCACGGCGGGCAGGGCCAGGACCCTTGGCGGTGGCTCGTGGGTGTCTGGGCCGGCGGGGGGCGCGACGGCCGCCGGGGAAGGCTGGAGGGGCCCTGAATCACTCGGGGCCACCTCGACCGCTGCCCTTTCTACCGCGGGCTCACCTGCGGAGCGGACTCGAATGAGCGCCTGCCCCACCTCCACCCGCTCCCCCTCCTTGGCCAAGATCTCCTCCACTTCGCCTTGGAACGGAGACGGGATCTCCACCGTGGCCTTATCCGTTCCCACCACCACCAGGATCTGGTCACGAGCGACGGCGCCACCCTCGGCCACCCGCCATTCAACGACCTCGCCTTCGGTGACCCCCTCGCCCAGGTCTGGCAGTCGGAATTCAGGCAACGGACACCCCTCAGTAGGTAAAGGAAGCGCGAGCAGCGGTGACCACCCGAGCCACGGACGGGAGGGCCTCATCCTCACTCTGGAACAGCGGAAAGGGCATGTCCATGCCCGTCACCCGAAGAATGGGTGCCAGCATCAGGTCGGCCGCCTCCTCCTGCAGCAACGCCGCGATCTCGGCTGCGATCCCGCAGTGTCTCGGCGCCTCCTGCACGACCACGACTCGGCCCGTCTGCCTGGCGACGCGCAGCAGGAGGTCACGGTCCAAGGGATAGATGCTGCGAAGGTCCACCACCAGCGCGGACACCCGCTCGGCCGCAAGCTCCTCCGCCGCAGCCAGACAGACTTCCAACATGCTGCCGTAGCCAACCAGGGCCACATCGGTGCCGTCCCGGGCCACCACCCCCTCATCGATGGCGCAGGCTGCGAAGAAATCCGGAACCTCCAGGCGCCCTCGCCGGTACATCCGCTTGGGCTCCATGTATATGACGGGGTCGCCGCATCCAGCCGCGGCTATGAGTAGCTCACCCGCGTTCAAAGGGTCCGAGGGAACAACCACGCGGAGTCCGGGCACGTGACTGAAAAGCGTCTCCGGGGAATCGGAGTGCAGCTCCGGCGCCTTGGTCCCTCCCCCATATGGAAGCCTCACCACCAGGGGCAGACCATAGCTTCCACCGGTCCTCCAGCGGTAGCGCCCAGCGTGGCTGATCAGCTGCTGCAGCGCGGGATATACGAAAGCATCGAACTGAATCTCGACGATGGGATGCATGCCCACCATGGACATGCCGATCGCCGCGCCCACGAAGCCGGCCTCAGCCAGAGGGGTGTCCACCACCCGGGCCTCACCAAAGCGCTGCTGCAACCCCGCCGTGGCCCGGAAGACGCCGCCGTTGACCCCGATATCCTCCCCTAGGATCAGGGAGTGCGGGTCGGCTTCAAGGATCTGGGCGAGCCCCTGCCCGATAGCCTCAACCATGTTCAGGAGCATCTGACCGCCACTAAGCCCCGATCACCCAGCCAGGCTCGCGAAGACGTTCAGGGGACAGGGTCCAGGGCGTGACCTGGTGCACCGTCTGAGCGATGGACTCGATCCCGGGAAGCGGCGCATCCACCAGGCGGTCGGCCACATCCCGAATCCCAAGGGCCGCCCGTTCGCGAATCTCAGCGACGAGAGCGCCGTCGGCGACCCCCGCGTCGATCAGGGCCCGCGCGGTCCTGTCAATGGGCTCCATCGTGTTCCACAGCTCAGCTGCCCCGGGCGCGCGGTACATTGCCGGCTCATCGGCCGTCCCATGGGGCCCCAGCCGATACCCCACCGCCTCGATCAGGGTCGGCCCTAGTCCCCGGCGCGCTCGTTCGGCTGCCTCCTTCACGGTCAGATAGCAGGCGAAGGCATCGAACGAATCCACCCGGACACCGACCATGCCGTAAGCCCTGGCCTTGTCCGCCAACCGGGGCACCCTGGTCTGTCTGCTGAGGGGCGTGCTGATCGCCCATTGGTTGTTGGTCACAAGGAACACCACCGGCGCCTCAACCACGGCGGCCAGGTTGCAGGCCTCGTGAAACTCACCCGAAGACGTCGAGCCATCTCCTCCGTAGGCCAGGGCCACAGTCGGATGAGACTGCAGCTTCTCGCCCCAGGCGGCGCCGACCGCGTGAGGGTAGTTGGTGGCTATGGGCACACACACGGGAGCGACGTGGTATCGCATCACGTCGTGCCAGCCTCCGGGGTGGCCGCGCCACATGAGCAGAGGTACCTCGGGTGGGCATCCCCGCAGTGTCACCACCGCCGTCTGCCGATACGTGGGGAACAGCCAGTCGTCCAGCTCAAGGGCGAGCACGCTGGCAGCCTGGACCGCCTCCTCCCCGAAATAGGTTGGGTAGGTGCCGATCACGCCCTGACGCTGAAGGATCACGGCCCGGCTGTCGAACTCGCGCAGGGAGACCATGGCCTGGAAAAGCGCCAGGGCGAGTTCATCCCCGATCTCGTGGATGCTCTGGCGTCGTGCTTCCGACGCCTGCCCGATCACCGTCCGGGCGCCTTCCAGTAAATCGGCTCCGGGGGCACCCGCCCTGGGCCCGCCTGCCGGCTCCAGCGCTTCCTGTATCAGTTGGTCGACCTCTTCAAGTTCAACTCGGGCCTTACTTTAGCAACCGCTCCCCCTGGCCCAGCTCGGATACAGTTGCCGTGGGGAGACATGTATCCGAGTCCACGTTCAGCATTGAGGTGAGCAAGTGACCAACGCGACTGTGACCGCGCCCTCCCCGGGCTCAGCAACCACCAAGATGGCGGTTCTCCTGATGGCGTATGGCAGCCCGCGCGACAAAGCCGACATCCTGCCGTACTACACCCACATGAGAGGCGGGCGCACGCCAAGCCCGGAGGCGATGGCCGAATTGGAGGCACGCTACCAGGCGATCGGAGGACACTCCCCCCTGACCGAGATCACCTTCGCCCAGGCCCAGCGCCTGCAGGAAGTCCTGGGTGCGTCCGGTGGGATCGGAGCACAGGTGGCGGTGGGCATGAAGCACAACCATCCCTTCCTGGAGGAGGCCGTGGCCGAACTGGCCAGGCAGGGAGTGACCAGCGTCGTGGCGATGGTCCTGGCACCCCACTACTCGGTGATGAGCGTGGCGGGATACGTGGAGCGGGTCAAGGCGGCGGCCGAGCCGTTTGCGGACCAGCTCTCCCTACGGTTCGTCGAGGACTGGCATCTCCACCCTGGCTACGTGGCCTGGCTGGCTCGCCAGGTGGGTGCCAGGCTCGACGCCCTGGGCTCGGAACGCGCCTCCCAGGCCCTGGTGATCTTCACCGCCCACAGCCTGCCCGCCCGACTGCGCGACATGGGCGATCCCTACCCGGACCAGTTGGGCGAGACGGCGGCGGCGGTGGCAGCCGCCCTGGACCTGCCGAATTGGACGACGGGGTGGCAGAGTGTCGCCCAGTCGGCCGGTGAACCGTGGCTTGGCCCCGAGCTCCTGGATGTCGTTCGCGGCGAGACGGCCAAGGGTCGCAGAGATTTCGTGGTCTGCGCCTGCGGCTTTGTGGCTGACCACCTGGAGGTCCTCTTCGACCTCGATGTGGAGGCCCAGCAGGAGGCGGAGCGCCTTGGAGTGACGATCGTCAGAACCGCGATGCCCAACGACGACGAGAGCTTCGTCAGGGAGGTGCTGGCGGAGTTGGTGACGTCGAACATGCGCCTGGAGCGTTGACCGGCTCCACGCTGCGGTTTGCGGTGGTCGGGGGCGGCGTGTCCGGCCTCATGGCCGCGCGCACGCTTTTGGCGCAGGGTCGGGAGCGCGGCATCGCCGTTCAGGTGACTCTCTTCGAGGCCGACGACCGCCTGGGGGGGCGGGTCGCCTCGGAGACCCTGGACGGCGTGCCAATCGACCTGGGGGCCGAAAGCCTGGTGACCAGGTCCGAGACGGTATGGTCCCTCCTCGGATCGCTCGGGATCGCGGAACGGGCCAGGCTGCCCGGCACCACC
>JAJYWM010000364.1 GCA_021791455.1 bacterium | reverse complement strand
TCGAGCGCGGTGGCGACATGGTAGGCGACACTGCCCGCCTTCCCATACCCTGCGAGCAGGTAGGGGCCCCGCGGTTGCATGCGCCTGATGGTGGCGAGGACCGCATCCGCGCAGGTCCCGTCACCACCACCATCGAGAAGCTCGGGACGGGGAGGCAGGATCACGGCGGGAGGGGTGAGTCCCAAACCCCTACCGAATAGTTCCATGCTGGAGACGGCCTCGACGGTGGGAGCGAGCAGATACAGGGGCACGGACTGCTGCGCTGGCGGCTCCTCCTCCCCTCCCCCCTGATCTGGGTCAACCTTCAGCACGGCCTTCCCGGACGAGTTGACCGGCAGGGAATCGACCACCACGAACTCCGACGGAATCATGTACTGCGGCAGCACTTCGCTCAGAGCCGTGCGCAGGTCGGCCGCCGTCGGTGAGGGGCCATAAGCGTGACTCGGAACCACGTAGGCAACCAGCGACGAGTCACCAACCGCGTCGCGACGGACCATCACCTTGGCTTGGGCCAACCTGGCCCGGTGCACTAGCGCCAGCTCAATCTCGGCCAGCTCCACCCGGTTGCCGCGCACCTTCACCTGGCCGTCCACCCGGCCGCCGAACATCAAAGCCCCGTCGCTGCGCCAAGAGCCCATGTCTCCCGTGCGGTAGAGCCGCTCCCCGGGGCGGAACGGGTGGGGAACGAATTGTTGCTCGGTCAATTCGGGGTGTTGGAGGTACCCGCGGGCGAGGCCGACTCCACCGATGAAGATCTCGCCGACCTCGCCCCGGGGCACGCGCCGCATGTCGGAATCCAACACACATACCTGAGTGTTGGCGACCGGCCTTCCGATCGGGACCGGGTCCTCCCCTTCCTGATAGGGCCAGAAGGTGGACACCACGGTGGTCTCGGTCGGCCCGTAGAGGTTGCTGAAGCGGACGCCATCGCCAAACCTGCGGTGGGCTTCGGCGGCGAGCGCACCGCTCAACGCCTCCCCCCCGACCACCACCTCCCGCAGGGACCGACAGCGCTCCGCCTCTCCCTCCTCGAGGAAGAGGCGGAGCATGGACGGCGTGAAGCTCACCATGGTCACCCCGGAGCGCCTTATCGCAAGCCCAATGGCCCGCGGATCGCGCTGACCGCTCGGCTCCAGCAGCACGGTGGCCGCGCCCCGGATGAGCGGGCAGAAAATCTCCCACACCGAGACGTCGAAGCCCATGGGCGCCTTCTGCAGCACCCGGTCGCGGCTGAGCATCCCCAGCCAACGCCCGCGCCAGAGCAGATGATTCGTGATGGACCGGTGCTCGATCATCACTCCCTTGGGCTTACCGGTGGAGCCCGAGGTGTAGATCACGTAGGCCAGATCTCTCCCGCCGGTCGCGCTGGGGGCCAAAGCATCCAGAGGTCCCGGGGCCAGCTGGGCGCGCTCGATGAGCACCTGCGGTGGTCCGGACTCGGGCAATCTCTCTACCAGGCGGCCCTCGGTTATCACCACGGCCGGGGCTGCTTCGTCCAGGATCCCCGCCAGGCGGGCCATCGGCTGCTCCGGGTCCAGCGGCAGGTAGGCGCCCCCTGCCTTCAGGGCCGCATAAAGGGCCACCACGAACTGGCACGAGCGCTCCAGGCAGATCCCGACCAGGACATCCGGGCCTACCCCGTATCGCTGGACGTCGGCCGCAACCCGGGTCGCCCGCTCCTCCAGCTCTGCATATGTGAGCTGCCCATCGGGGGCGATGACCGCTGGGAGATGCGGCGTCGCGGCCGCCTGGGCGGCGACCAGGCCATGCAGGAGCAGCCCACCATCGGGGAGGGCCATGCTCTCCCCGTTCTCCAAATGGGCGAACAGCTCGGGCCCGTCGAGCCCCAGGAGGTCTAGGGCCACGGGCAATCCCGGCGACCTACAGGCGCGAAATGCAGCCGGATTCCGCGCTCGGATGGCATCCATGGTCTGCGCCCGGGCGAGCCGTCGCGGTGAATCGCGCTCTCCGGCGTCATCGGGCGCGGTCCCGGCCAACAACTGTCCTCCGGCCTCCATCTCTGCCTCGGGCTGCAGATGTGGACCATCTCAAGGAGGGCCCACCGGACGTGGCGCGCTGGGCATCGGTCAGTGTCCGCTGGGCGGGCGCTGCCGATCCGGGAGCGCCCGGGGCCGAAGACCTGCCCAGGTTGAAGGGCGGCTGGCCGATTGCAAGCGGCCTACACGACCATTTGGCATCACCTCATCTTACTTTCGCCCCCGGACGCTGAGAGACCTGGTGCCACGAAACCAAGGACTCCCTGCGCCGCCAGCTTGTCCCGAGCGACCGAGGGCTTGTCACGTCCAGGCAGGAGTGCCCACCTGGCGCGAAGGATGCTGACGTCACTCCAATTGCCCCCATCACCGGAGTCCGCTGAGGAGGGAGGCCAAGATGATCAAACTCCTGGCGCAGGCCACCGGTGTGGGCCCCGGATCAGGATTTGGCCGAGGCATCCCACACCACGAAATTGCAGGCGAGGTTGGCTTCAACGTCACCACCGGTTAGGGCTTCGAGGGTATCGGATCCGGTCTTCGTGGGCTCACCATGGGGCCAAGGGAGCAGCCCCAGCTCATACTCTCCTCCAGCGGTATGGGCCGGTCGCGGGAGGAGGCAGCTCAGTTGAAGGAGCTGGTGGCCAGGAGGCCGCGCTCCTTTCCGACCCAGGTGAGCGAGCGTACTGGATCGGGGCCGCCCTCGGAGATAGCTCCGGCAGCAATGTAGGTCTGACCCCGCCATTCACTTTCAGATCGATGTCGCCACGGCACCGCGAGCCACTCCGCTGGCGGGAATGGAACAGCCTTGGGAGCTCAGCTCTCCCAGTCCTCGGAGCGCATAGCCCAGCGCTCGTGATCTCTCCAGTCGCCGTCCACCATCAGGTACCGGGGCGAGAAGCCCTCGCGCACGAAACCCAGTCTCCGAACCAGGGCGACGGAGGCGGCGTTGCCAGGCTGGATGTTGGCTTCCACACGGTGCAGCGCGAGCTCACCGAAGGCGATGTCGACCACTGCCCGCAGTCCGGCCGTCATCAGACCCCGGCGCGCGTGTCCAGCGAACGCCCCGTACCCCAGGTAGGCGGACTGGAAAGCCCGTCGGACTATGTTGCCGATGCTGACGTAGCCAACCAGTCCCCCGCACCTGAGATGGCGGATCACATAGGCAGCTTGGTCCTCCCGACCTAGGTGTTCTAGATAGGCGGCGAACTGCGCCGGGGTGGCCGGTGGTTCGATCCACGGGTGATGGAGTGCCCGACTGGCAAAGACCGCGGCTAGAAAGGTCTCCTCGTCCTCCGCGCACAGCGGCGCGACGCTGACAGGCACGGGCTTGACTTTGGCTGGACCCGCGGCCGACACTCGCAAGGTCATCTCTCCATTCCAACTGTCGCCGAGCCCAGCTCTCCTGAGGCGCTGTGCGGATGTGGCTGGCGGGCCTGTTGCCGTGACCCGTGATGGGACCGCCACCGCGGTCCCTGTGGCCATAGTCCAGTTCGCGTGTCTCCGCTTGCGGGGCTGGGCGCAGAAGGTGGGCGACGTGACACCGGCAAGGTGGTCAAGGAAGTCTTCTTGCAGGATCCGGCGTCTCCGCCCGGCCACCGCTTGTGCGGCTGGGTCTAAGCCGCGCCATGAGCGTGGAATATGCCTTCGCAGTGTCAGCCCAGGTTGGGGAACCGGAGAAGCGCCGGCCTTTGAGCGCCGCGGCCGCTCGGATCGCGTCGGCCAGCGCCAGGGGATCTCCCGGCTCCGTGAGGACCGCCCCGTCATATCGGCCGGTGGCCTCGGGCAGGCCACCGACTCGGGTGGTGACGACCGGCAACCCCAGGGCCATGGCGATGTGGAGCGGTCCGCTCGAGGAGCACCGCCGGTAGGGCAGCACGACGACGTCGGCCGCTGAGAAGAACTCGGACGCCTCGCCATCGGTCACGTACCGGTCCACCCTGGTGATCCGATCCTTGGCCGGGGACTGGGCGATCTTCTGGTCGGGCAAGGTCCAATCCTCCCATGTCTCCCCCACGACCGTCAGCCGGAATTCCGACCCTCGGCCTTCCATGGTGAGGATCTCCATAGCTTCGATCAGGTCCTCCACACCTTTGAAGGGGCGCACCACCCCAAAGAACAGAAGGCGGCAAGTGGGGCTGCTGGTCGGGCGCACGGTAGCCCGATAGTGCTCGTATCCAGCGTGGGGTATCTGGGTTATGCGATCCGCTGCCAGGTGATATCGGGCTTCCACAAGGCGCTGGTCGTGGTCACTGTGGACGACGAATGCGGAGCTCATCGCGAAGAGCCTGGGACCAAGGGCGGTCGCGTACCGGCTGACCCACCCCAACCGGTCCTCTCCGGTGTCGAGCACCTCGTGAAACTCCACGACGACTGCAATCCCGAGCAGCTTCGCCGCCACCGCCAACAGCAGGTACGTGTGCAGAGCGGCGGCGGTCCACCACTGCAGGACAAGGACCTGGGGGCGCTGTTTGCGCAGGAGCCGGATCGCCCTGAACGCCTCCAATCCCCAGTACCAGTCGATGCCATCGACCATCTCAACCGACTCGCCGAGTCGCAGGTCCGTAAGGTCCGCTCCCACATGGGCACGACCCGGGTAGAACCGGGTGGGTAGCAATCTGCGGATCAGAATCGCCGAAACCTCCTGGGTCTGAGCGAGCGCAGAGATGAGCCCGAACGTGTAGTACGTGATCCCGCTCAGAAAGTGGGTCCCAGGACCAACCACGCAGACCCTTATTGGCGACCTCCGCCTGCCCGACGGGGAATCGGAGAGTTGGGGCTGAGCCACCTTACTGACCTCTGAACGGTACGTGTAACAGGGAATTCGGTCACTTCGGCTGCTACGCGAGGGCACGACCCCCACCTCTGAAGCAGTTGCACCCGAAGCTCACAGGAACCCAAGGTTAACCGTACTCGCGACTCTGAGCGCCTCTGAGCGGGGAACAGCTGGGCTCCTCCCGCCGAGAGTCGTGCCTGGGCCGGAGCGCGGTGGAGTTGGCGTGGCCAACAGGCCGACATGGGCTCACTGTTGCAAAGTCAGTCAGGGGCGCTGCACTGCCGCAGTCTGTGCCGCCACCACTGGCCGTCCCCGGAACCTTCGCGACCGCCTTGAGTCGCGGCCTTCCCGCCTCCCATGAACATGTCTTAGGACCTCCCGCTGCTGGGCGGAGCACCTCGAAGCACGCCACGCTGGCTCCGGCTGAGGCTTGGTCCGAGGGGGAGCGGTGGGTGCCCACGGTGGTACTCCGAGGGACCTCAATCTGAGCGCGTTACCCGGGGTCGCCCCCAAGCAGGCGAGCGCTGGCAAACGCTTCCGGCACATGGCGTCCACTCACGTTCGGTGACGGGCATGGGCGTCGACCTCAACCACACCCGCTGGGGAACCTGGTCGCTCACAGGGGGGCCGATGCCCGGAGTTCGAGATGACCGAAATGGTGCCCGGGCGGCCCATTGTAAACTCCTTGAGTTCGATCGCCACCTCGTGCAGGCGTGGCGCCCATGACTGCCCTTAGCTGGAGGCCAGCGCATGGCAACGAATCTCTCGCTTCGCGGGTCCTGCGGCGAGGGCTCGAGCGGCTGGCGACTTCCGTCGTGGTGCGCCCCGACTGTCGCCGACCGTCCGTGGGCTCCGGCCCAAAGCTTTCGCGATCTCGCGCTTGACCTGGCGGCGGGAAACACTCCAATCCCGGGGCGCAATCAGG
>JAJYWM010000008.1:2853-5693 GCA_021791455.1 bacterium | reverse complement strand
CTCAGACTGCACTCGGGGGCCTCCCCAGGTTTGGACTCGACACCCAAAGCCTGCCAGGGGGCCCCTGCCTTTCTCATCTCGTACAGGGCTCCGGTCCTGCCGCGGAGTGCTGCACTTTTCGTGATCAGCTCATTGCACTATTCGTGATCCCCGACAACACAGGGCCGATTGCGCAAACTGCGGGCTCTACTGGCCGAGGTAAGCGATTTGGTCCCGGGGACTCCCCTCACGTCCTGGCAGCCGACCAGACCGAATGCTCGGTACCACGATGCCTTAGCCTTGGCAGAGATCGTATGGTCGGGGAGGGCGCTCGAGCAAGAGGCAGGCCGGGTGCGCCTCGACGGATTCTTAATTGACCTTTTCCAGGTGTTCGAGAACTTCGTCACGGCGACCCTGGGAGCGGCCCTGGAGAGGGTGGCTGGCCGTTGCCGAGCCCAGGATCGGTTCAGTCTCGACGAGGACGGGTCGATCGCCATCCGCCCCGATCTGGTGTGGCGAATAGGTGGCCGGACCGTGGGAGTGATCGATGCCAAGTACAAGGCAGAGACACCAGCGGGGTTTCCACAGGCGGACCTTTACCAGGCCCTAGCCTACGCCATCGCCTATGGTTTGCCTGATGTCCACCTGGTCTACGCTGCGGGAAACGCCGAGGCGAATAGTTGGCAGGTGCGGCACGCCCGTGTTCGTATCTCGGCTCACGCCCTCAACCTGGATACCACTTCCGACAACATCCTAGCCCAGGTCGCGGAGATCTCGAAGAAGATTGCGACCGCTTTGGCGGGTATGAGGGGTCATCACGGCGACGTAGGCTGGCCTGATGCCAGCCGACAGGGAGTGGCGTACGGGTAGCTGTTGGACTCTGACCGGCGGCACTGTCGCGAGAGTAGCCGTGCCACGGATGCGGTCCACGACACTCATAGAGCGTGCAGGTAAATGAAGCCAGGCCGCCGGCACAAATTGAAAACATCCACCTTGTGGATTGCCAATGGGCGGGGGGTGTCGTCCGCCGGGTGAACCACCGCCAAGTCGCCTCGGACAGTGTGAACTACTTGGCCCTCCGACCCCCACTCCCAGCCCAACCAGTCAGGAAAGCTCGCCACGGCAGCGGCTGCGGCCCGCTCTCGAGTCGCTTTCCATCGGTCCCTTGAGATGTTACCGTCGGTGAGCAAAGACATCAGGTCAGCGCCAAGGCGCCAGTCGAGCACCGGATGCAATGGGGCATTGCTGTAGTCCCGCAGGCAGCGGTGACACGACGTATCGCAGTTGTGGTCCTCAATCTGGTCCCAGTCCAGAATTAGCCTTCGGGCCGAGTCCAGTAGCGCCGCAAAGACGGCTGGGTCCTGGAATTGGTTCATGTAGCCGGCGCCGTTGGCAAGCGTGTCCGCTAAGAATACTTCGGGGAACAGCTGGCCTGATTCGTGGCGGCGCAGGTGGACGCCAGTCTCGATCTCATCTCGGGCGACGTCGAACAGTATGGCTGCAGCGTTACGAAGGGTATACGCCAGAGACAGCCACCCGGCCCGACGAGCGGTTGCGAGCAAGCGATCCAGGGGCGTGGTGACAGGCATGAAATGGGACCATCCCGGTGGCTGGGGCCAGGATGGACCGATCAGAAGCACGTCACTCATGACCGCGGCCCCCAACGAGACCAGGCGGGCGTCGCTGGCGTGGGCGGGTCGCTGGCCCGAGTTCAGAGGAGACGTGACAACCAGGCCCCGGCCCGACGGATCTCGGTTGAAAATAAAGCCGCGATGGCCATTCTCATTAAGGTAGTAGAGCCGTGCGGATCCGGCCTGCACCGAGAAGCCCAACACCCGAAACGGCGTGAGATCGCCCGCTCGTCGGGCTTGAATCCTCGCTCTAGCTGCAGAGGACTGTCTCTCGACTAAGCCTTCGTAGGCGGGCGCGCGCTCCTTCCAATTCGCGCGGAAACCTGCGGGGGAGGCTACTTGCATGGACCGAAGTGCTGTCTCTGGTGCGTCGCAGTTGGTGCATGGGCCGGGGGACTGTTCGCTCACGCTATCGCAGGCATTGCACACGGACACCTCTCTGGTGATCCCGAGGGCGCCCGGCTCGTCATACCGAGGCGGTCCTTGGCGTTGTGGGATCAGCGCCACGCAGCCTGTGGAACGGTAGACACGCTTGTCCAGAATGATCTCGTTACCAGGGGCAAATTCCGATATAGCCAGCCGTAGCTCTCGGTCCACGGCGCCCTTCGGCGGCCAGGGCTGCGAGTGGCGAGGTTCGGTCGTATAGAGAGAGCGAACTTGAGTTGGAAAGCCGAACATCGGCAGCAGGCCGTGCTCAGCCAGCCGCTGGGATAAGTCAGGATGCTCTCCCGCCATTGCCGCCAGCTCGGAAACCTGTTGGGGCAGGTCCCGTACTACGCCCATAAGCTGGTCACGCGACTTGTCGCAGTGTGTGCCATTTAGAAGTGCATCGCAGAAGCGTTCAAGCTGAGGCCTGGCGGCGACCAATGCCGTCTCCACTTTCGGCGCCCACCGTGGCCAGTCCTGGGCCAGCCCGAAGTGCCCGTGGACGTTTCTTCCAAGCTCCGGAGCCACCGACAAGGGCAGAGAGGCGAAGCCCAAGCGCAGGGCTTCATGCCGGAGCATGCGATGGAGGATAGTCGCCTGGGAGGTGCAAAGATAGGGTGGTGGGCTCGGAGCCGCGGTCATCTCCTCCGCGTGGCTGAAGTAGTACTCATCGTGGGCGCGGTTTCTCGCAACCGTCAGGACCACCGCAAGAGTAGTGCCGCTTCGGCCGGCCCGGCCGGCTCGTTGCTGATAGTTCGCTCGACGTGGGGGCATGTTGGCCATAGTTACGGCTCTGAGTGAGCC
>JAJYWM010000008.1:0-2843 GCA_021791455.1 bacterium | reverse complement strand
TGGTGACGCTGAGGATGTCGACCCCACTCGGCTCGGCTGGCTCGCCTTCGAGAAACACTTCCTGGAAGTGAACCTGCCTCTTGACGGCGTCCTCACGTGACGTCTGGGCGGTGAGCTCCTCTGTCGCCAGCCGAGTGATAGGGTAGCGCGACTTCGCCATCCAGACGTAGTAGTCATCTGCCCCGGGAGCGGAAGTGAATGAGGGCGTGGTCAAACGTCCCTGGCAGTGCACGCAGGTCTGTGCGGCTGGTTGCCGGTGCTGATAGTGGCAACGGGCACACTCCCAGACTTGGAGTTCAGACGGGCGCAGCGCCAAGCGTTCGAGTCTGAGCAGCCAACTCTGGCAGGGGCCGTGGCGCCCATTCAGCTGCTCTTCTGCCCATCGCTCCAGCGCAAGCGGATCGCTAGCATGGCGCCGCGCGACGGTTGATAGCCACCTCCGCAACTCTGCCGGCGGTCGCTGACCCGGTGTCGTGACCTGACGATTGTCGTTGTAGCGCCCACTTAAGCCGAGCACACGCAGGCACCCCTCGACCAGACTACGGGCGTGTTCGGGTGGCCATCCCGCGGGAGGGCTCACGTCTCCTTGGCGGGCCGTAAGAACGGCCAGTCCCAGGCTTTCGATGTCATGTCCGGAGGCGGCGAACAGGGACCGCCCGAGCTCCCTCCATAGAGAAGCGCGCAGCGCGTCGACCTCGCTGTTCCTTCCGGGGGCCGGGGTGGGGTCTCCCTGCGCCCAGTCGAAAAGGTCACCCCAGAATCCCGGTCCTGTCCAGCTTGGGCCGGCCGGATTGCGGCCTACGCCGAGAAGCCGAGCCCAGACCTCATCCCGGACCTCAACCAGAGGTACGATTCGCTGCCTCAGGTCGGCTAGAAGGCGCGTCAGGGCCAGCTCCTCTGAGGCCGACGCACCCGGGGCGAAAGCGAGCCGAAGTGTCCGGATCGACTCTGAGCCGCGCGCTACTACCAGGGCATCCCAGTCGGACGACGCCACGGGAGCGCCGCGCTTAAGCCGGTCTGCCAGGCCCAGTAATCCCTCGGATCGAGCCGGAGCAGTCATGGCCACCTCCGCGACCACCTGACGGACGGCGTCTCGGTGATGGGCCAAGTCGATGTCCGCAGCCAGTCGAGCGGCCTCCTGGCGGGAGTCGGAAAATACAACTGCCTTTGCCGCGCTCCCCGGCGCATATATGGTCCGCAGGAGATGTTCGTTTAGTAGCTGAACCGCCCGGCTCGCAGCGACCGTCCCCCTGCGGAGGGGTGAGCGGGTTCGACGAGGGCTGGTGATCGGCTCGCGCTGCTGGTGGCCATCGACGAACCGGGGTCCAGCCTCCCAGTCGTCGCCGCACTTGGGGCATTGAACGGGGAGCGGCGGAATGCTCGAAAGCAGTGGGCTCGAGGGGCTGGCGAAGAATACCCACGCATTGGGTTCAACAGCTTGAGGCGGGGCTACGCGCCCAGAGACGCTCTCGAAGTGGCAGGACCGCCACTGAAAAGTCACGCCATCACGCTCCCATCTACGATCCACCGGTTCTGCTGACCCGGCTGCTGGCCACAGAATCCGGTAGTTGTCTAAGGACCTGCGCGTGATCCAGGTATCAGGGCTGCCCTCGAGATCCGGAAACTCCGGAACCAAGTACTCGTCGGGTGAGTTCTGGTCAGGTATGGAGCGGTATCCACCCAGGAGCGACTCTCCACAGGTCTGGCAGATCCACAAGTCCAGGCAGCGGGCGCCACAGTCGCAACGGATTCTGGGCTCAAGGTAGAGTTTGCCCAACCGCCGCTCTTCGTGGCGGAAATGCCCGCTCAGGGCCGAGCAGCTTGGATCAGTGCACGCCCACCATCCAGCGAGAGTGCGAAAAAACAGATGAGCTCTAATGGGAAGGCGCTCCCCCTCGCTTGCGCTGGCCAAGTACTCCAGGGCTCCGGCTAGTGCCGACTCTCGGTCAGCAGGATCCAACCTCGGGAACAGCCGCTCAGCGACCGTGCTTGCCGAGGTTGGGAGAGCGCCGCCGCGAGCCTGGGTGCAGGCGGAAAGCAGATGGGATCTGAGTCCGACCAGTTCACTGCCTGGCTGCTGGAGTGGTCGGCGACTCAAGGACATAGTGTCTAGCAGTCGGCGTCCGACTTCTGCCATCGCTACCGCGGTCGACTCTGGCAGCTGGCCGCTGGGCTGCGGCCAGCCAGACTGATGTCCCTCTACGAGCGCGAACTTGGCGCGATCCGGCCCGAAGAACTCCTGCGCGAAGGCGGCCGCCTGCGCGGGGTCTTCTCCTAATGACGCTGACGCAGCCAGGATGCGGAGCTGCGGCGATCCCGGCTCCAGCTCGAGCCGATGGCATAGCCTTCGGATGAGCAGCGCGACCTCAGTCCCCGCTGTGCCTGAGTACGTGTGGAGTTCGTCCACCAGGAGATAGAAGCGGGCTGCAGGCGATCGAAGATATGCGGCGGTCTGCGCAAAGATGGAGTCCTCCTCGGGTCGGGTCAACATCACGTTGAGCATCGAGTAGTTGGTAATGAGGATGTCAGGTGCTGAATGGCTCATATCCGGGCGGGTTAGCATCTCAGCTCCCAGGGGCCTCGGGATGTGCCCTATGACGGCGTCGTGGTCTGCCGACTGGGCCTCGACAACGCCTTGCGAGCGCTGGTCCAAGTCGCGGAGGGCGGACAGCACACTCCGCTCGGAAGGAGTCTGGCTGGTGTAGCGCCCGAAATAGAAGCGATGCCCTTGGCGATGCCGATCGAGCCATTGCAACTGGGTGGGCGAGTTCAAGAGACGTCGTAGTCGGCCCATCTGATCCTCGACCAGGGCGTTCATGGGGTAGAGAATGATGCCGCGCATG
>JAJYWM010000289.1 GCA_021791455.1 bacterium | reverse complement strand
GGTTGGGCCTGCCTCAGGGCGCGCTTGATCCAGGAAGCTTGGATCCTGGTCGGTGGAAAGGGTGCCGGCGACGCCTACGGCGCCGGGGAGTCCTCGGCCGGCGCCGGCTCCTCAAGGAGGGTGGAGCCCGGGTCCAGCACCACGGCCACCTGGGAGCTCCGCCGCGGCAGGAGCCGGTGCTTGCGCAATATGGCCGCTGCCGCCCTGGCGGCGTCCTCCTCCCGCTTCATCCAGAGGTGGAGGTTGTGGGCGCCCCACATGAACGTGACCAGCAGGGCCACGTTGGGGATGTGCCGGTAGTGGAACTGGCCCTTGGTAAGACCGATCACGTCCGGGTTCTTGAGACTTGAGAAGCCCCGCTCCACGTTGGTGCGCTTGGCGTACTTCTCCTCCCACTCGGGGCTGCCCCAGAAGGGGAACTGGAAGATGCTCGGGATCTCCTCGGCCCTCAGGGTGGCGGTCTTGATGCAGCACGCCTCGTCGTCGCCGTGGTTGCCATCGCAGACCGGTAGACTGGGGTCCCGGCGGCGCATCGAGACCGGCACCTTGGGACAGCCCAGGGCGTGCTGACTCTTGCGCCGCAGCACCGGCGAGCTGAGCCGCACCTGGCCCGGTGTCGGCTTGCCGTGCGCCACCAGGGCGTAGATGGACCGCTCCTCGATCGCCTTGCGGTAGGCCGCCTTCTTTTCCGGCGGAGCCTGCGGACCCGGTCGCTCGATCAGCCACAGCCGCTCGGGAAGCATCGGCAGGTACACCCCGCTCGGGAGCATGAGGCAGCCCCTCCAGGTCGGGAAGGTGTGCATCTGAGTCGACTTCAGGTCGAAGACCCCCATCACGCCGAGGTCCCGCAGCCCGGCCATCCACTTGGTGTCCTGGCTGAACCCTCGGTCGCCGATGAGCTCCGTAACCCCGTGGCCGCGGGCCAGGAGCTGCTCCACCAGCCTCACCGACACCGGGACGTCGTATGCATTGGCCCCGAACAGGGCATGGGCGTAGACGTAGCTGGCGTTGTCGGCAGTCCCGCCGATGACGTCGTCGCCGAAGCCGAAGTAGTGATCCGTACTTGGCTTGGCTCCGTCTTCCTTCCGCTTCTTCCTCCGCTCCCGCTCTCCCGGCGCGTCCTGGTCCCGATCGCCCCTCTTGTGGACGCGATGTCTGGCGTCGCCGTCGGCCGCACGCTCCCCGCGCTTCAGCCTCGCCTGGGAGATCGGGCGGCAGTCCGCCTCTATCTCGGTCGTGTCCGTCGTGTGCGCCACCCCCTCGGGCTGCGGCGGCGCCGTGTCCTCCAGGAGGTGGATCGACAGCGCGATCTGAGTGTCCAGGTCGTTGTCGGTGCGCAGAAGCTCTCGCGCCCGCCTCACCCGCCGCTCCCAGAGGCGCTTGGAAGCCTCCAGCCTCTTGCCCGTCAAACCCTCGAGCTCCCGCGGCCGGTGCTGCTTGCCCAGGACCGTCGCCATGGCGTCGAAGAGCCGGTACAGCTGCGCCTCGCTGGGTGGCTTCAATTCAGGGCCAGGATCGTGGGCCGGACCCGCCGAGGTCCCGTAGAGCATGTGGAGCTGGCCCTGGTTGGCGCGAGCCATCATCTTAGCCAGGTGGGTGATCGTCTTCGGACCTGGCTCATCCCCGAGGCAAATGCCACCGATCACCAAGACTCGACTCGGCAACAAGGCCACGCCCCGCTCTGGCTTGATCGCCCGATCCAGCTCTCGGAGGAAGGCGAAGGTCCTGGCTCCCAGGCGCTCACTTACCTCGTACAGAAGCTTGGGGTCCATCAGCCCACGGCTCCGCGGTCGTAGGCAAACTCCGGCGCTGGGTGAATGCCGCCGAGGGTCTCAGCCTCCTGAGCCGCATCCTCCGGCACCACCGGGCAGCGAGCCACCAGATCCTCCAGGCCGTGCATCGACTTGAGGCCGGTTGCCCGTAGGAAGATATGCAGCTCCGGCCAGTGGCTGAGCTGTTCCAGCACCCATGCCTTGCGCAGCCGCACACACGAGATCTCGAAGTCGGGATGCATGGGTCGGAGGCGGCGCTTGAGCATGTCGCTCAGCTCGTTGGGCCGCCCAAACGGGGCCGGCACCGAGCCGCCACCGATCACGGGACCGCTCCCGGCCAACTTCGCCAGGCACTCCAGGTCCGCCTGGAACCTGGCCAGCACCGGGACTTCCCGCGTGCGCCGCCCAGCGTCGATCCGCACCCAGAGGCCGGCCCCTGGCTTGCGCTCCACATCGGTACCGGCAAGGTAGCGAGCCTCCACGCCGTCCACGCCAGCCCCACGGGCCAGCAGAAGCATCGCTTGGACGGATCGACAGGTCGCCTCGCTGCGGAAAGTGAACGCTCCCTGCCAGGCGATCTCGAAGTCCTCATCCGACAGAGGTGCGATAGACCCACCTGAGCGCTTGCGCGTACGGACTGGGAACAGCTCGGGGAAGCCCGCCCGGAAAGAGCGAACCTGGCTCCGGTAGCTGGTCTGGGAGCGCTCGGTGGTGTGGCCCTCGGAGTTCAGCGCGGAGCGCACCAGCGTCGCCTCGTCAAGGGCGAAGTCGGGATTGAGCTGGCGGGGGTGCTCGCCAGCCAGCCAGTAGATGTGGCGGGCCAGGGCGGCCCGACGCCCGTCGAGGAGTCGCGAACTATGCGAAAACCTCTTCGGGTCAGCTGCCAGGATCTCTACCAGCAGTGGCACGGCTCGCTCCCACTGGTCATCGATAGGAGCGATCCGCGGTCGGTACGACCGCTCCGCCACCTCGCGGTACTTGTTTCCCTCAGGCAGAGCCATGAGCTCTGCCACCGACTCCGCGAGGAGTCCTGCGGTTACGCCCGGCAACCGCCTCCTGTCTGGCGGATGGTCCCACCGCAGCCGAGGTTG
Source organism: bacterium (assembly GCA_021791455.1). The sequence goes on along the minus strand of JAJYWM010000289.1, from coordinate 2,840 downwards.
GCCACGAATCCAGGCTGGAGCAGAAGCTCGCCTTCCCCGAGCAGTCTCGGGGCGCCTGAAGTGATCGTGGTACTCGACATGGCACAACGATCGTGACAGAGTCGGCGACTCCCGTCAAATGACTTCGCCAGGGCTCAAATCGACTTCCGGACCCCGCATTACGTGCGCGCGAGTAACCAGCTCCCGATGTAACGATTTCGTCAACTCTCTCCTGGCAGTGGAGTCCGACCCAGGGCATCTCAACGCTCACGTCAGTCGCCCACGCCCACGGACAGCGCGCCAGGCGCCACAGCCACGGAGTCCAGCCGCGCCTGCCACTGGAACCCGATCCCGGACGACCGCTCTGGAGGCACCCACGCCCTGGCGATTGGCGCATCCACGGTCACTTGGCCGCCGCCATCCATGTGGAGTTCCAGCGCCCGGGCCAGCACCACCTGCAAGCGCTGCTCGAGCTGTCGACAACCGACAGTCCGTGGGTGATCTAGGACCAGGGAGCCCAGCGCGGACTCCGCCACCTCGACCACGCCGTCAGCGCCCAACTGGCTCAGCAGCTTGGGCAGCAGCTTCTCGACTCCGATTTGGATCTGTTCGGCGGATGAGTATCCAGGAACCTCCACGCACCGGAGCCGGTCGCGCAGGGAGCTGGGAATCCCGTCCAGCTCGTTGGCGGTGGCCATGAACATGGATCCGGACAGGTCCAGGCACACTCCATCGAGGAAGCGGTCCTGCCACGCGGAGTTCTGGGATGGGTCCAGCAGTGCCAGCAGCACCGGGATCGCCGTGTGGTCGCTCCAGCGGGAGGCCTTGTCGATCTCGTCCAGCAGCCACACGACCTGAGATGGGTGGACCTGGGCCGCTCGCAGCCGCCTCACGATCTCTCCCGGCTGCGAGTGCCGGTACGCGCGATCCGACCCGACGAGGGAGACATCGTCGACGCCTCCAAGGGGAATCCGCTCGAGCCGCCGCCCCATCGCCTCTGCCACCTTGGCGGCCAGCGTGGTCTTGCCAGTCCCGGGCGGTCCCACCAGGCACAGTGCATGTCCAGCGGACGGTGGTATGCCGCGCTGACGCTGCCACTCCAGAACAACCAGATGGTCCAGGATGGCTCGTTTGGCCTCCGCAAGGCCCGCGTGGCTGTCGTTCAGCAACTGGCGAGCCCGGGCCAGGTCCACCGGCTGGGCTGGCGGCGCTTCCCAGACCAGCTCCCGCAGCACCCGAGCTGCCACCCGGCCCGGCGCCTCGGTCGCGCCTCCGGGCTCGTCGAGACAGTTCTCGACCGCCCTCCTGATCTCAGGCGGCAACTGCTCGTCCGCTGCTTCACTGCTCCGTGGCCGACGGGCTCGCGGGGAGCGCAACCGTGTCCGACGCGGTTTCGCGAGCTGCTCCAAGATTGGCAGCCGATCCACCCACTTTGTCGCCCCCAGCAGCGTCAGTCGCGCCTCATCGCTCGCTCCGAGCTCCACGGCAAGCGCGTCCGCCAGCTGACTCGGAGACTTCTCTCCCAGTTCTGGGGATAGTCCGGAGCGGCTCCCGAGACTCTCACTCCTGGCAGCGCGACGGGCCAGGCGCAGCAGACGGCCCAGGTCAGCCTCCGTGGCCTCTCCCTCATCGATCTCGCTGATCTCGACCACCAGCAGGACACCGCGACGGGACAGGCACCTGACCTCGATCCGTTTCAGCCCGAACAGCCGGGCTCGCTGGACCTGGCCGAAGTCATCCGAACCTACGGCGTCAGCCACCGCCAGGACGCCGATTGCCGGCCTGGCGTCTGAGTGATGAACTGCCCTGGGAAGGACCACGACCAGACCGTCGGCTCCAGGGAGTGCCGCCAGAACCGCGACCTCCTCGTCCCAGTGAGCGGTGATGACGTGGGTCTCTCCAGGAAGAAAGACATCATCGGTCAAGACCGCGGACAGCGGGCCTTGAACTCCGGAATCCTCCACCACCCACTGTGCCATCCACCTGCCTCCTAATCGAGCTATCCTTAGGAGTATGACACATCACCACTAGGACGTGCCACTTTCGTGGTCCGGGGCGAGTGGCCTAAACTGGCGCGCGTATGCCACTCTTGCGCGCAGATGAGACCGAGCAGCTCGAACGCCAGCTCGCTGAGCTCCGCCAGAGCCAGCAGCGGCTGGAAATGACGCTCGCTGCTCACCGCGTGGAACTGAGGGGCTTGGCCGCCAGGATTCGGACTGCGGAGATCAACCTCCACCACCTCCAGCGGGTGGAGGGCCAGGGAGATCCCGCCTCGGTAGGTTCCATCGCCGATGCCGCCGAGGCGTGCTTGCGTCGCTCAGGCAAGCCTATGCGCGTAGTCGAAATGGTGCCCCTGCTACAAGAAGAGGGCAAGCTTCTGCGCTCCGAGAGCGCTTACTCAACCCTGTTCCGCACCCTGTCACGCTCCTCAAGCCGGTTTCAGCACGTCCCCGGTCGGAGGGGCTATTGGAGGGTAGTTGCCTGACGTGCTATTCGCATCATTGCGGAACCCGAGCCCCTGTACTCCAGCCTGTGCCCACACAGGCCCGGATCCTGGGCGCGGCCACCACGCATCGCCCCGGACCATTCGCCAAGCACAGGTTCGGCAACATGATCCAGCGCATCAGATCTAGGTCAGTTCCGATACGTGGTCAAGCGAAAACCACGCGCATGTGTTCGGGAACCCGAGCATAGGGCCGTCCCGGCGATAGCCTAGCTCGACGAGGCTCACGCGCCGCCGAGTGCTGGCATGGCGGGAATCTTGAAGCCTCCTTCCGAACCTGGGCCTGACCGCCCCGCCACGGTGGCGCGTTGGCCCCATGTGAGCCACTGGCTCACGCGCATTCAGGCAGAGCCTCCGT
>JAJYWM010000120.1 GCA_021791455.1 bacterium | reverse complement strand
TGCGGGAGACCGTGAACTCTGGCAAGCCGTCGTCGCGGATCATAGAGCGGCGGTCGCCAGCTGCGAGGCTTTCGGGGTGCCCACCCTGATCCTCGACGGGGGCCGTGGGCCCGGCGTGTTCGGACCCGTGATCACCAAGGTGCCCGATGATGATGAAGCGGTCGAGCTGCTGCGCGATGTGGTGCGGATGGTGAGGAGACCCTACCTTTTCGAGCTGAAGCGCGAGCGGGAGGGACATCCCCCCGAGCTCTGAGCTCAACCATCGACGGCACCGGACAAGTGTGGTAGTTTGTCTGGTGACAGGTTCGACGAGCCTTGGAGTTATCGCATGTTCTACCGCTGGCCCACCTTCCCCAACCCGGTGAATGAAGTGGCAAGCCGGGTGGTGGCGGCGGGAGTGCTTGTCGTGGCTCTCACCGCGATCATCGGCCAGCTGCCGTGGCTGAGCGCGGTTCTCGCCTATGGATTTCTGGCGCGGGTCGCCAGCGGACCGACATTCAGCCCACTCGGACAGATCGCGACCCGCCTGGTGGCGCCCCGGATCGCCTCCTCGCCGCGGCTAGTCCCCGGGCCTCCGAAGCGCTTTGCTCAAGGGATCGGGGCGACGCTCACCGTACTCGCGACCCTCCTCTACTTTGGCTGGCACCTGGAGGTGGCCACGTACACCATGCTCGGGGTGCTGGCGCTGGCCGCCGGTCTCGAGGCGGGAGTGGGCCTGTGTATCGGCTGCCGTCTCTTCGCGGTGCTGATGAGCGCCGGAGTCATCCCCCCGCAGGTGTGCGAGGCCTGCGCCAATCTGGGCGCCCAGCGCCCGCCTGCCTGACCCGGACCAAGCCATCGGCTGCTTGGTCGCTGCCGCCACTGGGGCCACACCCCAGGTGGTGAACTCGACCGCAGCCGACGGCGATAGCCGCTCCTGTGGTGGGGCCAGATGGTGACTGGAGCAGCGCTTCGATCCGCAGCCGGCTGGGTCCTGCCGACCCCGCGCGGCGCCCCTGCAGCTCGGCGTCAGGTAACAGCCGGGAAGAGGGCTGGGGCGGATGCGGTTGGTGCCGGCCGGCAGTCCTCAATCGGCCCGGGGCTCTGGGAGCTGAGCCGTCCGTGAGCCGGGCGCAGGTCGTGGAACGACTCAGACGGGCTGGGTGTGTGTTTCCCGAAGTGGAGGCGGAGCAGCTGCTGCGAAAGGCCCGGGCTGACGTGCAACTCCTGGAGCAACTGGTATGCCGGCGGGAGATGGGCGAGCCGCTGGCGTGGATCACGGGCACGGTGTCCTTCTGCGGCCTGGACGTGAAGGTAGCACCCGGGGTGTATGTGCCTCGAGCTCACAGCGAGCCGCTGGCCCGCCTTGCCGCCGCCCTGCTTCCACGGCGCGGCCGCGCCATCGACCTCGGCACCGGCAGCGGCGCGGTGGCGATGGTGATGCTGAGGGCGCACCCGCATGCGGCCGTGATTGGGATAGATCGTGACCCGGTGGCCGCAGCGTGCGCCCGCAGCAATGGAGTGACCGTCGTCGAAGGGGACATGTTCGGACCGGCCCCTTCCGGCTGGCGCAACGGCGTCGATGTCATCACCGCTGTGCTTCCCTATGTGCCCTCCTCGGAAATGGCCTACCTCCCCCACGATGTGGCGGAGTTCGAACCCAGGGACGCGCTAGATGGCGGGCCCAATGGGCTTCGGCTGGTCGAGGGCGCCTGCGCCGCAGCTCCCACCTGGCTGCGCCCCGGCGGCCACCTGCTCCTGGAGCTCGGCGGACGTCAGCTCGGCCACCTGAATCCGCTCCTGTCGACTCTCGGCCTTAACGTCGTCGCAACGCTGAGAGACGAGGATCGAGATCTACGCGGTCTGCACGCGGTGTTGAGCCCAACCAACTCCTGAGCGGTCGCCGCGAAGCTCCCCCGTCCCTGGAAGTTCGGGTCGCCAGGGGGATGTGCGCCCGGAACTCAACTGGCATGGTTGGGCGAGACCGCAGGCGCGGTGACGACCACCGGCGCGCCATCGCGACCGCTCCTGGTCGGTCGCGCCCGGGGGCGGCCCATCGCGACTCCCACCAACATCACCAGGCCGCCCAGCAGCTGCAGGGGAAGAATGGGCTCACCCACGATCAGCAGGGCCGCCACCAGGGCCAGGAACGGCTGGAGGTAGCTGTAGATGGCGGTCCGGGCCGGACCCAGGCGGCTGACTCCAGGCAGGTACATCCAGGTGGTCAGCGCCACCGCCCCCAGCGCGCTGTAGGCGAGCAATCCGAGCCAGCCGAACGTTGGATGAGGAGGTTGGGCCAACGCCTGGGCGGCCCCGAAGGGTACTAGCATGGCCGCCCCCAGCAGGGATATCAGAGCGGCAAGTGTAAGCGGTGGGAGTCTGCCCAACAGGCGGGGCAGCACCAGCAAGTAGACCGCCCAGCTGATCGGGTTGCCGAGGGCGACCACGATGCCGAACCAGCTCGACCAGCCGGCGGCCCCGGCCCCGACCACCAGGAACAGGCCCGCGAACCCTATCGCCAGCCCGACCCAGACCCGGGCGCGGAAGCGCTGACGATGGCGATATGCGACCCAGAGGGCGACCAACAGCGGCGTGGTGCCCGAGATCATGGCGACGTTGTCGGCGTTGGTCAGGGCCAAAGACCCGGTGAAGCTCGACTGGTTGATTAGCACCCCGAACAGCGCCAGCACGGCGACCAGCCGCCATTGCCCCCGCGACAGCCTCGGCAGAGGGCCGTCAATCCAGCGCGCCAGACCGAGCAGAGCCACGCCGCCGACCAGATACCGGATCGCCGAATAGGTCAGGGGGCCACTCTGGTGCAGCGCCAGTTTCACCGCCACCACATTGACGCTCCAGATGGCGGTCGCACCCAGCACCAGCAGGTCGCCAGACCCGAAGTCCCGGGTGACCGCGCCGGGACGGAACCGATGCTGAATGCTCACACAATCAAGGTAGTGGGACCGGGGGCTGCGCCGGGACAGTGGGCCTTGGGAGCCGCTTCCGCCACCCTGTGCAAACCCGCGGGAGGCGGAACCGGCTCACCCCTGGCCGCGGTGCCGGACCGGTCAAGGATGCATCCCCATCGCGCTTCGGCAGGTTGCTGGGAAGGTGATCACCAATCCTGGTACCAACGGCGCGCCCGGGCCGGCAGCGGCCCTCTGGCACAGGGATCAGCATGGGGTGCCGTCGGCCCCGGCGTCCCCGATGCGGGAGGCGTTCGGCCCGGGAGCAGGGGTCTTCCCGAACCTGCCGCGGGCCGATCCCGGACCAGGCGGCGCACTCTATCGGTGTCCCGACGCTCCCAGCGAGGCAACAGCAGCCGGCCATGACCTGTGGCATGGGCGAGTGCGCCGGCTCGAGCGCGGCGCTCTGCCCCTGGCCGGGAACACGATCAGAGATGGATGCTGTGGAGATCCAGCGCCAACAGCACCAAGACGAAGACGATCACGAACAGATAGAGCGCCGTCATCGACCAGCGCCGGGGGTCGTCGGCGCGCCAGAAGGCACGAATCGCCCGTACGTCGAACACGAGGGCGACCGCTGAAAGAAAGACACCCACCACCGGCCCGGCCCCCGCCAGCGCCCCGATCGTGGGCAACAGGAAGGGCATCACCATGTAGGTGAAGATGCAGCGCATCGCCGACAGAGCCAGGGAGAGACTGAAGACCCGCTCGACCTCGGCATCGCTGGGGCGGGGGTCCGCCTCGCTGATGAAGAGCAGCCTTCGTACGGCGCACTCCGCCTGGGTGCGATCGCGAACCGAAGTCGGGGCCGCGCCTGTCTGGTCCACGCCCAGAGGCTACGTCGCCCATCATCACCGTGTCCAGCCGAAGCTTCGCGCAGGATCGGACCGGCGACACACCCGCATCCACGCACGCGGGGCGAACTCCCTGCTTCAGTCCCGCCCGGCCGCACCGACCGTGTCGAGTTCGGCAAGAGCGAGCCCGGTCAGGCCATCGCCACGAGGCTCTGATTCCAGGGGCCGTGCTGAAGACGCCGGTATCAGGGCCAAGCGCGTGGTGGCGCGCTGACTCCTGAGCCCGGGCCGCCGGAACATCGGTGGCAGACGGAGCGTTACCCATGGGTGCGCCGAACCCTGCTCCCCACCTTGCTCCTCCTTCTTGCGCCCGTCCTGAGCTCCTGCGCCCCCTCGGGGAGCTCACCGGCACCGACCACCACGGCGGCCCCCCCACCAACGAGTCCTGTGCCCACTTCGCGGACCGGTTCGTCATCCGCCGACAACGGGTGTTCGCTCGGTGAGACTTCGCAACAAGAGGTCAGCGTGGCCTTCGCAAGCGGCGAGCTCGGGGTGGTCGCGTTCAATCACGAGTCAGCCAACGGTATCTCCTGGGCGGCCATTCAGCGCACAGCGAACGGAGGCCGAACCTGGCAGACGGTCTTCGTGACTGACCACCTCTTCATCCACCAGCTCGCCTGGACCTCGAAGCACACGACGGTGGCAGCCACCACCTCAGGGCTGCTCGTGTCGAGAAACCTGGGCATTTCTTGGACGTTGAGCCCTGGACCGCCCGTGTGCAGCGTCCAGGCTCCATCTCCCGACACCGCCTACGCCGTGACCAGCACCGGCCTCCACCGGATCAGCGAACCCAGCATGCGGCTGACGCGGATCGAAACTCCACTCCCCGCCTCAGATGTCCACTTCGTGAATGAGACGCTGGGTTGGCTCGCTGGCCCCTCCGGCATAGCTGTGACATCGAACGGAGGTCGAACCTGGAAGGTCCAACTTCGATTTAAGCATGCTGTGTACCGACATTGGAAAGCGTCGCTGGCGACATTAGGGGGCGGCCATCTGGTCGCCATCTATGCCGACGGGACTCTCATGGGCAATCCGGCCGTCGAGATCTACGGAAGTGTCGACGGAGGCGCCAGATGGACCCAGGAGGAGGGCGGCGGCTACGTCCCGGTGCCCACTGGCCAGGTACCAGCAGGTGGCGTCGAGCAGACCGGTGCCACCGATGGTCAAGTGGTCACTGTGGCACGTGGCCGGACCCTGGTGATAGGGACGGTCCGCGACCCCACACCGTCGACTCAGGCTTCGGCTCCCGGTCTCTGCGAAACGAACGCCGTGGGTCGCAGGTGGATGTGCCGACGGCTCCCATTCCTGGAATGGCAGAACGCGACCTTTGACGCAGGCTACGACGGTGAGATAAGTGCCGTGCGCAGCCACTGGTCGGTCGCGGTGGTGGATGGGACCCAGCTGGTGGTCGCGAGCAGCACGGACCAGGGCGCCAACTGGCAGGTACTTGAGCGGACTCCACTGTCCCAGCGACCGCAGCTGAGCCAGTGACGAAACAGAACGTTGGCCGGCCCGCAGAGGCTGCCTCGGACCGGGCGGTGCAGCTTCCTGCCACAACGGTTCGTGGAACGCCCGGGCACGTCCCGCGTGTTGGTGTAAATGGCGGGACGTGACCATCGTGGAACCTCACAGTCGGCAACGCGGACGAAGGACGGATTGACGGCTGCAGGCGGGCCATGGTCGAAGAAGAGCGAAGGGTCCCGGCTCCCACCCCAGCCCACCGCCAACGTCTTCTGACTGCGATGGTCTTCGGTTGGGGTCAACTTAGGGGTCAAACCTCCTCAGTAACCGACCTTATGACCCGCCAAGTGGCCCGATTTGATCTCGATCTGCTGGAGGCGACTCCGGGAATCGAACCCGGGATCGCGGTTTTGCAGTTCGGGCACGTTTGTTCGCAAGCATCCGCAGACGTCCGTTCCGAAGTCAAAT
>JAJYWM010000307.1 GCA_021791455.1 bacterium | reverse complement strand
GGGGGCAGGTGCTCCAACAGCGAGTGTGCCGGCTCCGCCAGCAGCGGGCCGAGTGCGTCCACGGGGTCGGGAAGTCCCCCGGCGGAGATGACCTCCAAATCCGCTTCCCACCGCTCCCGGACGTCTTGGCGCAGACTGCCAAGATCCCAACCTCGGATGACCTCAGCTCCTCTCGCCAGACTGTCTGGGTCCAGCGGGAACTCCCGAGCCGGCATGAGCGCCACCCGGTTCAGCTTGGCTCTGGATCCCTGGGTCTCGGGATCCAGTCGCCAGAGCCCGGCCACCACCTCGCCGTCCCACTCAGCGCGCCAGGCCCGGTTGTCCAGGGGAAAGCAGTCGATGATTCCTCCCCGGCGGGCGAAATCGCCTGGCTGGGTGACGATGGACTCACGGCGGTAGCCGGACTCCAGCAGCAGGCGGGTCATCTGCGCGGGCGATACAGAGCGGCCTGGTGCCAGATCCGACATCCGGCTGCCCATCCACTCGGGGGAGAGCGTGGGACGCAGCACCGCTTCCAGGGAGGTCACGATGATACCGGGGTGGCCCCCTCTGACAGCCCGCAGGGTCTGCAGCCTGTGCCTGACCACCGCCGCGGAAGGGGACACCCGATCGAACGGCAGGGTGTCCCCGGCAGGGAACAGGCTCACCGTCTCATCCTCTCCGGCCCAGGTCGCGACCTCCTGCCAGGCAGCCTCTGGTTCCGCCACCAAAAGGCAGACCGGGTGGTCCACCAGGCTCTTGGCGAAGCTGGCCAGCAGGGGAGCCCCCGAGTGAATGACGCCCGTCATCCCGTGTCGCCCCGGGCCCATCCCCAGCCACCTGCCCATGGCCGAACCCAGTGAGGATGTCTCGAGCATCTGCGCCAGCGTCTGGGGCACCCGCCCCTTCCCGGCGGGGTCAGGCATGCCCGCCTCCTTCAAGGGGCGGCGCCGCATCCAGCCGATTGAACTCCGTCATCGCCATCTCGATGCCGTCGCTCGCCACCACCAGGACCGCATCCGCAGCTCTGGCGCACGCTTGGTTCAACAGCTCCTTCTCAACCCCGCCAGGTCGCCCCAGGACGTACTCGATGGGATCGACCCCGAGAGGGGGTCGCCCGATCCCAACCCTGACCCTGGCGAAGTCCTTGGAGCGCCAGTGCGCCTGCAGGGATTTGAGGCCGTTGTGACCCCCGGGGCTGCCCGTGGCCCGCAGGCGCAGCCTCCCGACCGGCAAGTCGAGGTCGTCGTAGATCACGAGCACCCTGTCCAGCCCGATCTGAAGGGTCTTGGTCAGGTGGGCGGCGGCGATCCCCGAGTCGTTCATGTATGTGCGCGGCTTGGCCAGGATAAGCTCACGCCCTTTCCAGTCGACCCGGGCGATCAGGGCCGGTCCCGGATATCTTCCGAGCTTGACCTTGAATCTCGTGGCCAGGAGCTGGAGCACCTCGAGCCCCACGTTGTGTCGCTGTCCCAAATGGGCTGGTTCAGGGTTCCCCAACCCAATGACCAGCATGGATCCGCCCTGTGGGGGCGGCAACCCCACTCTCATGCGGAGGGGTGCAACGGCGCCACCGTTGGCGGCAATTCCCCTCGCCGGGCGGCGTGCCTGCTCAGAAGTTGACGGGTAGCCTGGGTCATCTGAGCCGCCTGGCGGGACTCATGATGGTCGTGGCCGACCAGGTGAAGCAATCCATGCACGGCCAAAAGCCGGAGCGCCTGGACTGGGTTCTCGCCGGCTTCCAGCGCCTGTGTCATGGCCAGCGGCACGGCGATGAAGATGTCGCCAAGGAGAGCGAGTGGATCGGGCGGGAGCTGAAAGCCCGAGCCCGGTGCCAGGTCCGCCACGGGGAAGGCCAGGACGTCGGTCGGATGATCCAGACCAGCGAAACGCCTGTTCAGGCCCCGCAGGACCCGATCGGTGGTCAGCTGACAGCTCACCGACCAACCAACGAGCCCCAGGTCACCGGTGGCGTCCTCGAGCAGCGTCCGCAACCCCGCCGCGCGGGCGGTGGAGCGGGCCTCCTCTCCGAGGGCGCGCGAGTACCTCAGCTGGACACCCACAAAGGCCCGCGACGATGCCCCTAGGCTTGCTTGGCCCGCCGCTTGCGCGCCGCCATCGTCTTCTTCTTGCGGCGCACGCTCGGCTTCTCGTAGAACTCCCGGCGCCGGACCTCGGTGAGGACGCCGTTCTGCTTGATCTTCTTGTTGAACCGACGAAGAGCGCTCTCGAACGACTCTCCCTCCCGCAGCTTTACCTCCGACAGTGGATGTCACCTCCTCCAACTTTGATGCCAACCGCCGGACGGCGGGCGCGAGCCAGCCCCCAGCGCACAGGGATTGTACCTAGCAGCAACCGGGCCCGCTCCCAGCATCAGCCTGGTAACCCGATCGAGATGGGGCCAACCTGCCCAAAGGTGACCGCTAATCTGCCACTCCGGCCGGGGTGAGGAGGTGCTCCTCCAGCAGTGCCAGCGTCACCCCGGGGTCCTCCTGGAAGAACATGTGCCCTCGGCCCGCGAGCCAGCGCAGTGTGGAGTGCGGGATCCGCTCCGCCAGGACCGCGCCGTTGCCGGGGGGCATCACGACGTCGGAGGTGCCGTGGAGAACCAGGGTGGGAGCGGAGATCTGGCCCAGCCGATCCCCCGTGTCATGGTGCCGGATGGCCGCCCAATGGGCGGCGAAGACCCCAGGTCGAACGGGGTGGGTAGCCCGCCAATGCACCGCGTCTTCGATCACCTCCGGGTGGTGCTCTCGCCAAGTCCGCTCGTAGAGCACCTGGCAAGCCACCCGGTAGGCTAGCCCCGGCTCCTTGGCGTCTCCACCCAGCAGCAGCCGGGTATCGGCCGGGTCCGCTCGCACAGCAACCCTGCCACCAGGCCCGGTGCAGCCCAGGACCAGGGACAGCACAGCGTCGGGATGCCTGATCGCCAGCTCCTGGGCGACCATGCCTCCCATCGACACTCCCATGACGAAGGCGCCGGAGGGAGCGAGTGCGGCCACCACGGCGCCCGCATCGTCTGCCAACTGCCCCATCGTGTAGGGGCCGGGGGTGGCGTCGGAGCCGCCGATCCCGCGCTGGTCGAGTACCAGGCAGCGCCACCGCCGAGACAGCTCGCCAACGTTCCACACGAACGCGTGATGGTCGGTTCCGAGGCCGGGTATCAGGAGCAACGGTGCACCCCGCCCCACCTCATGCACCAAAAGGCGCACCCCTGGCTCCACCTCGACCTCGCGCTGCAGACCATCGTCCGGCCATTCCATGGTCCCATCGTACCCAAGGGACCAGGCCTGACCGGAGGCGGAACCTGCCGGTAGACTCAGACAGTGCCCACCTTCTTCGTGGAGCCCACCACCTTAGGCCAGGAACAGATGGCGGTCATCTCCGGGGAGGACGCGCTGCACATCAGTCGCTCCTTACGCCTTGGGCCCGGCGACGAGATCACGATTGTTGCACGCCCTGGGACGGAGCACCGGGCTCGCTTGGAGGAGGTCTTGCCGGGCCTGGTGAGAGCCCGCATCTTCGCCTCCGCGAATCGCCGTCGGGAGCCCTTGACGGCAATCCATGTCCTCCAGGCTCTCCCCAAGGGCCCTGGCATGGCTGAGGTGTGCGAGCGACTGACCGAACTGGGCGCCTCCTCCATCTGGCCCGTCATCACTGACCGCACCGTCCCACGACTGGACTCGAACAAGACCGCGGGCAGACAGGCTCGGTGGCAGAAGATCGCCAGGGAGGCGGCTCAGCTCGCCAACCGCCATGCGATCCCGAGGGTGGAGCCCCCGCTGCCGCTGCTCTCGGCCATCTCCCGCCTGGACGACCTTATCCCCACCGCCCAGCGTCTGGCGTGCGATGCGCGGAACGCCAGGCTGTCGCTGAACTCCACCCCCTGGGATCCCACCACCCCCACCGTCCTCTTGATCGGCCCGGAGGGGGGCCTGAGCCCAGCCGAGCTGGAGCGACTAGCGCCCCTTGGATTCCTCACCGTCTCCCTGGGTCCGCGCAACCTGCGCACCCTCCTTGCCGGCGCCGTGGCCCTCACGATCCTCCTCCAGCGCGCTGGAGACCTGGAACTGCAGAGGGCATGACAAAGGACATCGGCGGCTTGCCCCGGGGAGATTTGGACCTGAAGTTCGTGCGAGAGCAGCGCGCGGCCGCCTACCTTCAGAGGAAGGTGGATGGCTCTGCCTCCGAGGTGACCACGAGCATCGAACTGCGGCGCGACCCGCTGACCGGCATGACCGGGCGCGTCGCCCACTTTCAAGGCTTCCATCTGCAGCAACCGGACCTCTCCGGAGCGGTGCGCGCCAGCGCTCCGGGCTGCCCGTTCTGCCCCGACCGGATCTTTGAGGTGACCCCGCTCCTCCCCCCGGGGTTGGCTCCGTCCGGGCGCATCCGGCGCGGAGAGGCCACCGTCTTCCCCAACCTGAGCCCCTATGACAGCCGAAGCGTGGTGGCCACCTTGACCAGGCAGCACTTCGTCCCAATTGGTGCTTTTCTGCCGGACCAGATTTCCAACGGTCTCCTGGCGCTTCAGGAGTATTTCAAAGCACTGGGGCCGGGTCCCGAAGGCTGGTATTCGGTGGTGACCTGGAACTACATGCCACCGGCCGGGGCAACCCAGGTGCACGCCCACATGCAGGGGTTTTCCACGGACCGAGCGGGCAACCTCGTGGAGCAGGAGGTCCGAGCCAGCCGCGACTTTCGCCTCCGCACAGGCCGCAACTACTGGGCCTGCCTGCCGACTCGAGAACGCTCCATCGGGGAGCGCTTCATCGCAATGGGCCAGCACACCGCCTGGCTCACGGCATTCGTCTCCCGCAGCGTAGTGTCCGACGTGCTGGTCATCTTTCCGGGATCAGAAACCCTGGAAGGTACGCCGCCCGAGGCCCTGGCCGAATTCGCGCGGGGCGCCTGCGCGGCGCTGGCCTCCATGGGCGCTGAGGGGATTGCCGCGTTCAACCTCGCCTTTTACGCGGCTCCCTTCGGAGAGGAGCCGGACCAATTCCTTCTCCACGCGAGGATCTCGCCGCGAATCTACTTCAATCCCGCAATCCTGGGCTCAGACACCACTGCCTGGCATCACCTCTTGGACGAGCCGTTCATGGTGCGCAGCCCGGAGGCGCTGGCCGCGAGGTTGCAACGCCCGGTTGCCCTCGCGCTCTGATCCCAAGGGGATCGCCAACCAGGAGAGGAACAGTTTCCGCGGATCCGCCAGTGACGGAGGTGGGGCCCCGGCGGATCGCGCCACCGGGGCCCCTGCGCCCTCAGCTCTCAACTCTGAGCGCTGCCTGCCTCGATTACCTCTGGGGCGGGCTCGGAACCCTCGGTCGACACGGGAATCCGGCGGGGGGTCGGAGCCGCAACGCGCGGGATCCTAACCGTGAGAACCCCGTCCTTGAATGCCGCGCTTATCTCGTCCTCCTTGACGTCGGCGGGCAGGGTCAGCTGCCTGACCACGGAGTACATCCCGCGTTCGCGGCGGAGATAGGTTCCCTGCTCCTCGCGCTCGATCTTGCGCTCACCTCGGATAGTGAGGACTCCCTGGTCGGCGGTGATCTCCACCTCCTCCGGCTTGAATCCCGGCACCGAGGCCTCGATCAAAAACTCCCCATCCTTCTGGCGAATGTCCAGCGGAAGATAGGTGGTCGGGGCAGTTCCGGAAAGCCGCCTCCCGTCACCGCCGGCGGTCAGGCCCGGAGCTGTGCCGAACGCCTCGTTGGCCCACCGCGTCATCTCGTTTTGCAAGTTGAATAGGTCGCTCCATGGATCCCAGCGAGCCATCAGAACACCTCCTGTCGCTCATGTTTTCCCAGCGCTTCTGGGGGGATGCCACCATCCCAACCTGCTCATACCCGGACCGTGGCGCTCCTAAACGACAGCTGGGTCAGATTCCGATCGCATCCTTGATGTGTTCGAAAAAACCCCTGCGCACGGGGTGGGGCTTGCCATCCGGCGGGGCCAGCTCGCGCAGCAGATGGCGCTGCCTGTCGGTCAGCTTGGTGGGGATCACGACCCTCAGCCGCACCACCTGATCCCCGCGCCTGCCGGTGCGTGGGTCGGGTGCGCCCTTGCCAGGGAGGCGAACCTGCTCGCCATACTGCGTGCCTGGCTTGATCGTCATGGTTGCGAAGCCGTCAACGGTGGGCACCTCGATGGTGTCGCCCAGAGCGGCCTGGGACACCGAGATGGGACATTCGTAAATGATCGTCATGCCGCGACGCACCAGCTGCTCGTGGGGCTTAACCGATATGACGAGGAAGAGATCCCCAGGAGGGCCGCCACGCGGCCCGGCGGCACCCTCGCCCGGCACCCTCACCTGCATCTCGTTGTCCACCCCGGCAGGGATCTGCACCTCGATCGACTTGCGCTGGTCCACGAGACCCTGCCCGTGACATGTGGGGCATGGAGACTCGATCACCGATCCTTCCCCATGGCAGCGCGGGCACGGCTCGACCGTCACCATCTGACCGAGGAGCGACTGCCTGACCCTCTGCACCTGCCCTCTGCCCTGGCACTCCGGACACACCGTGGCCTGAGTCCCCGACTTGGCCCCGCTGCCCCCGCAGTCGGGGCACGCGGCCGCCTTCGAGACCTCGAAGGTTCGGGTCACACCCGTGATCGCCTCCTCGAACTCGATCGTGACATGTAGCCTTAGGTCCGGCCCGCGACGGGGACCGGTGCGCTGGCGCTGCCCACCGCCTCCGCCGAAAAACATGTCGAAGAGGTCGAAGGCGGACTGGAACCCGAAGGGCCCTCCACCGGCGAATCCATCCCCCGCCTGCCCATAGGTGTCATAGCGCTGCCGACGCTCCGGGTCTGAGAGGACCTGATAGGCCTCCCCAACCTCCTTGAAGCGCTGCTCTGCCTCTCGGTCGCCACCGTTGCGGTCAGGGTGGTACTGCATGGCAAGCTTGCGGTAGGCCCGCTTCAGCTCATCCGGACTGGCATTCCGGTCCACCCCAAGGACCTCGTAGTAGTCGCGCTTGGTCTGCGGCATCAAGCGTCTCGTCCCGGAGGAGTTGTGGCCACCTCGTCGTCCGTCGAGAACTGCTCACCGCGAGCTGGCGGGCTGCCCTGCGCCACCGTGACCTGGGCTGGCCGGACCACGCGGTCGTGGACCAAATATCCCGGCAGCAGCTCGGACATGACGGTGTCGTGCTCTAGCCCCTCCCCGGGCACCCGAGCCACCGCATCGTGCAGGCGCGGGTCGAACCTCTCCCCCACGGCCGCCACCTTTGACACTCCCTGCGACGCCAGAGCCTCCTCCAACTGGCGCATGGTGAGGCGCAGTCCCTCCGAGAGGCCGTCGTGGGCGTCCTGGTCTAAATGGGCCACCGCCCGCGCCAGATTATCCAGAGCGGGCAGGATCGCGGTGAGCAGCGCAGACGCTCCATAGCGGGCCAATTCCTGCGTCTCCTGGGCCTTGCGCCTCTTGTAGTTCTCGAAGTCAGCAGCCAACCGCTGGTAGGTGGCACGCGCTTGCTCCAACTCCTCCTGCAGGCGGGCGCGGTCCGGGTCGGTGGCGGCGCCGCCAGCGTCGGCGTCGGTATTCTCGGCCAATTCGTCAGCGCTCGGGCTCTGTGATTCCATCGCCTGGTGGGCCTCCGCTTCTGGGGTTGAGCTCATGTCAAAAGCCTGCTCAGGGCCTCGCCCATAAGCTGCGAGACCAGTTGTAGGCGGGCTGCCACCCGACCGTAGCGGATCCGGGTCGGCCCTACCACTCCCAGGGTACCCCACATCTGCTCCCCAGCCCTGTAGCTGGTCAGCACCAGGCTGCAGTCCTGCAGCTCCTCCAGCCGGTTCTCATGCCCGATGACCATCTGCATACCTGCTCGCGGAGCCAGCTCGCTGACCACGGCGGCGAGTATCCGCTGAGCCTCCAGCACCTCCAGAACGGTACGCAGCCGGTTCGGGTCTTCGAACTCGGGGTTGCGCACCAGATTCCTCACCCCGTCGTGAATGACCAAAGACGCCCGGGTCTCGATCTGGCGCAGGCCATGGATCAGCTCGGCCAAGAGCCCTGTCGGGACCCCCTCGATCTCGGGGCTCTCCTCTATGCCACCGGCGGTCATGCCCCCAAATGTCCGCTTGAGAAGCGCGGCCAGGGAGGAGAGCTGGTCCTGGTCCAGATCCACCGGCACCTCGACCGCGCGTTGGTGCACTGAGTTGCCATTGGCCACCACGATCAGGAGCGCCTGGCCGGGGCGGGCCAAGACCAGTTCGACGTGCAGCAGAACGGCTCTTGTGTTGCTGGGGCCGGTGACCAAGGCCACGTTGTCGCTCAAGCGACTGAGGGTTGCCGCCGCCAGTTCCAAGATCGCCTCCACGTCGCGGTCAACCTCATCGAAGCTCTGCCTCACCCGCCGTCTCAAAGGTGGCTCGACTATCTCCTGGGGCAGCAGGAAGTCCACGAAGTAGCGATAGCCGAGGTCCGTCGGGATCCTGCCGGCCGAGGCATGGGGCTGGGTCAGGAAACCGTCGTCAACCAGCTCGGACAGCTCGTTGCGTATCGTGGCCGAACTCAACTCAAGGAAGTATCGCGCCGCCAGGGCATGGGATCCCACGGGAACCACGGTCTCGGTGTAGTCCGATACCACCGCTCCAAGAATTCTCTGCTTGCGTTCATCCATGCCGGTGACCCTCTGGGCTTGATTAGCACTCCACTGCCGAGAGTGCTAATGCGAGTTTAACACCGACATTGCAATCGCTTCCTATCCCCCAGCTTAGCGGCGCCTAATCTGGACAGGGTCCAAATTACGGTAACATCTGCGCATGTCTTCCCCCGCTGAGACCAAGGCGCCCGGCCGACTGGCGGCGCTGAACCCGTTCGCCAGTCCGAGCCCTTCCGAGCGCGAGGACCTGGAGCGGCGGGCCGGGATTCGGGAGGTGGTATTCGGGGTTCAGGATGGCATCCTGACCACGATGGGGCTCACGACCGGCGTGGCGACAGCCACCGCCGGAGCGGCCGTGGCTCACACCACCATCCTCATCGCGGGTCTGGCTGGCGCGCTGGCGGGAATGGTCTCGATGGGGACCGGAGCGTACCTGGCGGCCTGCGCGGAGCGCGACCTCAAACGGGCCGCCATCCACAAGGAGCGGGGCGAGCTGCAAAGCCAGCCAGTTGAGGAGCACCAGGAGATGGTGGACATCCTGATGGACCGCGGAGTTCCTGAAGCAATGGCTCAGGACCTGACGCGGTCACTGGCGCAGTATCCCAAGCTCTGGGAGGAGACCCACATTGAAAAGGAGCTCGGAATCTCCAGCGACCCTAAGGACTCTCCCCTGCGCGACGGCCTGGTCATGGCCACCACGTTCCTCCTGGGGGCGGTCTTCCCGATTGTTCCGTTCATCGTCATGAACGGCCTTCCCGCGGTCGCGGGGTCCCTAGCCCTCTCCGCCCTGGCCCTGGCGCTGGTGGGAGTGGGCAAGGCCGTTGTGATCGGCCAGAACCGGCTGGTGGGAGGCCTGCAGGTGCTGGCCGTGGGCACTGCGGCAGCGGTGGCAGGCTATCTCCTGGGGGTCGTGCTGCCACACCTCTTCGGCCTGAGGCTCCCCACCACCTGACCGCCCTCAGGCGGCGCACAGCTCCAGGGTGACGCGGTCTAGGAGAGCAAAGCCCCTCTTGGTAGGTCTGACCAACTGGCCTTCCAGGGTGAGCAGGCCGAGTTCAGACAGCTCCTTCGCTCTGGTCAGCTGCCCGTCGCCCCTAAGGATCACCCCGGCAGCGAGCCTCAGCCCACAGGCCACCCGCTCCATCTCCACCTCAGCGGGGCCAAGCCACTCATGCCCACGCCATCCGAGCCCGCCGGCCATGACCTCGCGGATATAGGTGGCCGCATCCCTGAGGTGCCAGTAGCGGAGCATGTCCCCCTTGGGTTCAAGCCCCAGAAGCGCGGCCGAGGCGGCGCTCAAGAACCCGTGGCTGCCGCAACCCACAGCCAGATACGGAAGCTGGGTCCAGTAGGCGAGGTTGTGGCGGCTGGCGAAGCCAGGCTTGGCGTAGTTGGAGACCTCGTAGATCCCGAGGCCCGCGGACCCGAGCAGCTCGCCAGCGATCTCCCGCTGCTCGAGGAAGGCGTCGACCGCGGGAGCCGGCGCCAGCTTACGCTGGACCCTACGGGCCAGCGGAGTCCCGGGCTCCACCGTGAGCTCATAGCAGGAGACATGCTGGACGGGGTGGGTGAGCACTTGGAGCAGTCCCCGAGCGAAGGACGCTGAGTCCTGGCCTGGGATCGCGTAGATTAGGTCGCAGCTCAGATTCTCGAACCCGGCCGCCGCCACCAAGTCCATGGCCGTCTCGGCCGCCACCGCGTCGTGAGCCCGCCCAAGGAACCTGAGGCCGGCGGGATCGAGGCTCTGGACCCCCAGCGACACGCGGTTGATCCCAAGCCGCCTCCAGGTCCGGACCAGGTCTTCGGTCAGCCCCTCAGGGTTGGCCTCGATGGTCACCTCCGCAGAGGAGGAGAGGCGAAACCTGGTCCGGATAACTTCCACCACCTGCTCCAGCAGATCCGCACGCAGAAGAGACGGGGTCCCCCCGCCCAGGAAGACGGTGTCCAGCTCCAGGTGTCCCAGAGGCCCCAATCCCTCCAACTCCTGGTCCAGGGCGGCAACATAGCGGTCCTGGATGGCTCCGCCCCCCAGGCTGATGGCGAAATCGCAGTAAGAGCAGCGGCGGGCGCAGAACGGGATGTGGACATAGAGGGAACGGGGTGCTCCCTGCGTCTGGTCAGCGATCAAGCGTAAGCACCGCCATGAAGGCCTCCTGGGGAATCTCGACGCTCCCAATCCGCTTCATCCGCTGCTTGCCCTCGCGCTGCTTCTCCAGCAACTTGCGCTTGCGAGTGATGTCCCCGCCGTAGCACTTGGCCAAGACGTCCTTGCGCAGCGCGGGCACGGTCTCGCGGGAGATTATCTTGCCACCGACAGCAGCCTGGATGGCGACCTCGAAGAGCTGCCTGGGAATCACCTCCTTGAGCCTCTGCACCAACCGCCGGCCCTGGTTGCTGGCCTGGTGCCGGTGGACGATGGAGGACAGGGCGTCCACCTTGGCCCCCGCCACCAGGACATCCAGCTTCACCAACTGTTCTTGGCGATACCCGGTGAGTTGGTAGTCCATCGACGCGTAGCCCCTGCTTCTTGACTTCAGCTGATCGTAGAAGTCATGGATGATCTCTCCCAGGGGGAGGTCGTAGGTCAGAAGCGCGCGCTCCCCCGCCTGGTACTCGAGGTGCACGAACTCCCCCCTGCGCTCCTGGCAGAGCTCCATCAGTCCACCCAGGTACTCCTTCGGGGTCATCACCTCCACCTTGACCCTGGGCTCTTCGATCCACTCCATCTGGCCGGGATCGGGAAGCTGGTCAGGGTTGTCGATCTCCGCCAGCTGGCCATCCTTGAACTTCACCCGATACGCGACCGATGGCGCGGTCGTTATGAGGGTCAGCCCGAACTCTCTCTCAAGCCTCTCCTGCACGATCTCCATGTGCAGGAGGCCGAGAAAGCCACAGCGGAAGCCGAACCCCAGGGCCGCGGAGGTCTCGGGCTCGAACGTCAGGGCGGCGTCGTTGAGCTGGAGGCGTTCCAGGGCCTCCTTGAGGTCCTGATAGCTGTCGCTCTGGATCGGGAAGAGTCCCGACCACACCATGGGACTCGCCTGCCGGTAACCCGGCAGTGCCTCGGTGGCGGGCCTCAGGTGGTCTGTGATGGTGTCGCCGACCTTGCTGTCTCTGACGTTGCGGATGGAGGCGATCAGGTAGCCGACCTCCCCCGCGTCAAGGCTGTCCACGGGCACCATCCCGGGCCGGAATATCCCGACCTCATCCACAGCGAAGTTGCCCTGGCCCGCCATCATCCGAATCTGGGTGCCGGCCCTGATCGACCCATCCACCACCCGCACGTACACGACCACCCCGCGGTAGGCATCGTACTTGCAGTCGAAGATCAGCGCCCGCAACGGTGCCTGGGGGTCGCCCGAAGGCGCTGGCAACCTCTTAACCACGGCCTCCAGGACCTCAGCAACGCCCATCCCGGTTCTGGCCGAGACCATCAGGCACTGGTCTGCGGCGATACCTATGACCGACTCGATCTCCTGGGCGACGGCCTCCGGCTCCGCTTGGACCAGGTCGATCTTGTTGACCACCGGCACGATCTCCAGCCCCAGTTCCAGAGCCTTGTACACATTTGCCAGCGTCTGGGCCTCGATTCCCTGGCTCGCGTCCACCACCAGGAGCGCTCCTTCGCACGCCGCCAGCGCCCGCGATACCTCATAGGCGAAGTCCACGTGACCGGGGGTGTCGATCAGGTTCAGTTCGTAATCCCTGCCGTCTTCCGCCTGATACGGCATGCGGACCGCCTGGGCCTTGATGGTGATCCCCCGCTCACGCTCAAGGTCCATGGTGTCCAGCACCTGGGAGGTCATGTCCCGCGCGCTCACGGTACCGGTCCGCTCGAGGAGGCGGTCCGCGAGCGTGGACTTGCCGTGGTCGATATGAGCGATTATGGAAAAGTTGCGAATGCGCTGTAGCTTGTGGGAGGTCATCTGATCCTCGATTATCGCGTCCGTCTTGCCACTTCCATGGCTGAGCTGGAGCAAGTGGCGTCGCTGCAGCAGGAGATCTGGGGGGCCCCGGAGGTGGCTGCCCCCAGCTATCTGCTGAAGGCGATGTCTGTTGCCGGTGGCATCGTGCTGCTGGCCGAGGGCGCCGACCAGCCTTTGGGCTTTGCCTACGGGTTCACGGGCCGAAGCTCACAGGGCAGCATATATCACCGCTCCCACGCCGCCGGGGTGGTGGCCGGGGCCCGGGACTCTGGGATCGGCGGAGCCCTCAAGCTGGCCCAGCGCGAACAGGCCCTGACCCTCGGTCTGAGCCTGATGGTTTGGACATTCGACCCCACCCAGGGACGCAACGCCCATTTCAACCTGAATCGGCTGGGTGCGACCGCTCGCCGATTTCATCGAGACTACTACGGAGAGCGCAGTGACCCGATGAATCACGGCCGCCACAGCGACCGCCTGGTGGTGGAGTGGCGGCTGCTGCCTGAGCAGCAGGGCCCAGTTGAGCAGATGCGCCGCAACGCCAGCCTGGAGGTGTCCATGCCTCCCGCGCTCGTCAACCCGAGCCCCGGTCCGCGCACCGAGGCCTCCTACCGCAAGTTTCGGGAGGCGATGGAGGACGCGTTCTCCAGGGGTCTGGTCGCCGTTGGGTACGACCGGGAGAGGATGGCCTACTACTTTTCCGAGCCCGCGGGATCGCTCCCCGCCGCGGTGGAGTGACCCCCCGCCTCAGGACCCTGCTGGGCCAGCGCCAAGAGCACCTCCCCCTCCCCCTCGTAGACCCGTTCGGGCAGCGACTCCAACTCGGCCAGGACCTGCGGATACGCTCGCAGCCACTGGCCCGACTGCGCAACCAGTTCCGCCCTTGAGACCGGGTATCGAATCCCACCCACGGCCCGCCGCACGGCCATTTCACGGTTGCTCCAGGGCCGTCCCGTGGACTCTCCGAACCGCGCGCTCACCAGCCCGACCTCAATCGGAGGCTGTCCCGGGAGCCCCAGTGCCGACCGCATCACCAATTCCTCGAAAGGAGCCCTTGGCAGCAGGTCGGAGAGGTCGGCCTCGATGTCAGCCATGCTCGCCCCGAGGAAGGTGTCGCGCGCAAAAGCCGGCTGTGGCCGAGGTCCCACCGAGGTGGGAGGACGGTCCCCGAACCACAGCCGGCCGTGCCACGTTAGCAGCCCCCAGTTGTGATTCACCCTTCCGTGACCCGCCCGTGACGAGGACAGCAGTCGGCCGCGACATCGCTGTTCCCATCACGCCTCGCCTAGGATCCGGCGTGCCACCTCACCCACGTCATGAGCCCTCTGGCCGGGTTGGTTTCGCACCCGGTGGGCCATGACCATGGGCGCCACGGCCGCGACCTCGGTGAGCCCCGCTTGGGGCAGCCCCTGCAGAGCGCTCAGGGCCTGAGCGGCCTTCCTTGCCACCAGATCCGCCCGGTGTCCGTCCACCTCGAGGGCGATGGCGAGCCTGGCGATAGCCTCCAAGATGTTCATTGAGACAGCGACTGACTCCAGCCCCTCGATGGCCCGCTGGATGCGCGCCCTCTCCCCCTCCTCCTGCTCCAGGTAGCTGGCCAGGAAGGCCTCTGGATCCGCCTCGAACTGCTCGCGGCGGAGGATGATCTCCACCCGCTCCTTGACGTCGCTGATCCCTCTCACATCCACGCAAAGCCCAAAGCGATCGAGCAATTGGGGACGAAGGTCGCCCTCCTCCGGATTCATGGTTCCGACCAGGATGAATCGGGAAGGGTGCCAGATCGAGATCCCCTCACGCTCGACCACGTTGACCCCCATCGCGGCGGCGTCGAGGAGGACGTCGACGATGTGGTCGTCGAGCAGGTTCACCTCATCCACATACAGGATCTGCCGGTTCGCCTCGGCGAGGACCCCGGGCTCGAACCGCCTCTCACCCGATTTGATGGCCGCCTCCAGGTCGATCGAGCCCACCACCCGGTCCTCGGAAGCATTGATGGGAAGCTCGACCACCCGCATGCGCCGGCGCTCACTCGGCAGCGGCGACTCGCCTTCGGCCAGGCGGTGCAGACACTCCGAGCACAGATGCTCGGAGTGGGGATCGCACGAGAAACGGCAGCCGCGGACCACCTCGAGCTCTGGCAACAGCCTGGCCAGCGCTCGCACCGCGGTGGACTTGGCGGTACCCTTCTCCCCTCTTATGAGGACTCCGCCTATGGAGGGGTTGACAGCGTTCAGCTCCAGCGCCAAACGCATGTGGTCCTGGCCCACCAGGGCAGTGAACGGGTACACCTGTCGGTAGTCGGTCACCTACAGATTGTCGCAGAGGGGGCTCATCTGACGAGCTGGATCAGACGGCGCGCCGCAGCGCGGCGGCGACCGGTCGCAGGATCCCCTGCTCAGAGACGTCGAACAGCCCGAAGTACTGGGCCCCCATCCTGGCTGCCAGGTCATAGCACGCGTTGAAGCCGTAGCCCGCGAATTGAGGAGCCCCGGCCCCCGTCAAGGACGCCTCCAGTCCGGGCCCCAGGTGATCGCGCGCGGAGTCGATGACCAAGGAGCGGATCTTCTCCCGACGCACCGCCAGGGCTGCCTGCTGCGCCTCGACCAGAGGCTCGTCGCCGCGCATGCTGATATTGCCGCGGCCGTCGCTGATCAGGACCAGCAGCGGAAGAACTTCGGGGTCCCGCATGCGCTCTTGGTGGATCATCTCCAGCGCCGCCATGAGTCCGTGGGTCAAGGGGGTCGTGCCGCCCACGGCAATCCTGCTCAACTGGCGCTCGGCCAGATCCACACTGGCGGTCGGACGCAGCACGGTGCGAGCGGTCCGGCCCGAGAACGTGATCATCGCCACTCGATCACGACGCACGTAGGCGTCCCTAAGCAGGGCCAGGATCGCCGAGCGGGTGGCGTCCATGCGCTGCTCCGCGTCCATGCTCGCCGAGGCATCAACCAAGAACACTATGAGGTTTCCAACCCGGCGCTGGCGAATCTTCTGACGTAGGTCCTGCTTCTCCAACCGGATCGCCAGGCGACTGCCGTCGGCCGGGGCATCCCGGCCCCTCTGGTGGGGTGCCGCCGCGCGCAGGGTGGCATCGAGGGCCAGATCGGTGGTCTTCTCAACCACGGTCGCACCGACATAGCGACCCCTCCGGTCGCGAGAGACAGTGTGGCTGCGCCGGCCGCTCCCGTGACGGCGAAGCCTTTCACGAGGAAGCTCGATGCGCCCCGTGGGGGCCGCCTCCACCACTTCAACCTCCTCCGCCTGACCTGGACCCGGTGCGCCACCGCCCGCGGCCGACTCCTGACCCGACCCCGCGGAGGGGTCGCCGGTCTCAGAGGTTGGCCCTCCGGGTTCGTCGGAATCCCCACTCTGGGACGGAGGCTGCTGCGGGGCGGCCTCGGCTGGCGGCGACGCCCGGTCCATGGCCTCCTGGGTCAGGCTCGGATCCCCGGCGCCAGTGGCCAACCCCATGCTGCCGGTCGAGCGGCGGCGATGCACCAACACGAGCTCGGACACATCGACCAGATCCTGAATGGTGACCTCGCACCCGTCGTCGCACGCTTCGAGAGCGCTAAGTCGCAACGCTCTTCTGGCCCTCGCTGCCCGGTGCAGGACCAGGTCCGCCCTATGGCCCATGACCCCCTGGTCGATCGCCAGAGCGGCGGCCGTCTCCAAAACCGACCTCGGCACCCGTATCTGCGGCAGCAGCCGGCGCGCCCTCACCAGGCGTTCGGCCAGCTCCAGGTCGTCGGGCTGCCGGCCCCTGGCTGCGGCCTGGTGGGACTCCATCACTCGCACTCGTTGGGCCGGGTCCTGAAGCCCGCCCACATCAACGCACAGCCCGAAACGGTCCAGCAGCTGCGGACGCAGGTCGCCTTCCTCAGGATTCATGGTGCCGACCAGTAGGAATCTGGCGGGGTGGACCTCCGAGATCCCCTCACGCTCGACGACGCTTATCCCCATGGCGGCAGCGTCGAGCAGCACGTCCACCAGATGGTGGTCCAGCAGGTTAACCTCGTCCACGTACAGAACCTGACCATTCGCCTCGGCCAGGAGGCCCGGCCGAAACACCCTCGCTCCCTGCTGCAGCGCGCGCTCCAGGTCGATGCTACCGACGACGCGGTCCTCGGAGGCTCCCAGGGGGAGCTCGACCACCCTGGTCGGCATGGCCACCGTCTTGAGGCTCTCGCCCGCAGCCAGACGGCGGGCGCAGTCGCGGCAGAGGTTGGCGTCGCCGGGCGAGCAACCGTAGGCGCAGCCGACCACCACCTCGCGTGGGGGCAGCACCCCGGCCAGGGCCCTGACCAGGGTCGACTTAGCGGTGCCCCGCTCTCCCCGGATGAGCACCCCGCCAATCCGCTGGTCGACCGCGGCCAGCAGCAGGGCCAGCTTCATCCCCCCTTGCCCCACAACCGAGGACCAGGAGGGTGTGAACGCCTCGCGAAGGGAGGCGGAACTATGGTTCAAGGCGGGCCCGTGGGAGCGAGCAGCACATCCCTCCATGGTGACGGCAATGCGACCAGCGGCCGGCCCCGGCTGCCGCGCAGCTCAAATTGGTCATCGCTCCCCAATGCGGCAGAGCCGGTGGCGGTGGTGGGGCAGAGCAACAGGGCGCAGCCGCCCTCCTCCTCAGATGTCCAGCCAACCTCCGCCACCAGGCTGAGCTCCCATCGGGCGCTGCCGCAGGCAAGGTGGAGCTGGTCCAGTTCGACAAACCCGTCGGCCACCGCATGCCCAGCGGCTCTCACCAACAGAAGGCCATGACCAAGCGCCGGATCCTGACCACCGGATGGGGCCTGGGATGACCTCAGGCAGAGCAATCTGGCCGCGGGATACAGGACGACTTCAGCCCAATCCTCGAGGGCCAGGTGGAGACGGTCGACCTCGTCCGGGATCGCGCCCGACGTCGTCACCGACGCGGACGGGCCATGTGATGGTTGTCCATGGGTCACAGGGGATATCGTAGGGAGATTCCCTCGAGGGCCGGGCCAGCCTGAACACAGGAGACCGAATGAGCGTTTCTGATCACCCTGAAATCTCCCTTGTGGGAGGGACGGGCCCTCTGGGGCGAGGCCTCTCCCTGCGGCTTGCGGCGGCCGGCGTGGGCATCAAGCTCGGATCGAGGGAACCGGCCCGAGCCCGGGAAACGGCGCAGCAGCTGAACCAGCTGCTGCCGCTGGGCGCCCGCCCCATCGAGGGGGTCGGCAATCAGGACGCCACCTCGGGAAGCAACCCGGTCATCCTCACCATTCCCTACCAGGCCATGGTGTCCCAGCTCTCCTCCCTTCCTGGCCTCGGCAATGGCCGGGTGGTGGTCTCCACCGCAGTGCCGATGGAGTTCCGCTCTGGCGCGCCGACACCCATTCATCCCGAGGCCGGATCCGCGGCTGAGCTGGTCGCCTCCCTGTGCCCCACGGCAAGAGTCGTGGCAGCCCTGCACACGGTTGCGGCGGGGCCTCTGCTCCGACTTCAGGCCGAGCTCGATGAGGATGTGCTCGTGGCCGGCGACGACCCGGAGGCCAAGTCGGAGGTGAGTGCGATCATCTCCCGCATCCCAGGTCTGCGCCCGGTGGACGCAGGCGGCCTCGACTCGTCATCCGCCTGCGAGGGCATCACTCCCCTGCTGCTGCGTCTCAACCGCCTGCACCACGCTCACACCGGGATCCGGATCGCCGGAATCTGATCCGAGCAGGTGTCAGATGTGGATCGCCACCCCCTCGGCGGCCAGCGCCGCCTCCTTCAGCGCTTCGCTGAGAGTCGGATGGGCGTGCACCAGGGCCTCGAACTGATCCGCCCTGACGCCTGACCACGCCGCCATCACCATCTCAGGCAGAAGCTCCGTCACCTCCGCGCCGACCGCGTGGGTCCCGAGGAGCTTGCCGGTGGCGCTGTCCACCACAGTCTTGACGAATCCGGTGGTGTCGCCCATGGCGATCGCCTTGCCACTGGCCGTGAAGGGAAACTTACCCACCCGGACCCTGAACCCCCGTTCCGTGGCCTGGGTCTCTGTGAGGCCTGTGGACGCCACCTGGGGCTGGCAGTAGGTGCAGCGCGGCACCAGTTCCTTGTCCAGGGTGGGCACGTCGCGCCCGGCCGCCGTCTCCACCGCGATGACCCCCTCGGCGCTCGCGGCATGGGCCAGCAGAGGGGGACCAACCACATCGCCGATGGCGAAAACTCCGGGAACATTGGTGCGATAGTGGGGGTCCACCGCGATCACCCCCCGCTCCACCCTCACCCCCAGCTCCTCCAATCCCAGGTTCTCCACGTTCGCCTGAACCCCGGTTGCGGTGAGAACCATCTCCGCCTCGACCACCTCCCCGCTCTCCAGCCGAAGCTGCCACCCCGCTCCACCCCGCTCCGAGCGCTGGATTAGGCTCCCCGCCTTGATGGCGATCCCTCGGCGCTCGAACTGGCGCGTGACCTCCTTGGACACCTCCTCGTCCTCCTGCGGGAGGAGGCGGGGCAACGCCTCGACTATCGTCACCTGCACCCCGTAGGAGGAGTAGACATAGGCGAACTCGGCGCCGATCGCGCCTCCCCCGACGATGGCACAGCTGCGCGGGAGGTTGCGAAGCTCAAGCGCCTCTCTGTAGGTGAAGGTGGTGCGGCCATCAGGAGCCAGCTCTGGAAGCACTTTGGGGCGCGCTCCGG
This sequence comes from bacterium, assembly GCA_021791455.1. The sequence goes on along the minus strand of JAJYWM010000307.1, from coordinate 12,681 downwards.
TGGCTATCACTATCTGCGATGCGGCCACGGTCTGACCCGAGGGCTGGACCTCAATCATCTGCTCCGACAGGAGTCGGCCTCTGCCGCGCACCACCTCCACCCCGTTCTTGCGCATGAGGAATGCCACCCCGTTGACCAACCTGGTGACCACTTCGCGGCTGCGCGAGATCGCCTGGCCGAAATCCGCTCGCACGTCGGCGGTCGCGATGCCGAAGCGATCGGCCTCCTGAATGAGACGGAGCACCTCGGCATTGCGCAGGAGCGCCTTGGAGGGGATGCAGCCCCAGTTGAGGCAGATCCCGCCCAGGGTCTCGTTCTCCTCGATCAGGGTCACCGCCATGCCCAGCTGGGCCGCCCTGATCGCGGCCACATAGCCACCCGGTCCAGAGCCGATGATCGCGAGGTCCTTCATGCAAACTCCCTCAGTCGCTTGGAGCCGGGAACAGTCGTCGTCTCAGACCAGACAAACGGTGGGGTGCTCTAGGCACCACTTCAGGTAACCCAGCGCCTCCGCGCCTTGCGCGCCGTCGGTCACCCGGTGGTCAATTGCCAGAGTCATCTCCATCAGGCGCCCGACCGCCAGCTCGCCCGCTCGCACCACCGGCTGCTCACGAACCTCGCCGACCGCCAACACGCTCCCCTGCCCGGGGGTGATGATCGCGGCGAACTGGCTGATCCCGAACATGCCGAGATTGCTGATCGCGGTGTGCGCCCCTGCCATCTCCTCGGGCCTCAGGCGATTGCTCTTCGCCCTCTCCGCCAGATCATGGGTGCGTCGGGCAAGCTCCGAGAATGACAGCGCCTCGCAGGACCTCAGGGTCGGTGCCACCAAGCCGTCCGGCACCGCCACCGCCAGGGCTATGTTGCTGGAGAAGAACCGCCGCAACCCACCTCCAACATAGGCCGAGTTGAGTTGCGGATAGCGCTGCAGAGTCAGCGCCATCGCGCGCACGATGAAATCGGTGACCGAGAAGCGTGGTAGGCCCGGGTCCCCAAGATCGTTGAGCTCCCGGCGCAGCTTGACGAGCTGGTCCATGTCGGCCTTTGTGCTGAGGTAGAAGTGGGGGATCGTGCTGTTGGCCTCAGCCATCCGCCGAGCGATCGCTTCGCGCATCCGACTGACCTTCACCAGTTCACTGGGGTCGGTCGGATCCATCGTCGCCGTCGAACCTGGCCGGGCGCTTGCCGCGGCGGCAACACCCCCCGACCTGGCCACTCCCTCCACGTCCTCCGCCGTGATCCGCCCGTCTGGACCGGTGCCTTTCACCATCCCGATCTGGATGCCCAGCTCGCGCGCCCGCCGGCGAGCCAGCGGGCTGGCCTTCACCCTGGTTGGTTCGCGATCGTCCTGCGCCAGATCGTCTGATGCCAAGTGGTGGGTCCAGTCGGGCAGCGGGGTCCTGGCCGTGGCGGACACCGCCACTTCCTCGGGGGCCGGCGAGGCCTCGGCCCCGGCGGGAGCCACATCCTCGGCGGGCTGCGGCGGGGCAGCCCCCGCGGCCTCCTGAGCGGCGACGGCCTCGATGTCCTCATCAGCCTCGCCGATAATGGCGATCAGCTCTCCGACCGGTATCTTGGCCCCGGGTTGAGCCACGATCCTGCGCATCACGCCCGTGCCGTACGCCTCGATGTCGATGTCCGCCTTCTCGGTGGCGATGGAGGCTATGACGTCACCACGCTCGACGTGCTGGCCCTCCGCGACGAGCCACTTGTTGATGGTTCCCTCGGTCATGTCGTACCCCATCTGGGGCATGGTGACCCGGTACGCCATCAGTTGAGCCGCCTGACCGCGTCCACTATCTGTGCGCTGGACGGAATCAGGAGCTTCTCCAGCTCGCGGGAGTAGGGCAGCGGGACGTCTCGCATTGCGACTCGCTGGATGGGCGCATCGAGGTCATCGAAGCAACGGTCCTGCATCTCCCCGAGCAGGCTCGCACCGAACCCGCCGGTGCGCCAGTCCTCACCGCAAACGACAAGCCGGTGGGTTCGCTGCACGGACCGAACCATGGTCGGGTAATCCAGCGGGCGCAGGGTCCTGAGATCCACCACCTCGCACGAGATCCCGTCCTCACGTTCCAGCACCTCCGCTGCGTGCATCGCCTGCAAGAGCATCCTGGAGTACGCGAGCACGGTCACGTCGCTTCCCTCGCGGGCAACCCTGGCCTTACCGATGGGAACCTCATCGGCGCCAACCTCATGGTCGGCGACCTCGCCCCTTGTGCTGTAGAGAAGGCTGTGCTCGATGAAGATGACCGGATCCGGATCCCGCATGGCGGCCAGCAGCAAACCCTTCGCGTCCGCCGGGGTCGCTGGCATCACCACCTTCAACCCGGGCACCGACGCAAACCACCCCTCAAACGTCTGCGAGTGGGTGGGGCCGAGCTGGCCGAAGCCGGAGACCGTGCGCACCACCATCGGAACCGAGAACTGGCCCCCGAACATGTAGTGAAACTTGGCCGCGCTGTTGACAATCTGGTCCAGCGCCAGCAGCGCGAAGTTCACGGTCATCAGCTCCGCGACGGGAATCAGCCCGCCCATGGCCGCTCCCACCGCGAACCCCACAATCCCGGCTTCCGCGATGGGGGTCTCCATGACCCGGCGGGGTCCGAACTCCTCGATCAGACCCTTGGTCACGGCGTAAGACCCTCCGTAACCGGTGATGCTCTCTCCCATCAGGATCACTCGCTGGTCGCGAGCCATCTCCTCGCGCAGCGCGCCGCGAACGGCATCCCTGTAGGTCATCTCCGCCATCTTCAGCGCCCAGCCTCCGCCCTTTGTGCGGCCGGTTCGCGGAGAGCCGCAGGTCGCGCGCCGGACTCGCCCTCCGGATCTATCGGCTTGGCGTAGATCCAGTCATCGACTGTGCTTGGATCTGGCCACGGGGACTGGTCGGCGAAGCGCACGGCCTCCAGCATCTCTGCCTCCACCTCCTCGGTGACCTGCGCCAACTCCTGCTCGCTGCTTATCCGGTGCTCCACGCAGAATTGTCCGAAGCGCGGGATGGGGTCCAGCTCGCGCCAGCGCCTGACCTCCTCCTTGTCGCGGTACAGCTCGGGGTCGGCCATCGAGTGACCGCGGAACCGGTACGTGAGCGCCTCTATGAAGAACGGACCCTTGCCACTCCGGCAATGCTCCGCAGCCTTCTGCACCGCCTCGTAGACGGAGAGCAGGTCCATACCATCGCATTGCAGGGAGGGCATGGTGTACCCCTCCGCCTTGATGATCATGTCCTTGACCGGGGACTCCTCAGCCAGGGTGGCTCCCATCCCATACAGGTTGTTTTCACAGATGAAGATCACTGGCAAGTTCCACAGGGCCGCCATGTTGAGCCCTTCGTGAAAGATGCCGTTGCCGGTCGCCCCATCGCCGAAGAAGTCGAGCACCACCTGCTCCCGCTGCTGGTATTGCATCGCGTACGCCATGCCCGCTCCGATCGGGATGTGAGAGCCGACAATCGCGTAACCGCCCCAGTAATTGCGAGTGACGTCGGCCAGGTGCATGGAGCCGCCCCGACCGTGGCACAGGCCCGTGTCGCGACCGAACAACTCTGCCATGCAGGCCTTGGGGTCGCAGCCCCGCGCCAGCGCGTAGCCGTGATCGCGGTAATGGCCGAGAACATGGTCGTCCGGCCTGGCCGCGGCCAGGGCCCCGACCGCCACAGCCTCCTCCCCAATGTAGAGGTGCAGGAAGCCACCGACCTTGGCCTGGGCGTAGGCCTCCGCGGCGTGGTCTTCGAAGTGCCGGATGAGAACCATCCGGCGGTACATGTCGCGGCACTGCTGGGCCGTCAGGCCCAGGGGAAGCTCCTTGCGCCCGCTCCCGCCGTTGGTCCTTCCCCGGGTTCGGGCGGGCCGCTCTGAAGTTGCCATGGGAGTAGTTTACAGAGGCGGCCAATCGGGACATGGCGGCTGGGTGAGGTGCCGTCGGGCCTGCGCCGCCCCATCGACACCGCGGTCCGGACAAAGGAGTCTGGGGAGGCAGGCCCGATTGTGGGGTGCCTGAGATCGGATGTGTCGTGCAACGGGGCCTCGACAAATTTCTTTTGCCAAGGGGTTGGATTTTTGGGGCGCCGGGGGTACAATCTGTTCAGCGCAGCCGCGGCTCGCGGAGCTGCCAGGTGAAGGGGAGCACCGGGTAACCCGGTTGTGCTCGTCGCCGTTCAAAAGGGTAGGCCCAAGCAACGCGGGGCAGACCGGAATAGCAGGCAGGTGGTATCACGGCCGCAGAGGATTCCCCAACATGATGACTACAGAGAGAGACAACCGCTACCGGGTTACCCGTCGCGACATCCTGCGCCGCCAGCACGAAGGGCTGGCCCGGACCAGAACGCTTCGCAAGTACCGCTCGCACTTGGAGCATCTCGACCGAGTCTTGGCCGACTTGGAGGATGCCAGGATCCGCGAACGGCGCGTCGTCCCCCCGGCTATCACCGAGGAGCTCCGCCACGCCGAGGTGTCACAGGTGGATCCAGACCTGGCCCAGGTGGTCGCCTCCAGTCGGCCGAGCATAGACCGCGTCCAGGACGCCGTCTTCGACGCCCAGGGACGGATCATGGTCGAGGTCAGCCGCCTTTTGGGGCAGCCCGACTGGGTCACGATCGAGGCGGAGGAGGGAGAGGCTCTCGAGATGGAGGCCTCGCGCCGCTGACCGGGGGTGGCTAGGCGGGCTCGGCGCGATCCTCGCTCGCGCCCGAGCCTGCGGCCACCGACTCCGCTTCACCCATCGCGAACGAGCGGGCCAGCTCGATGAGGCGGGCCCGATCCCTCAACGCCTTGCGGCTTCTGGAAGTCTCGGTGTGCCGCGGTCGCACGGGGAGATGCGCCTGATCAGCCAAACGCTCAGCCTCGCGGGCCTGCCGCGTCTGGCTGAGTCGCTCCCATTCCAGGACAGCCGCCTCCACCAGGGCCACCCGCTCCTCGGCTCCCACCTCGCCGTCGAGCTCGGACAGCCTTGCCTCCAGGCGCGACATCCTGGTCTGGGGGAGCCTGGCTCGTGCCACGGTCAGGATCTGGTCCATCCTGGCCACGCGCTGTCGGTCGTGGCGCGCTGAGTCCTCCTGGGCCACCTCCCTGGCCCTGGCCTCCCGCAATTCCATCTGGGCGTCCGCCAGCAGCTGACGGTACTTGGCCGCAAGGTCGCCGTGCGCGCCCTCTGCGGCGGCCTGGGCGAGTTCAGCGCCTCGTCCAAGAAGCCTGGCGACCGCGTCCTGAGCCTGAAGTTGCTCCAGCTGGGGGAGGATGAACACCCCGAACTTGCGGTCGATTTCGACATATACCTGGCGGACCTCGGAGGGCAGCTCCGGGTGCTCGGGAACGGTCAATGGGCTACGGGACATGCGGACCTGGACCTCCTGGGACTTGAATCAAGCGACAGCGCCCGCGGACCCCGGCCCTGAGGCACCGGGCCTCATCTCGTTCAGCAGGCAGCGGACCCCGGAGGCGATCCCGCCCTCGGCGTGGAACACCGAGGTCCCGGCGACGAGCACAGACGCTCCCGCCGCCACACAGGCCCCTGCGTTGCCGACGTCCACGCCTCCATCAACCTCCAGCTCGCAGGAGAGTTCACGGTCGTCAATCATGTGTCGCAATTCCCCAAGCTTAGCGAATGCCCCGGGCAGGAAGCCCTGCCCCCCGAATCCGGGGTCGACCGACATCACCAGCGCCAGGTCCAAATCCGGCAGGATCTGGCTCAAGAAGCTAGCCGGGGTAGCCGGGTTGATAGCCACTCCCGGGTGGCGCCGGCTACCCCGGATCAGGCCCACCGTGCGATGGAGCTGCCTGCAGGCCTCAAAGTGGACGATGACGATATCCGCCCCGGAGGCGACGAAAGCGGGGATGATCGCGTCAGGCTCCTCGACCATGAGGTGGACCTCCAGGGGCAGCTGACAGCTTCTGCGACAGGCCGCCAGAACCTCTGGCCCCATGCTCAGGTTGGGCACGAAATGGTTGTCCATCACATCCACATGAATGCGGTCTGCTCCCGCCGCCTCGCAAGCCGAGACCTGCTCCCCGAGGCGGGCGAAGTCGGCCGCCAGGATCGAGGGCGCCAGCTCAGGCTTCATGGGCAGTCGACAGGGACGCCGCCGCCTGGTCGCACCAAACCTCGCACCCGGGGACATTGCGCGCGATGAGTTGGGCAGGGAGTCGCACGGGGTCGTACGCTCCCTCCATCACCCGCCTCAGGATGGCGGCCTTGGCCTCCCCCTCCACCAGAAAGCTCACCGCCTTGGCCGAACGAATCAGCTCCGGACCGAGGGTTAACCGCGTCTGCCCGGAAGGATGGACGGTGGCCAAAACCAGAGCGTCGTCGGGGTACTCACGGCCCGGAAACAAAGAGGCGGTGTGCCCATCGGAACCCATCCCAAGGCCGATCCAATCGAACTCGAAGCGGCCATCCACTTTGGGTACTATCCCGAGCAGGCGAGCTTCGAACCGGTTGGCCACGATCTCCGGACCGAGCCCCTCCTCCACCTCCCAGCCCGCCACGATCGGGCGGGGCCCATCGATGCGATTCACCAGCGCGGCCCGGATCATGCCCTCGTTTGAGTCGGGGTCAGCGACAGAGACGAAGCGTTCGTCTCCCGGCACCAGTACCACCCTGGCCCAGTCGATCCCAACCATCGTCGCCAGAACTTCCAGGGCCGCCCGGGGGGTGGACCCACCCGGGAGGGCGACGACGGCCTCACCCCGCGAGGAAATCGCCTGCCGGATGCGGTCGGCGATCCTGCCTGCCGCAAACTGGGCCAGCTGCTCGGCATCCGCCTGCACCAGCATGGTTGGCGACGAGAGCGTCCCCGTCATCCCGCTCCCTCCGAGACGGCCCGGCTGGCGCCGTCCATCTGGACGACGACCCATCTGGGCGGTGCGACCCAGCTTGCAAGTCCCGTCATGCAAGCAGCTCCCTGGCCCGCCGGGCGACAGCTTGGTCCGTGATCCCGAAGTGCTCATAGATGTCGAGGTACGGAGCGGAAGCCCCGAACCGGTCCACCCCGACGACGGCCCCTCGCGAGCCCACCAGGGCAAGCCAGGGCTCGGTGACCCCGGCCTCCACGGCCACCTTCGCCGTTATCCCCTCGGGCAGAACCTGATCTCGATAGCCCGCTGGTTGCTGCCGAAACAGCTCGATCGATGGCATGCTGACGAGCCGGGTGGGAACACCATCAGCCTGGAGGATCGCCCGCGCCGCGGCGCAGATGGAAAGCTCCGAACCGGTTCCGATCAGGATGACCCGCGGAGCTCCCCCCGTCGCCTCCTGCAAGATGTAGCCCCCACTGTGGACCCCCTTGTCGGCGAGGGCCCTGGTTCCATCCAGGATCGGGAGATTCTGACGGCACAGGACCAGCGCCGTCGGTCCCTCATTCCTCTCCATCGCAACCGCCCAAGCCCAGCTGGACTCGTTGGCGTCGCCGGGCCTGAGGACCACCAGGTTGGGGATCACGCGCAGCGATGCCAGCTGCTCCACGGGCTGGTGCGTGGGACCATCCTCGCCGAGGCCGATGCTGTCGTGGGTGTACACCCACACCACCGGCAAGTGGGATAGGGCGGAGAGCCTGACGGACGGCCGCTGATAGTCGGAGAAGGTGAAGAAGGTGGCGCTGTAGGGGCGCAACCCACCATGAGCGGCCATCCCGTTGCAGGCAGCCCCCATGGCGTGCTCCCGCACCCCGAAGTGCAGGTTTCGCCCCTGGCCCGTCTGCCCGTCAAAGTCGCCCCCTTGATCGACAGCGGTCTTGGTCGACTCGGACAAATCCGCATCCCCCCCGAGGATCCATGGAATCACAGAAGCCAGGGCGTTGAGAGCCCTGCCGCCGGACACTCGGGTGGCGATCGGCTTGTCGCCAGGGCCCCAGCTGGGCAGGGCGTCCCGCCATCCCGGCGGGAGGGTCCCCTCCTGGGCCAGACGCCATTCGGAGGCCAGGTCCCCGTTTTCCCTGGCCCAGGCGCCGAATCTCTCCCGCCACTCGCGGTTGAGCTTTGCCCCCCTGTCCTTGGCCTCGCCGAAGTGGTCGGCCGCCGCCTTGGGAACGTAGAAGAAACGCTGCGGGTCCCAGCCGTAGGCGACCTTTGCGGCGGCAACCTCCTCGGGGCCGAGGGGCGAACCGTGCGCTGCGTTGGTGTCCTGCTTGTGCGGGGCCCCGTAGCCGATGTGGGTCCGCACGGCGATCAGGGACGGGCGCGAGTCGTCGTTGACGGCGGCGCGGATCGCCGCCTCGATGCCGTCCAGGTCCAGGTTGCCGTCCTCCACCCGCTGCACCTGCCATCCGTAGGCGGAGAATCGAGCCAGAACGTCCTCGGTGAACGATAGTGACGTCGGGCCGTCCAAGGAGACGTGGTTGTCGTCGTAAAGACACACGAGCTTTCCCAGGCCCAGATGCCCAGCCAGCGAGGCCGCTTCCGCCGACACCCCTTCCATCAAATCGCCATCTCCACACAGCACAAAGGTTCTGTGGTTGACGATCTCGTGGCCGGGGCGGTTGTAGCGGTGAGCCAGAGCCCGCTCCGCCATGGCCAGACCAACCCCGTTGCCGAAGCCCTGACCCAGCGGGCCTGTGGTCACCTCTACTCCGGGGGTCAGTCCCCGCTCCGGATGCCCGGGAGTGATGGACCCCCAGGTCCTGAAGTGCTGCAGATCATCCAGGGAAAGCTGGTATCCGGTGAGGTGCAGCAGAGAGTAGAGCAGCATCGACCCGTGGCCCGCGGAGAGAACGAAGCGGTCTCGGTCGGGCCAGGCAGGGTCGGTCGGATCGTGACGGAGGAACTTCGACCACAGCACATACGCCATCGGAGCAGCGCCCATGGGCAGGCCTGGGTGTCCGGAGTTGGCCTTCTGCACCCCATCGATGGCCAGGCACCGAATGGTGTTGATGCAGAGGTCGTCCAGTTCGCTTCCGGCCTGCGGTAGCCGTTCGCCTGATGCCGTCATGGGAAACTCCTCAACGCTGCCTGTCGGGGGACTTTGCCCTCATGCTCGCACGAAGGCCGCTCCAACCGACAGATGCTCGTTCCCCTGAGCCTGACCCAGGGGACCGGACTCGACCTCCCCCGAGTGAGCCCGCCACTCGGTCACCCCACCTACGAGGGCACTCGCCTGAAAGCCGTGCTCGCGCAGAAATTTCGCGGCTCGATAGCTTCGCGAGCCCGCGGAGCAATGGACGATGATGGGTTTGCCGGGGGGAAGCTCGCGCCACTTCTCAAGCAGCTCCGTGATCGGAATCCATGCGGAATTGGGGATGCGGAGCCGCTCCCGTTCGGAGCGATCTCGCACATCGAGGAGCACCGCCCCGCGGCCGAGCCAGGTGCGCGCCTGCTCCATCTCCATCTCGATCGGCATCGTCGGCCCCACCCAGCGATTATCGGGCAACGACGGCTGTCGCCGAAAGGGCGGCACCTCCTCGATGGGCCGGGCCACCAGATCCTCGTGGCACTCTCGCTCAAAGACCGGCTAGAGCCGCCTCCAAGATCTCGTTGCCTGGCTCCCAAGGGGACGGGCGGGCGGACCTCGCCCGACGGCAAGCCTCATCCAATCTCGCCAGGGATGAGAGCTCCAGCGGCACCACGCCGGGCGAGATGCGGGCTGCGGCAGCGATGTTGGCCGCCTGTTCGGCGCCGCGCAGCGTTGCGGACTCAGCCGCGATCACCACGGCACGCCGCCGACTCGCCAGGATCTCCGCCAGAGTCCCTCTGCCACCCCGGGCTATGACCAACTCGGCTCTAGCCATGACCCTGAGACACGCTGACGGATCGGCACTTATGCGCAGACTGGGGTAGCGCGGCCCAAGACGGGGCAGTTCCGAGCCCCCGAAGACCACGCAGGAGGGCAGGCTGCCGCGCCTGACCGCCCTCTCCAGCGCACGGAGTATGGCGGCGGTGGCCCTCGCCATCTCTGGATCCCCGTAGCTGCCGCCACCCAGCACGGCCACCACCTCCGCGCCTGGGAGCGGGTCCAGGGCAGATTCCCGGGCTTCAGCCCTCACCAGGGTGGGAAGGCGCAGCACCGGAAGGGAGTCCAAGCGCGTTCGACGCCAACCTCGGCGCAGTTCGCCGATCAGGATGAGATCCGCGGGGCTGTGAAGCGCGTGCTGAAGCAGGCGGGCCCCCCGGCTGTGCTGTGGGTTGTCGAGGTCGTGCAGGTTGGCCATCGCCACGATCCGAGTCTCCGAGGACCATCGCAGAACGGGCAGGCACACGGGAAAGCCATTCACCACCAGGGCCGCCGGCTGCAACCGCGACACCTGTTCCAGGAAGCGGTGCAAGAGATCGGAGTCGATTAGGGCCTGTTGCAGGTCGGGTCCCTCCTGCAGGTCGAACGGTTCAGTGCCGCTCCCAAAAAGGTCGCGGGCGGCGCTAAGAGCCTGCGGCGAGGTGTGGAGCCTGAGCCGCGGATGACCACCCCACCCGGCAACCACCTTGGCCAGGGCGATCGTCTCCGTGACCCTGCCCAGGCCCGGTCTCCCACGGGCTACCAACCAGACCGGACCAGCTCTTAGCGCCTCGAGCACAGTTGCTCTGGATTCGATCAAAGAGAGCCCGGGAGCACTCCCCCACCTCCTCAACTTGGTCGACAAAGACCGGCCGCATCGCCCCGTTCACCGACCGCGGGGACGGAGATCCAAGCACCTGCCGGCACCGGAACACCTTAAGGCAAGGGTTGCGGCGACGGGCCCTGGGCGCTATCGAGTTCGGTCGTGGCGCTGACGGACACCGCCACGCTCACAGCAAGCGGGCTGCCCGGGAAGCCTGCCCACCGCGTAGGTGAATGGGCCGTTCAGCAGCTGCTAACATATGTTCGATAATCGGCAGACCGAAGAGGGGTAACCAGTATGGCCGAGGTGATCGTCTTCCACCATGCCCAGGGCCTCACGCCTGGCGTGCGCCAATTCGCCGACGACCTGGCTGCGGCCGGCCACAGGGTGCGGGTTCCGGACCTGTATGACGGTCGCACCTTTCCCACCATCGCCGAGGGTGTCGCCCACGCGCGGACGATCGGATTCGAAACAATAGTGGATCGCGCTAGGAAGGCGGTGGAGGGTCTTCCCGGCGCACTGGTGTATGTCGGATGCTCGCTCGGGGTGATGCCTGCCCAGATGCTGGCGCAAACACGCAAGGGGGCAAAGGGGGCGGTGCTGCTGCACGCCTGCCTTCCGCACTCGGAGTTCGGGGACGGCTCCTGGCCGGCCGGAGTACAAGTGCAGGTCCACGCCATGGACCGCGATCCCTACTTCATGGATGAGGAAGATGTGATCGCGGCCCGAGAACTCGTCGCCAAGGTGCGTGGGGCGCGGCTCTTCCTGTATCCAGGAGACCAGCACCTGTTCACGGACAGCAGCCTGCCAGCCTACGACATGCAAGCGTCGCGCCTGGTGGTTCAGCGAGTGCTCGCGTTCCTCGCTCTGCTCAGCAGGGACGAGCCTGAACCGGCGGGTCAGGACCTGGTCCTCCTGGAGCGGTTCCTGGACCTGCAGCGGCAGACGATGCTGGCCAAGACGGCTGGGCTCGACAAGGACGGCATGGCGCGGCGCATTCCCAACTCTAGCCTGTCCCTGGGTGGCCTGCTCTATCACCTCGCACTGGTGGAGGAGAGTTGGATGGAAGAGCGATTTGCCGGTGGGACCCTGCGCCAGCCCTGGTCGGAGGTGGACTTCGACAGCGACCCGGAATGGGAGTTTCGGAAGTCTGTGGAGGTTGACCCGGACGCCCTCAGGCTGCGCTACCAGCAAGCCTGCCAGCGCAGTCGGCAGGTGGTGGCCTCAGCATCTGGCCCTGATCAGCTCTCGGCCCTGCCATTGCGAGACGGCCGTCCCTTCTCACTGCGCTGGGTTTTGCTAAATCTGATCGAGGAGACGGCCAGGCATCTGGGACACGCGGACCTGCTGCGGGAAGCGATAGACGGCAGCATCGGGGAGTAGGAGGCGGCACCGGCTCCGGATCACTCTGGGGACACCAAGGCATCTCTCCCCACGACCCATCGGCTGCGCGGGGGAACTGCGGTTAGCCGAGGTTGCCGCTCGCCACGGTGGCAAACCGTCTTTGGCCGCTTCGCTGCCTGCCCGGGCGCGACGGCCACGCTCCCGCTTGAGACGGCCCATCCCCCGCGTCCATCTGGTCACCGGCCCCCCTCGCGCGGTAGACCTCCAGGCCGGGGGCAGGCTCGCCGAACTCGCAGCACCCCAGCCACCGGTCGGGGCGGTCGCACCCCTGCCTCAGGCTCGACTCGGGCCACCGCAACGCTCCTGCTCATCCGCAACCATCCGCTGCGGCTGCATCGGTGCCCGATCCCCAACCGGGATTGCTACCAAGCCATCGTCGTCAGACCGACGCTTGGCTGCTCTTGGTCCACCGGGGGCGCCTGGGCACAGGAAGCGCGAGCAGCCGGCGCTCACGCGGAGGTTGCTGGCTTCAGCCGGGTCCCTTCGGGGCCACCTCAGGCAAGACGCTCCGTGCCTGCGCCGGAAGGTCGGCTTCGACCCGTTCGAGGTCGCCATCGACCATAGCGCGTACAGGGCCCTTGGGGCGGAGAAGCTGCTGGCCGCAGCCCCATATACGCGACGAGGTCCTCTGGAGTTGGTCAATCGCGGCAAAACCTGCGAGTGACCCTTGGTTGGGCCCGAACGCCCGCCAACGGCCATGACTGCCTCTTGCTGGCAGCCTTCGTCGATTCCGCAGCCGGAAGGGAACTCATGGC
>JAJYWM010000225.1 GCA_021791455.1 bacterium | reverse complement strand
GACGGGGAGATCGTCGAGACCGTGGAGCTGGGCCGCCGCAGCGTCCACGACACCGCCCCCCTGCTGGAGCGCCTCTCGGCCCATGGCCTCTAGGGGGACCGGGTCGTGATCCCCCTTCTCTGGCGGCGCTCGGCGCTGGCGAGGCTCCTCCTGGCGGTCGCGGCCCTCGCCCTGGGTGGGGCATCGGTGCTCGGGACCCAGCTGGCGGCGGCGGCCCTGCACGACCAGGCGGAGCGAGCGGCCCAGCTGGCGGCGGGTCGCGCCCAGTACGACATAGTGCCCTTCAGCCGGCCGGGCTTCTCCGCCTCCGAGGTGGCCGGCGTCCAGGGGCTCCCGGCCGTCTCGGATGTCGGTCTGCTGACCAGCAAGGCGGACCTGGCAAGACTGCCCGGCGGGGGCTTCCAGCAGGTGGTCCTGGTGCTGGTTTATCCGCAGGGCGTGGCGCTTCGGCCACTTCCGCTGCTGCGAGGGAGGCGGCCGGGTGTCGGGACGGCGGTCGCGGTCAGCCAGTCGCTGAGCCCGGGGTTCTCCGCGTCCACCGGCCAGGGGGCGTCCGGGGCGGTCGGGGTCGGAGGGGCGATCGGCCTCACCGAGTCCAAGGGGGTGGGGACCTTCCGGGTCGTGGGTGTGGTGCCCGACTCTGGCCCCGGGGCTCCCTTCACCGGCGACGCTGTCTATGTGTCGTCGGCCACGGCGCTCCGCCTCTTCGCCTCGGGGCTCGCGGTTCAGGAGATCGCCGTCCGGCTCCGCCCCGGGGCCACCTTGAGGGACCTCGACCGGGAGCTCCCCTCCGCCCTGCACCAGGACTTCACGGTGAGCGCGGCCAGGCCCGCTGGCCAGGACCCGATCTCTGAGCTGGCCCCGGTCTTGGACGCGGTGACCGCACTCAGCCTGCTTCTGGCGGTGGCCCTGGTCGGCGCCACACTCTCGTCCGTGGTCCTGGAGCGCCGCCGGGAGATTGGGCTGGCGCGGCTGGCGGGCGCCAGCCGAACCCTGGTCTTCCGTAGCTTCATCCGTGAGGCCCTGGCTGTGGGGCTCTTCGGTGGGGTCCTGGGCGCGGCGGCCGGATACGCCCTGGCCGCGGTGCTGGTGGCGATCTCCGGCGCCACAAGGTCCTCTCCAGGGGTCGGCGTCCACTTCCAGTGGGAGTGGACTTTCGGCAGCGTGCTCCTGACTCTGGCGCTGGCGCTGGGGGCCTCACTGGTGCCGGCGGTCGAGGCGGCCACGACCCGGCCTCTGGAGGCGGTGCGTCCGCGCTCCCGTCGCGGCGGCCGCACCTGGGCACGGGCCTGGCCCCTTGTGGGGCTCCTGGCAGCACTGGGCGCGGCCGTGGCTTTCTCGGCGGGAGGCGGTTGGGGAGTGGCGTTGGGGGCGACTCTCACCTATGCTGCCGTGCTCTGCCTTCTGGGCTGGCAGGGCCCGCGCCTGGTGGGCGTTCTGGCGTCCATGGTGGGGGGGGTGCTGGCGGCCCCGGTGGCGGCGGTCGCCACTCGGGCCCGGACCCGGCCCGGCCGGACGTCCCTGGCCCTGGGGAGCCTCTTCGTCTCGATGGCGACCGCCGCCAGCCTGGCGGGGATCACCTCGTCGGCACTGCTCTCCGGGAACGTCTGGGTGGCCCGCCTCTTCGTGGGGAATTACCTGGTGGTCGGCCCAGTGGTCCAAAGCCCGCAGGTGGAGACCCAGCTGTTGGCGGCGGTGCGCGGGGCGAGTGGCCATCCCGAGGTCTCGGATGTGGCCCCGATCCGGTTCGTCCCCGCTCGGGCCGGCCACCTCGCCGTGACGCTGGCAGCCACCAGCCTGCCCGCCTATGCCGCCAGCGGAGCGTTGCAGTTCGTGGAGGGACAGCGGACCCAGGCGCTGCGCCTGGTTGAACGCGGGCCACAGGTGATCATCCCGCTGCAGCTTGCCCAGGCCCTCCATGCCCGTCCCGGCTCCCGGTTGGACCTGGTGGCGTCGGGTGGGAGGGGGACGTTCCGGGTGGCGGGGGTGGTGGCCCACACCCTCCCGGGGCCGGCCGGGGTCGAGAGCGTGGTCATCTCCCAGCGCGCGGCGATGAGGGACTTCGGCTCTGGGGCGGGCGGCTTCAATCTCATCCAGCTGCGGGCCAGTGGGCCCGGGGCGGCCGCGGCGGTACGCCTCGCGGCCTTCCGCTACGGCATGCAGCCGGAGACGGTGGCCGCGGTCCGGCAGGGCGTGGACCGGGGCATCCAGAACGACATCGCCCTGCTCTCGGCGGTGGCGCTGGTCGGAGTGGTGATCGCCGTGCTGGCTGCCGTGGACACGGTGGTCCTGGACACCCGGGAGGCGACCAGGGAGCTGGCGCTGCTCCGAGTGCTGGGGTTGGGACGGGCGGCGCTGGGCCGGGCTGTGATCGGGCAGGCAGCCGCCACGGCGCTGCTGGGGGCCGCTCTCGGGATTGGGGCCGGAGTTGGACTGGTCTACCCCGAGGTCACCGCAGGCTCAACTCCCGACCTGCCGCTCCCCTTCACCGTCTCCCTGGCCGCGGTGCTGGCGGTTCTGGTGGCGGTGGTGGCGGCGCTGGCCCTGGCCGCGGTCCTTCCCGCCCGGCAGCTGGCGCGCATGGATCCGACCGAAGCGCTCGCCTTGGAGTGAGCGCCCGGTGAGCGGGGGGATGGCGCCCAGCCTTGACGAGCTGTTGGAGAGCCGGAGCCGAAGGCCGCGGATGCTGGTCCTGGCTCTGGTGATCGGGGTGTCGGTGGGGATGGTGGTCCTGGCCCTCACCCGCGTGCTCCCCCCCCACCCGTATGGGCTGGCCTCAGACTTCCGGGTCCTCTACGGCGCGGCCAAGGCCATAGCGGACGGCCAGAATCCGTACTCGCCTCAGGTCCTGCTCCACTTCTTGCAGCGGGCCGACCCGTATCCTTACCAGCAGCCAGCGCTCAACTACTTTGCCTACCTGCCCATCACCGCGGTGGTCCTGGTACCGCTGACCACCCTGCCTTTCTGGGCGGCATTCGTGGTGCTCACCGCTGTGGGTGCCGCCGCCGCCGGTGTGGTCACGGTGTTCCTCCTCCGCGACTTGGGGTGGTCCCACGACCGCCTGACCGCGGCAGCAGCCCTCGTCTCCTGGATCAGCTTCCAGGGTTTCCTCTACGGACAGCTCGACGCCGTGCTCCTGGCAGCGGTCGGGGAGGCGATGCTGCTGGCGTGGCATCACCGTCCCCTCGCCTCGGGATTGGTGCTGGGGGTCCTTTGGGTCAAGCCAGATCTCCTCTGGCCTGCCCCGATCTTCCTGGCCCTCGCGCTCTGGCCCGACCGGCACCGGATCCTTTGGTTCGCCACCGGATTCGCCACCGCCTCCATGGCGGCGCTCCTCGCCGGCGTGGCACTGCTGGCGCCCTGGGGGCATGCCCTGGCGCGCTTCTCCACGGGGATCGGGACCACTCAGCCAGATCTATCCGGACTGCCATCTCTCCAGCAGGCCGCTCCTCCCGCTTGGGGGTTCACCGGACACCTCCTCACCCCGGGAACGCTGGCGGTGATCGCACTCGCCCTTCTGGGAATGGTCGTCTTCGGCTGGTGGCTGTTGGCCTCCTCTGCCTGGGATGGGGTCACCGAGGTGGGACGGATCTCCTGGGCGGTCTCGGTGCCGGTGGCGATCTGGCTGGCGGCAACGCCGTACGCGCACAGCAACGACGACCTCCTACTACTGCCACTCCTAGCGCTGGTCCTGGGGCGGGACGTGCGGCGGCTTCATGGGTCCGGGCTGTGGCTGGCCATCGGTGTGGTGCTTCTGGTGCTGCTCGCCTGGCCTGCTGGTGTAGTCCCCTGGCCGGTGGCGCTGGGAGTGTTCGGCGCCCTGGCTGCCCTCCTCTGGGGACTCCGGGAGGACGAGCGCCTCACCGGCTTTGGAGCTGCCCTGGCGCTGCTGCTGATCGCCTACCTGCCTGTCCTGGACCCCATCCACCTCCTTCCTGTATCACTCACCCCGGTGGCCGCTCTTGTCGTCGTGGTTGAAGGCTGCCGCACCTGTTGGATGGAGGTGGGCGGCGCGGGCACCGGCCCGGCCTACGCCTCGCCGGCGACCCAGGCGCAAGCACCCGGCTGACTCCCGGGCGGCGCCCTCAATCCGACGGGACGAGCGAGTCGGACTAGGTCGCGGCCACCGGATCCACCGGCACAGCCTCGGATGCTGGACCCGTTTCTCGAACCATGAGCGCGACTCCAGCACCGGCCAGGCCCAGCGCAACGAGGGCCG
The DNA here is from genome assembly GCA_021791455.1 of bacterium. The sequence continues at coordinate 1,507 of JAJYWM010000225.1, read as the reverse complement.
AGAGGGCGCCCCAAGTCGGGAAGACGACCCACGGGAGCAGGATCAAGAGCAGTGGCAGGCGAGACCAGCTGTTGCCCGAGTCCGCCAGCCGCAGTGCCAGGGGGACGGCGAACAGGGCATCCTCGGCATGGAGGTAGGGGGAGGTGGCGATCCAGATCGCCAGCGGAACGAGAATCATCCACTCCGTGCGCGGTGACGTGCTGGTTGCTCTCCGCCCCGCGAGAAGAGCGGCTGCAATCATGGCCACCAGTCCTGCCGCAACGATCGCCCAGGTCAGGGGCGAGGCCAGGATCTGATGCGCGGGCGCGGCGCGCAACTCCCCTCCAAGGAGGTCGGGCAGGCCGCTGAGGAGGCCCTGGAACTGGGACCGGCCGCCGAAGTGGGCAAGGCCGAGCGCCCAGCTCGGCAGCAGCCAGCCGGCCATGAGCAGGAAGGTGGTGCCCCCGAGAGCCAGCCCCGTTGCCAGTTGGCGCCTGGCCTCGCGGTCCTTCCAGGCGGCCGCTATGAGCAGGGGAACTACCGGCCAGCTGAGGTCCGGTTTGAGAAGCAGCCAGGGCCCGATCACCCCCGCTGCCGTCCACCGCTGATGGCGTACGGCCACCAGCGCCAGCAGCAATAGGCCGACCAGCAGTGCGTCGGGCTGGCCCAGCATGAGGCCCCACCATCCCTGGGGGCTCAGCACCACGACGACGGCGGCCCACCAGCCTTTCATTCCCAGCTCCCTCGCATACCACCAGGTTCCCCAGGACAGGGCCCCGATGCTTGCCGCCAGGAAGACGGCGTAGGCGACCTGCAGCGGCACCACGGCGAGCGGCACGAGGACGACGGCCAGCTCGGGTGGGCTGACGAACCTCCCTCCGTACAGTGGGAGGCCGGCCATGAGCCGATGGGAGGCGGCGAGGAACGTCTGAAAGTCCGACGGGCTGAGTGCGTATGCCCGGAACCCGAGTTCGAAGACCAGGCTGGCCAGGCCCATGGCCACGGCCCAGGCCCCGACTCGACTGGCGGGAAACCGGGGGCGCACCCGGGGAGCATATCCGCTTAGCAAGATGCCCACTTGCCAGCGGCTCAGGGATGTGTGGACAGCGCCGCCGGCAGAGTGCCGAGTTCAGCGGGCAGGCTCCCATCCGCCCGCGACACCCCGGGCCTTGGCGGCGCCCACCGTCGGACTTGGTGGCCTAAGGTGGGAAGACAACGGCACCAGGTAGGTACCCCACTCGAGCGCCTCAACGGCTTCCCGGTCTTCGCCAGCGCAATTTGGTGGCCGTATGATGCGCTGGTGTGGCGCCGCCGGCAGTGGCTCGTGGTACTCGCCACCGCGACCATGGTGGGCGTCAGCGTGGCGACGACGGTCCTGTTCTTGGGGCTGGTCCTCTCCGCACGCGCGACCGCCTTCGCCGTCCTTTACCACGCCGCCGCCTCCCTGACCGCTGGCCACAGCCCGTACCGGGACCTGCGCGGCATAGGGCTCAATCAGGCCTTCGAGTACCTCCCCTGGGTCGCCTTC
>JAJYWM010000251.1 GCA_021791455.1 bacterium | reverse complement strand
CCGATTGCCCTCGGTCCTCCTGGATGATACGCCCGCAATTCGGCGCCCACCCACTCCCAGCAAGCCCCTCCCCTGGCCTGGTTAGCCTGGGTCATGGCGGTAGACTCGAGCCAGCACCCTCTTGCGAATCGAGAGTGGGCCCATCGGGATTGACGGAGGTGGATCCTTGGCCGCGCCCCAGAGCTCGCAACTCGACGACCTTCTCTCCACTGCCGTTCCCGCCTTCGAGCACTGGGAGGTGCTCAAGGACGTCATCGACGAGGTCATCGACATCTCCCTCAACTACCGGCAGTCGGGGCACCCAGGGGGGTCCCGTTCCAAGGTCCATCTGCTGCTGGCGACGCTGCTGTCGGGAGCGATGAGGTGGGACATCCAGCATCCCTGGCGCCGCTTCGGGGACCGCTTCGTGCTCTCGGCCGGTCATACGGTGCCCCTGGTCTACGCCACCCTGGCAGTGCTCAACGAGGCGCTACGGGCCCGCTTCGAGATGGACTCGGATCCTAGATTCTCATTCCCCGACGACGGCCGGTGGGCCCTGACCTGGGAGGACATGCTCTCGCTGCGCCACCGCGGCGGACTACCCGGTCACGCCGAGATGAGCGGCAAGACCCTCTTCCTCAAGTTCAACACCGGGCCTTCCGGGCACGGGATGCCCCCCGCGGCTGGGGAGGCGCTCGCGCTCAAGCTGGCGGGGGCAGACGATGTCAAGGTCTTCTGCGTGGAGGGCGAGGGGGGGCTGACCCCGGGGGCGGCTCACGAGACCAAGAACTCCGCCTGGGGCCTGGGCCTCGACAACCTCATCTTCCTCGTCGACTGGAATGACTTCGGAATCGACCTTCGCAGAGCATCCGCCGTCGTCCCGGGAGATCCCCGGCAATGGTTCGAACCGTATGGCTGGCGGGTCCTGGGGACCGAGCAGGGCATGGAGTGGGAGCCCGTCACCCGCACCGTGCTGCAGGTGGCAAGAGGGGACAACCCCGGCCGCGTGCCGTCCGCCGCCTGGTTCAGGACCAGGAAGGGGCGCGGCTACGGCAAGTACGACGCCCCCTCCCATGGCACCCCCCACGCCATGAACAGCAGCGAGTTCTGGAGCGGCCGCAAGGAATTCATGGCGAGGTATGGAGTCACCTACATGGGGGTCGACGACGCGGCCCCTTCGCAAGCGGAGGCCCTGGTCGGCCAGGCCCACCACAACCTGAGGGCTGCCGTCGGAGTCCTGCGCCAGCGGCCTGGCCTGGTCCGGTACCTTTCGGACAGGCTCCTGGAGATCGCCAGCTCGGTGCCAGATGAGATTGAAGGGTTCAATCTGGGAGATGGGCGCCGCAGAATCTTCGCCGACCCCAGGATCACCGACTTCCGCAGCTACCCGAAGGGTATGTATCGGGCCCCAGGAGAGCGCCAGCCGAACCGGGCCGCCCTGGCTCAGTGGGGCAGCTTTGTCAATGCCCTCGCCCGGTCGGACTATGGGCGCCCACTGTTCATCGTGAGTTCAGCGGACCTTGCCGACTCGACCAACATCAGCGGCTTCGGCAAGGACTGGGACGCCACCCCGGGATGGGGATGGTACGAGCGTGACAGCAACCCCCGGGGCGCCGTCCTCCCCCAGGAGATAACCGAGTTCACCAACGCGGGCATCAGCGTTGGCATGGCCTCGGTGAATCTTGCCGAGGACCCGTTCTCCGACTTCGAGGGATTCTGGACCGCCTGCTCCACCTACGGTTCCTTCAGCTATCTCAAATACGGGGAGATGCGTCTCTTCAGCCAGCTGGCCCAGGACTGCGAGCTCAAGGTCGGCAAGGTGCTCTGGATAGCCGGGCATTCCGGGCCCGAGACGGCGGAGGATTCCAGGACGCACTTCGGGATCTTCTCTCCGGGGGTGACCCAGCTCTTCCCGGCGGGCCAGGTGATCGACCTCCACCCGTGGGAATACAACGAGGTCCCGGTCGTCCTCGGAGCGGCCCTGAGGACCGCAGCACCCATCATCGCCCTGCATCTGACGCGACCCCCCATCTCGATCCCCGACCGAGAGGGGCTGCGGATGCCCTCACATTTTGAAGCGGCTCGCGGCGCCTACCTGATCCGCGCCTATCGAAGCGATCTTCCAGAGCAGGGCACGGTCTTCATCCGGGGCACCCTGCCCACGGCCAACCTGGTCTCCATCCTGCCCGACCTGGACCGCCGAGGCCTCAACCTGAAGATCGTCGCCGCGATCAGCCCGCAGCTATTCGCGCTCCAGGATGAGGCGTATCGCACCGCCACGGTGACTCCGGAGGACCGCATCAACGCCATGGTGGTGACCAACGGAGCACGCCGACTGATGCACGACTGGGCGTCTGGCCCTATCGTTGACCAATACTCTCTATCCCCCGACTGGGACGACCGCTGGCGGACCGGCGGCAGCGTTGAGGAGGTAATGGAGGAGGCGCACCTCACGGCAGGGCACATCCTGGCGGCTCTGGAGCGCTTCGCTGCGGACTCAGACAAGCGACGGTCGCTGCTGCGCCCTCAGCTCTGAGAAGTCGGGTCCGCACCGCGACCGCGGGACAAGAGCATTTTGGCCCCGATCGGTACGGCCCAGGAGAGAGACCATACGGATCGGCGCCTGCGGCCGTGCCGAGAACAGGTGAGGGACAGAGGGGCATCCTGGCCACGGATCGATGGCCCCTGCCCGAGTCTAACCGCGCGATCGGCGCCGCGGCCCGGTCCGGCTCCGGCCCCACCCGCAATGAGGTGCGTCAGTAGGTGCCGAGGATGCTGAGAGCGGGATCCCCGGGCCCGATCTCGAAGCTCCCCTGGTCCTCCGGGGCGAAGTCCCACAGGAGCTCCCCGACCACCCCCGCCTGGGTCATGGCGTTGAATTTGGCCTGGAACAGGTCGGCGCGCTCCTGCAGAGTGGACGGCGAAATCGTGGCCGGGTCGATGCCCATCTCGCCGACGAAAATGGGCTTGTTGTCCGCGTGACACATGGTGATCGCGGTCTGCAGGTTGGGCGCGGTCGGGTTCCCCATCGGATCTGTGGGGTAGTTGTAGTCATGGAAGGTGCACACGTCGATGGTGGGGATCGCGTTCAGCGCCTGGTAGTCGCCCGCCCAGTCGCCACAGGAGTCGTCTTGGATTCCGAATGACAGAAGATGGTTGGGGTCGATCGACTTCACCAAGGAGCCCATGTCCTCCCCGAAGGACATCAGAGCGTCGAAGGGTCCGGGCTCGGCGGGGCAGGAACCGGTGCCGCCCGCCTGGGCCTCGTTCACCAGCTCCCACATCATGACGGTGGGATTGTCCTTGTAGCGCGCCACCACGTCCGCGACATACTGCCGGTACGGCACGATGTCACCGGGGTACACCGTGTCCTTGTACCCGCTTTGATACCAGGCCATCGTCTTGACGCCGCCGTCGCAGTAGTCCCACTCATCGGTAAGGTCCATGATCACCCGCTCGCCGTGAGCCGCCGCGGCCGCGAGCACCTGGTCGAAGGGGGCCCAGTTGAACTGGCCGTTGGACACCACGAACTGCTGGAACGCCCAGAAACGGAAGACGTTCTGGCCGGGCCCGATCTCCTGCAGCGCGGTGTCCGGGTTCAGGTACGGCACGCATCCACCGTTGGACGCGACGTTGTACACGTTCATGCCCTCGAACCGATATGGCTGTCCGTTCAGGGTCAGCTGGGTGCCGTCGCGCTGCACGAAGCCGGTTGGACTCTGAGGCGGTGCGCTGCTCGGACTTGGGGTCGATGTAGGAGAGGCGGTGGGCTGGGCGGTTGGGGTTGGGGTGGGCGATGCCTTGGGCCGCCCCTGACCGCCCGTTGACCCGGAGGCGTTGGCCACCCGCACCACCAGCGACACCTCGGATGACCTGCCCGAGCCCTCAACCGCCAGCGCGGTCAGCTTGGCCGGGCCGTTCGGGTAACGCTCGCTGTCAAAGTTGAGCCGCCATCTCGACACCGAGCGAGTCACCATGGCGCTGGATCCGTTCACGTCCAGCACCAGGTGGGTGTCCTGAGGCGCATGCGTGACCCTACCTGTGACCTCCACCTCCCCCCGCACCGTGCTTCCAGGCGAAGGCGATTGGATGCTGACCTTGAGCGCCGCCGGAGACGACACCCAGGTCGTGGGGTTGGGGGCGCTGGCCAGGAAGGCGGCCGCCGCGAAGAGGGATCCCAGCGAGGTGAGGCTCGCGAAGAGAACACGGATGCCGCGCACCCTAAGCCACACAGCTGGCTCCAGTTGGGTGGGATAGCGATGGACCGCAGGGCTTCATCTTGCTACCTCAAAGGTGATTCAGGCGCGGACAGAGCCCACAAGATGGCCAGGGCCAGACGGGGCAGAGCCGAATGACCCCAGTATGTCCGAGACCCCGGCCCGGTGCGGCCCATGTTACCGATGCGTGACAAAGCCCAAGCCGCACGACCGTCTCAGCTTGGCATCAGGAAATTCTCAGGGGCCAAACTCCTTGCATAGCTCGGCAATCGGGCCCCGACCACGTTCGCCGCGACCGCGCCGACAAACCCCCTTCCAAACTCTATTTGCGCCAGCGAGAACTCTGATCTCGGGGCTGCCGATCCCCGGTCCGAAGAGGTTCGCGGTTCACCTGGCCCCCCACCCTGTGGACCTTCCATCGGGGAGTCCCCCAAGCCTGCGCCGCTCGCCTTCAGCGCCGCCTCCCGCCTGGTCCAGATCTGACAGAAGCGCAGCGCTCGGTCCGCGTCCGTAGCGCACCGCGCCAACTCCTCGCGGTCCCCTGAGCTGAGCACGGCGATGGCATCGCGGATCTCGCCGGGCTCGCCCGGTACCCGCTCGACGTCCACCCCAACCTCGCAGGAGTTGGCCACCGCCAGCGCCAGCAAGTCATGCGAGTGGGAGATGCTGAACCGGAGCCAAGCTGTCGCGGGGAGGGCGAGCCAGGGCTTGCCGCGGGGTGACACCGAGAACTCGAGGGACCCAGGCATGAGTCCGAGGTAGGCTCCGATCACCGACCTGAGCCACCACCGTGTCTGCATGTAGCGCAAGCGGTCGACGTCGCTACGGAAGCGCCCGGCGCGCTCCAGTTCCTCAGCACTAAGGGCGTCCGTCCACCCACGGGGGAGACCGCCGGGGCCCGGAGCGGTGACCTGCCAGACGTGGACCTCGGTCGGTCGGGGCCGCTCCAGCGAGTACACCGCTTCGCCACCCGGTCAGGAGAGCACGCCGGCCCGTCTCAGGCTCCGGCGCGTCAGGTCGACCGCCTCCGCGGTCGCCCCATCTGCCGAGGCTAGCAGACCGGTCCAGGCCAGCTCATGCGGTGTTATCCGGCCCCGGTGCAACCTCTCCCACCCCAGGGTCGGCGTGCCTGTGGAGCGGAAGAGGTCGCGACTGGCGAAGAGCTCCAGGGGGACCTGGTTGCCACCCAGGGTCAGCGGGAGCCCCGGGTGATCGGCCAAGGCCGAGGCAGATCCAGGAAGCGGGTGCTCGCCGACCGACCCGCCCCGGCCGGGGACCGCCGGGCGAGTACGCGCAAGCCCTGTATCGGGCCTGCGCCACGACCGCCGCCGCCAGCCCGGGGGGCGGCCGAGCACGTCAGGGTGGGGTGCCTCGTAGAGGCCGAGCCACGCCACCTTAGCCCCCGCAGCCTCGAGCGCGGTGGCGACCTGGTAGGCGACACTGCCCGCCTTCCCATACCCTGCGAGCAGGTAGGGGCCCCGCGGTTGCATGCGCCTGATGGTGGCGAGGACCGCATCCGCGCAGGTCCCGTCACCACCACCATCGAGAAGCTCG
>JAJYWM010000414.1 GCA_021791455.1 bacterium | reverse complement strand
GCCCGGGCGATATCGCCCACCGGACAAGCTCCTCGCCTTCCTATGGTTATCTGTAGTTAACAGCCGATTGTGGGATATTGCCCCTGGTCGGCACGTAAGCGACGCGTCCGCAACGACGTAACGCCATACGACCTAAACGACCGAATGCACCGACGTGAGGACCTTCGTCGCGGCGAGCTTCACGCTGGTCGGCGGCGAGTGCTCCCCCCGCTGCCGCCCGCCCCCCAGGGGGCGGTTGGCGTCGGGACAGCGGACCAGGCTGTGTCAGCTGGGGGAAGGGCTTGGGCCGATCCCGCAACGTTGAAGCCCCCGTTGGTAGACGAGGCTGACTGGGATTAGCTGGGATGTGCTCGCCAGATCTCGGCGGGACGACCGCGCTCGTGGCGGCGTTCGACGTTGACGCGTCCTGTGGCGGCGAGGCTCTGGAGGGCATGGCCGATGTCTTTGGAGCTGCGGTTCCGGTTGAAGAGGTCCCTGATCCCTGAGCGCGTCAGGCCAGTGGGTTCTTCGAGCAGGGCTCGGTAGATCTCGTCAGCGAGGGGGTCGCCCAAGGTGCCCCCGAAGACCCAGCGCGCCGAGCGGGCCGCGTAGTCCCAAAGGGCGACCGCAGCGTCGAGGTGAGCAAGGCTGATGCGATCGGCGCCCTCGAACAGTGCGTAGAGCAGGGCGAGGCGCACGACGTGGGCCTCGGCTCGGGCGGTAGCCGCGCCGAGGAGGCCGGGCTCTGGCTCGCTGAGGGCCGGGTAAAGCTGCCACCAACGTTCTCGGGCAGCGTCGTCGAAACCTAGCCGGCCGGCCGTCCTTCCCGCCTGGATGGCGGTGGACAGGCGAGAGAGCATGGGTGCCCAGTCGACCTGGTCGATGCTGCCGCCTTCGGGCAGGAGCTTGGAGCGGCGGACCGCGAACAACATGAACCTGTTGAGGAACCCGTTCACAGCTTCTGTAGCGGTGACCATCCGCACCAGCTCGTCAGCCGTGATGTGACCGATGATCGAGACGTGGGCGCCGGTGGCACGGGCCGGGCTGTTCTTGGTCAACGTTTGCAGTGCTTTGCCGTCCCAGGCGTTGCGCACCACAGGTGAAAGGGTGCTGCCGTCTCGTGCTGTCATCTTCAAGACCGCGGCAAACTCCGCCTCGAGCACCAATAGCCGCTTGTCGCCGCCTTGTCGGCTGTGATCGTCATCGTCGGCAGGGTTGTCGCGCACGTTCCAGATCAGCCCCTCGCCGGAGGACAGTCCCGAGACCGTCCGTTTCCCCACCCATACCGGGTCGACCTCGGCGAAGATCCGCTCCACGTGGTCCCAGGATGATCCTTTGCGGGCCTTGGCGCTGGGGCCGACCAGTACGACGAACTCGTTGCTGTGATGGCGGGTTGCCTCCACTGCGTAGTGGGCACCGCGGCCGATCACCGAGCCGAAGGCGACCAGCAGTTGCACCAGGACGGCGACGGGATCGGACTCGGTATGCGGCTCGATGGCGCGGACGATGTCACCGGCGAGCCCGGTGAAGGCCGCTGGCTGTGGTGGGGTCGGCCAGTCCTCGCCGTCGGGACGCAGGGGGACCACGTTGGCGGTCGGCTCGGCCATCAATAGAGGCTCCTCGGTCCCTCGGTCGGTCACAACGTGCCCGGGTCGGCCCATCGGTGCCGTTTGCGACGGCCCTGCGGCCAGGTGAGCGGTCATGCTCGAAGGCCAGCGCCTTCGACGAGCCGGTGCAGGCGAAGGATCTCCCCGTGAGCGGCGGCGAGCTTGGCCTCGAGGTCGCGCACCTGTTCCAGGCGTGCGGAGCGCTCCGCCTTGAGCTGAGCAGCCAGGGTTCGCAGGACGTTGCCGTTGGGATCTGGTTCTAGCTCTGCGTGAGATCGCCGGGCTGTCGCCTGCTGCTGGGCCCGCAGGCCCTCTATCCGCCGGCGCAGTTCGGGCTGGGCGTAGAGGAAGTCCAAGCCGACCGAACCAGCTCTGGCCACCGAACGGAAGTTGACCTCGGCTCCATCCTTGAGCAAGCGGCGCAGCCCCGTCTCGGCGCGTTGAAGGGCAGCGGCATGCTTGGCCTCTGCGGCGGCCCGAAGGGCAGCGGCTCGACGTTCAACCGGGATGGCTCCGTCGCCGCACGTCTTGGTCGCGACCGGCTCAGGGCGCGGACCGGTGCTGCCTCGCGACCGTTGTCGAGCTTCGGTCATGGGGCCTCCTTCACTCTGGTGGCAGACAAGGTGACCGGCACCGGCCCTGCTTGGTAGGCGGGCCGGGCCAGCACGCCAGCCCCCCTCACCGCGCCTCCACCGTAGTCTGGCTGCGCTTCGAGGGCACAGATCTCCCGACGCATGGCCTCCATTTCGGCCACCCGCTGTGACAACCACACGTTGCTGTCGCTCATCGGCTCGCCGTGACGAGCCAAATGTTGTTCCTTGCGAACGGCGACGAGGGCCTCTGTCTCGGCTAGTTGGCGTCGGATCTCGAGCAGGTAGGACCTGTCCGTAGCGAAGTGGTCGCAGGTGTGACAGGCGTTGCCCTTCTCGCACGACTTGGTCGGGGGCAGCAGGCAGTAGCCGTTGGGCAGGATACGGTCGGTGCGCCGTTCCAAGCTCACCAGGTCGAGAAGATCCTGACGGTCCATAGCCAGTTCCCGCCCGTCTCGGCCGATCTTGGCCAAGGCTAGGAACTCCCGCTCGGCCGTGGCAGCCAGGGTGGCCCCGTAGTGCATCACCATCTCCGGCGAGAGGTGCCCCATGTAGCGCTGCACCACATGGACCGGCACTCCCAGGTTGAGCAATGTGGTGGCCTTGGTGTGACGAAGCCGGTGGCTCCTCGAGAACGACAGCGGGCGGCCATGTCCGTCGGTGAGCCGGACCAGACGGTCCAGCGCGCACAGTTGGGCCTGGTAGCTGCCGACGGTGCGAGGGCGGTCCAGGCGTTGGTTACCCCGTAACCGAGGGAACAGATAAGGGGTTCGCTCGTCCTCCCCGAGGCCGAACTGTTGGCGTACCCACTCTTGCTGCTCGCGCACGACGCCGACCACATCGGCACCCACGAGGATCGTGTCAGGAGCGCCCTCGATCTTGGTCTGGCGGTAGCGCAACCTGGCCACCATTGCCCCCTCGGGCGCCTTGGCCGGGTCGAGGCCGGGGATGTTGCTCAAGGGCTCGAAGTCCATCATCAAGATCTCCGAGGCTCGCCTGCCCGTAAGGGCCTGAAGGATCCACGCTCGCATGGCCGAGGGGTCGCCCAGGCCGCTCAGTTCCAGTCGTCTCCCGCCCACTACGACAGCGTGGGCCTCACGTCTTGGTGAGCCGAGCAGCTCGATGCAGCCGAACATCGCGGCCAGGTCGGCGTCGTCTATGTAGTTGCGGTCGTCGGCGGCCGGCAAGGAACGACCCTTACGCAGGCTCTCCTCCGGCCGCCACAGCCGGGCGTGAGCGTCGGTCAGGTCCAACCAACGTCGGTCGTCCAACGCAGCCGCCGCCTCGGCCTTGTAGTCGGCCATGAAAGCGTAGAACCTGGCGATCGCCTGTTGGCACTTGGCCAGTGTTCCGGTGGTGAGGGCCGTGCGGCCCGAGCTTGCCGAGCCGGAGCGCCGTGGCGACCATTGGCGCAGGAACGAGACCAGGTCAAGGGCGATGCCACGAAGTTCGGTCCCAGGGTTGGCGCACAATGCCGGGTGGTCGATGCCCCGGTGGGCCAGATAGGCGTCGAGCTGGCCGGCCAGGAAGTCTCGTTGGCTTATGGCGGTGGACCAAGTGAGCCGGCCCGTGTCGAGCTGGACGTGCAGGTAGAACTTGGCTGCCTCGGCCAGCCAGGAGCGGGAGAAGCCGGAGAAGCTGATACGACGGGTGCCCTGGGGCTCGTGGTCCCGGCGAGGGATGCGCGAATCGACAGCCGGGTCCCACCTGTCGTGGCGCCACCACTCGAGTGGGCTGTAGGCGATCGCCAGCGCGTCGAGCAGGTGCCGAAGAGACAGCTCCGTGTAGTAGCGCGACTCAGCCGCCGGCATCCGACCGTACCTGGCATAGAAATCGCTCGCCCAGGCAGCCATCCACTCCTGGAGGGAAAGTTGAGAGAACGAGGTCACTCCCCGAGGGTGTCGTGGGGGCCCCTCGGCGGCGACCTGGGAGGCGAGCCCGACCCAACCACGCCATCGTGCGGCGTCGAGCCTGAGCTGGCCCGAGGCATGGCAGGAGGCCACCCACCACGACAGCTCCTGTTGCATGGGCACCGGCAGGCTCGAAGTGTCCACCGTCTTCAGCCTTCTGTCATTAAAGGTCCCCTTCAGGGCCGGGTCGGTCACGTGGAAGATGGTCGCGGCGAACGGTGGCGACAAACCTGCGCTCAAGGCGGCGGCTCTCTGCTCCACCGACAGCCCGGGATCTCTCGGGCTCGGAGAGCCGCGCGAGATGAGACGAGGGCGGGCCCTACTCACCTCCTACCACCTCCGATGGGCAAAACGCCCGCCAGCCGGCCAACGCCCGGAGCTCGGCGTCCTCGGTCACCCAACCGTAAAGGTTGATCGTGGTCTGGATGTCGGCGTGGCCCAACCGCCGCATGACCACATGCGGATTTGCCCCTTCTAGCAGAAGGGCGCTGGCGTGCGTGTGCCGAAACCAGTGCGGGGTCCAATCCGCCGGGCAGGCAGGGCCGAGGTGGGCCTTGATCGCCCTCACCTTGGCGTAGACCGTCTCGGGCCGCAGCGGCGAGAAGTGCTCTCCCCGGGCCAGGTTCACGAACGTCCAGTGGCCCTCCAGGTCGACAACATCAGCGGCGCCGGAGTCGACCAGCTGCCAGGTGTACTCGCTGTAGAGGCGCTCGAGGTCGTCGCTTACATAGACCCGGCGGAACCGGCCGTACTTCACCCTGGCCCCATGAGGATGGTCGTCACGCGGGACCACCTCCAGCCACGGGGTACCGCCCTGCCCCGTGTGCCAATCGCAGTGACGCAGGCCCAACAACTCGCCCAGGCGCAGGCCGCTCTCCGCCAGGGTGGCGAATATGAGCCGGTCGCGCAGCGAACCAACCCAGGTCCCAGCCGCAGCGTCGAAGTACGCGCAATCGTCCAAGATCGCGGCCACCTCAGCCGGGGTCAGCAGTGGTGTTGGCCGCCCGGCGCCCCGGCGCACCCGCACAGCCAGCTCGCGCTGAGCGCCACTGCGAGTATGGGCCAGGGCCGGCAGGTAGCGGCCAGACCGGTACCGGCGGGCGGCCCGGTACAAGCGGTCAGCCACGGCCACCCCATGAACATCGGCCTGGTAACGGTAAAATGACCCGACCGCCGCCACGCGGGTGCCGACCGTCGACTCGGCCCGCCGCGCTGTCACCTCATCATCGCCACCCACCGGCAGTCGACGAACCCCTGGCGGGCCGCCAGTCCTCAACCAGTTCAAGTACCCGCCCAACTCGGGCAGGCTCAAACCCTCCCAGTCCAGCCCGGCCGCATCAAGGTAGTTCCACAAACCGCACAGCGCCGAGGCATAAGAACGCACGGTGTGAGGCGACGCGTCCCGGCCGACACGCAAGAACTCGAGGAACTCCTCGACCGGTCCCACGGAGAGATGGTCGGGCCCCAGCACGGTCCAGGTCCGGCCCGTCGACATCTCCACCCGCTGCACCGTCGCAGCCATGCAACCCAAGTATGCCGACGTTGCCGACGTCAGTGGTGGACCCTCTGGTTAGCCGTCATCAACGTCCCCACACAAGCTCTCCGACCACGCTGACCTACGTTGTCGACGCCCCTGATCCTCTTACTGATAGCTGGAGAGCCTCTGATTATGCAGACTTCTT
>JAJYWM010000324.1 GCA_021791455.1 bacterium | reverse complement strand
CGCCATCAACCTCCGCAGAGCCGGAACGTCCGCGAGCAGGCCGGCCTCGTCCACTATGATCTGCTTCGCGCCGGAGGTGGCTTTGAGCCAATACCAGACCCAGGCCGATACCAGCAAGGTGGCCGCGCCGAGCCATCCCTCCGGCAGGTCCCTCATCCCGATCACGCACACCGCTCGAACTGAGGGGCCCCTCCCCGGGCTGCTGAATAGAAGTCCCGCCTCACCTTGGACCCAGGGCGACAACCTCTCGGCCAGGTTGCGTCCACCCTCCTCTTGCCGCAACGCGGAGAGGCAATCCCCAAGCACCCCTGGTCTTTGGGGCTCGGACGAATCGATCACATGGGTGGCCGCCCGCAGCGCAGCAGAGCGCTCCTGAACGGACAGTGGCCCGGTCAGGACGTCGACGAGGTCCAGGGCCAAGGCGGACGCCTCAGCCGTCGACCCGAGCTCCAGGGCGTTGAATCCGCACCCCTGGGATCGGGCCAGGTCCACGTAGTCGCCGCCGACCGCCGAACACCACTTCCCGTGCTCGTTCTCGGGATCGATGACGACGACGGTCTGCCCCCGGCGTACGGCTTCGATCCCGACCAGCCCCGCCAGGTAGGACTTGCCCCCTCCCGATGCTGACACCACGGCCACATTCGCATTGGCCTGTCCCGTCCCCGGGTCCAGGTCCAGGGTGACCAGGCTGTCCGTCCTCCGGTGCCGTCCCAGCACGGTGCGCTCCTGGATGCTGGCCTCGGTCGTCGCGACCCACGGCCACATGGTGCCCACCTCCTCGGTGGCCATGAGAAACCGTGGCCGCCCGCCGGGAAGCGGACGCCCGAGAGTCTCGAGGCGGGCCGGCAGCTCATCGAACCATGCCGGGGTCCACTTCATCCGCAGCTGCGAGGCACGGGTGCGAAAGACCGCGGCAAGCGCACTGACCTCTGCGGCGGAGTCAGCGCACAGGCTCACGGTCATCTCTACGTGGAACAGCCGACCGCCAGTTCGGGCTAGCACCTGGCGCAGTTCGCGGACAGCGTGGGCTGCCCCCACCACTCGGGGGTCGGAGCCGCTGGGCGAACCCACCAACTCCTGAGCCATGAGGCCCCGCAGCCGTCGCCGGAGACTCCGGTCCGTGGCCCCCGCCGGTCTGGGGACGACCCGAATCGCGAGGTCGAACTCTCCCGGCGTGCCGACGAGATCCCAGAGCCACCCGGCGTCAACCTCAACCCCGGGCGGACCTGCCATCCTCCAGGACGATATCCAGCGGCCCCCCACCACCAGTCCCCGGGACCGCTCCGACCACGGCCCCTCCCCAAGGGCGGGGAGCCGCGTGGCGGCATGCGTCTCCACCTGGCAGGCGGCTTGGAGCGCGGCCAGCAGCCGGAAGTCGTCCTGACCGTCTTGGTGAGGGAGCAGAAGGTACGTGGTCCTGCTGAAGGCAGCACAACCAGGAGGACATGCCGGCGCTTCCCGGCGCGCACATCCCCTCCCGTCGGGCTTGATCGTCGGCCTCTGCTCCGGCCGGCGCCGGCAGCAGATGATCATCGTCAGCGGGTGGGCCAGCAGCTGCAACCAGGTCGTGAATCCCGCCCTGAGGCGCGTCCGCTCCGCCTCACTCCGATCCAGAATGTCGAGGCCGTGACTGTGCCAGAGCGTTGGTTCAGGGGCCACTGCCTAGGTGCCACTGGGGCAGCTCGTCGTCTCGTCCACGCAGCGCCACCGGGTGGGGCTGCACCGCGCCTCAAGCCGGGTACGCCACACCGCTCTCGTGGCCCTCAGGGCCCAGGTCGCCAGGGGAACTCCCTGAACGCGGATCCATCCCAGGCCACAGCCGCAAAGGAGAGTGATGGTCCCCGCCGCCAGCCGTTCAAGATTCGGCCCCGGGAGATGTAGGCAGGCGGCGGCCAGTAGGGTCGCGCCGGCGACCAAGGCGAGACGGCCCGCCGGCAGGCCCCAGGCGATTACCTCTTCATGGGGCGACGAATCAGTGAAGGTGGTCCCTGACATTTGGATTCAACCTCAGCTTGCGAGGGTCGAGGAGCACTTGTGTGTAAGTCCGCCGGAGGCCCGGCGACGGCGACGTCAACCACGGGGCAGGGCACCCGCCCCCGACCTCCTCGCAGGAACCGGGCTCAGCGGGGAGAGCCGGGGTCCCGGGCGTCAGGGAAGGGCGAGCTCCACTGCGAATCCGACCGTCTGTTGGGGAAGTCGGGGCTGCTTGGTGACCCTGACGCGGACCCCGAGCACCCCTGGCAGGGCCAGTTCGGCGGCGGCGATCCGGGCGGCCAGAGCCTCCAACAGGTGATACTCGCCTTCCTCGGTGATCCGCCGGGCCACCTCGTGGGCCAGCGGATATGGGACCGTGTCCGCGAGGCGGTCGGACCTCGCCGCCTCCGACAGGTCCACCGTCAGCTCAACGTCCACCACGAAGTGGCCCCCCAGGCGGCGCTCCGGCTCGCCGTCGCCGTGGTGCCCGAAGAATCTCAGCCCGTGGAGTAGAAGCCTGCCCGGAAGCGGCCCAGGGGGCAGCACCGGATCATCCGTGGCCGGCCCCTCGTGAGCGTGGAGCTTCGGCGCGTTCCCTTGACCTGAGGTTGGGGTGCTCACTCCGGGGCGTCGACCGCCTCGATGGAGTCGATGTGGATCACCTCGCGTCGGTTGTCCCGGGTCGGGAACAGCACCACCAGAGTCTGCGATAGAGCGGCTGTCACCTGCCCGACATCCCCAACCGCTATCGTTCCGATGGGCTCTCCGGTGCTGTGGCGGTGGACATCGGTGACCCGTACCCAGCTACCCGGGGGCCAGCGCATTTCAGGGGTGAGTTCCTCGGGAGAGAGATCCTCCGCAGAGAGGTTGCCTCGGTTGCCTCCCCAGGGACGTGGCGGGGAGGTGCGGGTCGGGGGCCTCGCGGGCACCACCTCCTCGACCAGGGCTTCGTCCGCTTCGACGACCACCTCCTCCTCCGATCCGATCTCGTCTTCGTCGAGGGCCGCCTGTCTCTCCAGGCCGTCGGCCCTTGGTCGCGGTTCTTGAATGTCTTCTTCCGGCGAGTCTTTGGCCAAGGGTGCTCCCAATCCCGTCGATGGCTCCTTGCAGGCCGTGGCCCGCGTGAGAATAATTCAGCCTAGCACGTGCCGTCCGGGCCTTCCTGTGGTCAATCCTCTGAGATCGTGGCGACGCGCCAGGGATCGCTTCCCGTGTCCAGGACAATTGAGAGCTGCACCGGGTCGTTGGCCGTGGCCGGTTGAGCGCCCGAGCACAGAAAGCTCGTCCGATCCCGATACTGGACCCTTAGGTGCAGCCCGTCCGGGAACCTATCTGGGCTCATCTCAACATGTAATGCCTCGCGAAAGGGGCTCACTTGGATCCCCGCCATCTGATAGGCATGGAAGCGGGCCCTGATCTCGCTCAGAGCGTCCCCCGAGAAGGCCTGGCCAAGGCGTGCCAGATTCCCCGTCATGGCGGCGTCGTCCAGGGTCGCTAGGATGCGTTGGAGCTCTGATCTGCAGCGGCTTGGCAGCTCTGAGCTCTGGGCCCGGCGGCGCAGGGGAATGCTGGGCATCGAGCGTCAATTGTCCCGGGGCCGGAGGGGCCGCAGCACATCGGTGGGCAGGTAGGCGGTCTCGGGCGCTCGCGGGGCTGGGCCGGCATCGATCACCTGCGGAGGGCCGGGAACTGGGTCCTTGTCCAGCGACACAGGAGGCGGGGGAACCTGCACCGGGGTCGCGTCAGCCCACGAATAGTCGCCTCCGCCAGCCGTGGGGACTCCGCGGCCGTCCGGCTTACGAGCGGTCGGCGTGGATGCCTGCGGCGGTGGCGCAGGAAGCGGCGGGTCGGCCGGCCCAGCCGGCACCGCGCCCCGCGCCAGAATGGCCGCGGGCAGACTCTCCAGCTGAGGCAGCAGGCTCATTCCAGTCGCCTCAGCAATCCATCGCAGGGTGTCGGGCGGCCACCCGGCGGCCTCGCCGGGGTATACATAGCAGCGGCTGGGTGACAGCTGCGCGATCTGACTCAACACCGTGAACCCGGGGCTCCCCCCGCTGACGACCGCGTCTGGGGTGTTGGTGCTGTCGATCAGGGAGCGGATCGGTCCCACGCTTGTGACCGGGTCGGCCAACTCAGGCTCGTCGACGAGGCCGATCACCTGGAAGTTCGGCAGGAGCTGCCGAGTGCGCTGGTAAAGATCCTGATCCCCCACCACCACCACCAAACTCATGGTGCACCGAACAGCCCGGGTGGGGCCAGGGCGGTTGAGAGCCCAGAAAACGGATCGCCAAGCTCAGGCCCGTCGATCACCGGACTCAGACCTCCTCCAGCGCCACGGTGGCCTCATCAAGCCGCCTCTGGTCCACCGCAATGCCCAGCCCGGGACCGTCCGGGACCGGAAGCGTGCCGTCGGCGGCCAGGGCGAACGGTTCCTCCAGCAGATCCCTGGTGAAGTATCGATCACTGGCGGAGGTGTCCCCAGGCAGGGTGAAGCCCTCGAGTGACGCCAGGGCCAGGTTGGCTGCTCGGCCGATGCCCGTCTCCAACATGCCTCCGCACCAAACGGGCCACCCAGCCTCCTTGCAGCTGTCGTGGATCTCACGCGCGGGGAGCAGGCCGCCGACCCGGCCCAGCTTTATGTTGAGAATTTGGCCCGAGCCGAGCGCCAGGGCGGCGCGCAGATCGGCAAGCGACTCCACGCTCTCGTCGAGGCAGATCGGTGTTTGCAGCAGATGCTGAAGCGCGGCGTGGTCGATGAGGTCGTCGTGCGGCAGCGGCTGTTCGATCATCATCAGCCGATACTGGTCGAGGCCGCGCAACCTTGGCGCATCCTCAAGGGTGTAGGCGCTGTTGGCATCCAGCATGATCGGAGTGTCGGGAAAACGGCTCCGAACCGCCTCCGCCAGTTGCAGATCGTACCCCGGCTTGCACTTGAGCTTGACCCGCTGGTAACCCTTGGCCAGGTACCCCTCGATGGCGTCGAGAGTGGCCGGAATGGAGGCTTGGATGCCGATGCTGACACCACACGGAATTCGCTTCTTGGAGCCTCCCAGAATCGCCGCCAAACTGAGGCTATGAGCCTGCCCCGCCAGGTCCAGGAGGGCCATCTCCACTGCGGCCTTGGCCATGTTGTAGCCCCGCACCCAGGCGTACCGCTGCCTCTGCTCGTCGACGTTGGCCTGCGGGTGCCCGACGACCGAGGGCAGGATGTGGCGTCGCAGCGCCTCCATGTCAGTACGGTAGGTCTCTCCCGAGTAGCCGGGATCTATCCCCGCCGCTGACTCGCCTCTGCCCACCAGTCCGTCCGAGAAGAGCTCGACGAGCAGGGCCCGCCGTTCGGTTTGAGTCCCGAAGCTGGTCGTAAAGGGAGAGACCAGAGGCAGCGACACCACCCTGAGGCGCGCCCGCTCGATCTTCAGCGCCGCCAGTTCGTCAACTCTCACCCCAAAGCTCCTTCAGAAATTGCTCTGACCAAGCCGGCGACCAGGGCGGCCCTGGGCGCGATGCTGCTGGTTTCAGCCCATTCTCCGGCGGCGTGAGCGTTGCCGCCCACGATCCCCATACCGTCCAGGGTGGGAATCCCGAGGGCAGCCGTGAAGTTGCCGTCACTCCCCCCGCCGACGCTGGTCCCCTCCAGGGCGGGAAGGCCCAATTCCGCGGCCTCCCGGGCGGCAACTTTGAAAAGGTCGCGGGAGGCGCCTCTCTCCATGGGAGGGCGGTTGGGCCCCCCGCCTACGGTCATGGTCGCCTCCGGGTCCGCGGCAACAAGCGACCTCATGGCTCGATCGACCCGGTCCGCCTCAGCAAAAGTGGCGAAGCGCACGTCGACTTGCAGCTCAGCTGCCGCGGGGACCACGTTGACTCGCCCGCCCCCTTGGAACACTGTGGGGGTGACCGTCGTGCCGTGGTCTGGGCGGGCGAGCGCCGCCACTTGCGGGATCAGGGAAGCAAGCTCCACCACCGCGTTGACGCCCCGCTCGGGCTCCAGGCCAGCGTGCGCCGCCCGCCCCTTCATGCGCAGGTGATATGTGCCCACACCCTTGCGAGCGACCTTGACCGCCGTGCCGGCCGGAGCCTCTAGGACCAAGACCGCGCCAGCCTTACGGGCTTCGGCCTCGATCAGGGCTCTGGACCCGGCACTGCCCAGCTCCTCGTCGCCGGTGCACAGCAGAGTTGCCCGGACCTCGCCGGGACCCAGGGCGCGCAGGGCTGCCAGGGCAGCGAGAGCGATCACGACCCCACCCTTCATGTCGAACACCCCAGGGCCACTTGCCCTTCCGTCCGCCTCTTGGTAGAGGGGCTGGAACGCCCCGACCTCCCAGACCGTGTCGAGATGACACAGGAGGAGGGTGGCTGGCCCCTCCCCGGCTCCCATGTGCGCCCGGACGGCCGGCACACCAAACTCCTCGACGATCTCCAGCTCCTCGGGAGCGAAGAGTGCGGCAGCGAGATCCCGCACTGCTTCGCTCACCGCCCGGAGCCGAGCTCGGTCTCCACTGGGAGACTCCAGCACAACCAGCTGCTCCAAGATCTCCACCCACCTGGGCCGACGCTCCGTGAGCCAGCCCAGGCGGGTGCCAGCAGCGAATTCGCTAGCAGCCACCGAACGATTCTATGGGAGTGGCCGCTGAGAATCCGGGAGCCGCACCTCGACCTCGTCGGCATCTGGGTCATGCCCCAGGGGCGTCCCGATCACCGTTGGCAGGGGCTCGATGTGGGGTGGCTGATGGCCGAAGAAAGACCCGATCAGCAGCACCATGGCCGCCGCATCCTTGCGAAAGCTGGACTCCTGCCACCGCCGACTCAACAAGAGTTGGGAGAGCAACCGCACTACGGTCAGTCTACTTGCACACCCACTCCGAGGACTCTCCGATCGAGAACATCTTGGCAGCGATATCGGCCTGCTGGGTTGGGTTCCAAATGTCGGTGCCACCGTGGCCGTAGAAGGTGGCTGGCATGAACTGGAACAGCCCGCTGGCTCCCGACGATCGGTTCACGTCGGTGGGATCCAGGCCGGACTCACACTCTGCCACGGACAGGAGCCAGGTGTAGGAGACGTTGTACCGCTGTCCCGCGGCCCAGATGATCTGCTTGATCGTCCCGATCGGGGGCTCGGCCACCGGCTGCCAGAAGGAGCTGCCGTAAGGCAGCGAGGCGTTGGCCGAAACGGCGGGTGGAGGTGGAGGTGGCGGGGTCACCTTGGCCTCCTGGAGCGGCATCGTCACCTCATAGCTGGTGGGCGACAGGATGGCTCGGGCCTGGAAGGCGATCCTGCTGATCGCGGCCGGGGCGGCGGACGCCGGGGCCGCCGTTCCCTGAGTTGCTGCGACGCTGAGGACGGGCGCCACCACCAGGACGGCCACGGCAGCCATCAGCCAGCGTAGGCGACTGGCCACCAACGGCAGCGAGGTGGGCCGAGCTGAGGCCTCGGGCCTCAGGCTCAGCTCAACCCGGGCCGTATATGAAACCCAGGTACCCTGCGCCATCCGGAACCCATCGATAGTCGACTCTGTCCCACCCACCCCCCGGGACGCCACTGAAGTTCATCTCGGAAACCTCGAACTGATTCCCCTGGACCGCTTCCACGTAAGCCACATGCCCGTACCCGTAACTCTCACCGGGCACGTCCGGCCCCCATACGACAATCGAGCCAACCTCTGGTGTCTGTCCCTCCAGGTAGCCCGCCGCGGCGGCGTTCGCCCACCACTGGTCGGCGTTGCCCCCCCAGGTCACCTTGCGCTGGGTGGCCACGTACCAGGTGCAGTCGCCGTATGCGAACGACCAACTGCCAGATCCTCCGGCACCGATCCCCACCAGCGGTTGGGGCGCTGACAGCTGGGAGAGCAGCTGCTGAGCCTGCACCCCCAGCTGCTGCTCCGCTGCCATGGCCTGACTCTCGTCCGCCTGGAGCTGTGCGGTGTCGGTGGCGACAACTTGGCGGTCGTGACGGATCTCTCCCACCAGTCCCGAGACCTGAGAGGCAATCGCCGCCGGCAGGGTGGAGCTGGCCAAGAACTGAGAGATGTTGGGGGCGGCCAGAGCCTCGGCAACGGCCTGGCTGCCGTTGCCGTCAACGTAGGCCGTGCTCACCAGGCTGACCAGGGCCGTCCTGTCGCCGGTCATCTGCTGGGTGAGCACGGCGGCCGTCGCCTGGTCCCCCGCCAACTGCTTGTCGAGCTGAGCGACGTAGCTCTGCTCGGTCTCGATCTTGGTCACCAAGGCCACGACCTGGCTCCTCGCCGCCAGATCACCCTGAGCCTGCAATTGGGTGATCAGCGAGTTCAGCTGGGCCTTGTCGAGGGCTAGTCCCTGCTTGGCTGAGGCGTCGAGGCTAGCCCCGGCAACCGCCGAGACCCAGACCATGCCAGCCATCGCGACCGCAAGCGAGACACGCCCAATACATCGGGCTCCGCGCATACGTCCTCCCACATAGCGCGACCGTTACGAGGGGGGAAGGTAACCGATTGAGGGGTCGTGGGTCAACCCGGAGCGGAGCTCCCGGCCGCTGGCCCCAGATCTGAGGTGAGTTCGTGAACCATATCGACCACGTGGCGGAGCCGCCCCGGGTCAGATTCGGGAAGCACCCCGTGCCCGAGGTTGAAGATGTGCCCCGGGCGCCCCGCGGCCTGGTCGAGCACCCCCCGCACCCCCGCGTCGAGGATCGGCAACGGCGCCAGCAGCAGCGCGGGGTCGAGGTTGCCTTGGATGAAGTGGTCGTACCCCAGCTGACTCCACGCCTGGCTCAGCCCCTGGCGCCAGTCGACGGAGACTCCGGGCGCCCCGGTCGATCGGATCCCTTCCATGAGGTGGGTGGAGCCGGTCGAGAAGTAGAGAGCCGGGACGACCCCATCCAGGGCCCGGAACATCTCCTGCAGATGGGGCACGACCTGGCGCTGGTAGGCTTCCCCAGGTAGCACCCCGACCCAGCTGTCGAAGATCTGAACGATCTGGGCACCGGCATGCGCTTGGGCAGTGAGGTAGGCGGTCAGCACCGTGGTCAGGGTGCGCATGAGCGCTTCCCAGAGTGAGCTCTGACCCTGCATCAGAGCCCGGACGTGAGGGTAGTCCCTTGATCCTGAGCCCTCCACCAGGTAGCAGGCCAGAGTGAAGGGCGACGGCCCGAACCCGACCAGGGCCGCTCTGTCCCCGAGAGAGCGCCTGACCAGATGGATTGTCTCGAAGAGGTACGGAGTGGACTCCAGGGGGTCCACCACGCGCAGACGTGCGACCTGCTCACCACTGCGGATGGGCTCGTCTATGACCGGGCCGACCCCCTCCCGTATCTCAAAGGCGACACCCAGGCCCTCGAGCGGCAGGACGATATCGGCGAAGAGCACTGCCGCATCCACTCCCAGCAGGTCAACGGGCATGAGAGTCACCTCCGCCGCGACGGCTGGGTCTCTGACCATCTCGAGCAGGCTCAGGCGCTGGCGCAGGGCGCGGTACGACGGCAGGGAGCGGCCCGCCTGCCGCATGAACCAGGCCGGGGTGGCGTCGCTGGACTCCAGCCTGGTCGCGGCCAGCATCCGCGAGGCACCTTGTTTCACCGGACCGCCGACCAGGGCCTGTTTCGTCATGCTGATGAGCATGACAAAACCAGCGGCCCTCGCGCCCGCCGTGGGATGGTTCCGACTAGCGCATCCGGGGCCAGCGGCGGCTTGCACCGCGTTGACCCTACTGGCCGGGCGGCCCAGGCGGACTGGGCCGGCGCAGGCGGGGGGAATTCGGCGCAACCACCTGACCCGAGCGGCGCTCGCGATGTTTCTGGCACAGATCAGCACCGGAAGCCTGAACGACGTGTTCGACCGCGAGCATGACTCGGTGCACCAGCCCTACAAGCCCATTCCCCGCGGAGAGGTGAGCCCGCCGGGGGCGTTCGCGTTCGCCCTTGCCAGCGGCCTCGGTTGCCTGTGGCTGGCCCGCTCCTGTGGCTCGCGGGTGGCGCGCATGATGGTTCTTGGGCTGGCAGCCGGCTGGTCGTACGACCTGGGCCTGAGCCGTACCCCGTTCTCGTTCGTGCCCTTCTCCGCCGGGATAATGACCGTCCCCTGGATTGGCGTCCTGGCGGGCGAGGAGGAGGTCATCAGCCCGCGCTGGATGACAGCCATCTCCGGCCTGCTCGGACTCGGTCTTCATCTGGCCAATGGAGGACCGGATGCGGTCAAAGATCGGCTCGCAGGGCGGCGCAGCCTTCCTGTACTGCTCGGCGAGAAGAAGTCCCGTCAGGGGACCCACCTAGCCCTGACCGTGGGAGCGCTTCTATCCGTCTTCTCCGCGTCTCGCCGGGGTCGACCGGCGGCCAGCCTGGGCGCGGCCGGGTGCATCGCCCTCCTGGCGGTGGACCGCCACCAGGGTCGACTGAGCCGAACCCCTGGCCATCACCCGTTCGTGCTCCCTGTGCTGGCGGCGGGAGTTCTGGCGGCCGGCTGGTTGACTGGGGCTCGGGAGTCGCGCTGAGGCGCGGTGAGGTCGGCTCTCGGGCCCACGTCCGCGATCCGGGCTAGGATTGCAGCGTGGCTACCGAAGTGACGGCCGAGCCAGCACTTGAGCCGCCTCGAGACTACGGCGGCTTTGGGCTTGAGGTGCGCATCAGGCCATCGGAGCGCGAGCGGGGCCGGGCCGCGGTGTCGGTCACCAGGACTCTCGGTCTCCTCTGCCTGCCAATCGGGGTGATCCTGGCCCTGCTCTCCCGTGATCCGGTTTGGATCGTCGTGGTTGAGGCCTGGCCCGTGATCGCCGGTGTGATGTCGTACTTCGGGCAGGGGCACAATGCCGTCTTCCTCGGGGATCAGGGAATTAGGAGGATCTCAAGAGGTTGCTCGGTGATCGCGCCGTGGTCGGACCTGACCGGCGTTGCGGTGTCCATCCCAGGGAATCGCATCGTCGTCTTCAAGATCGAATCCTCCCGGATGGATATCCGGAAGTTGACCAGAGGCAGGTCGCGAGCGGCGCGTGCCATGACCAGGAATGCCCCGTCCGGATTCGAGTTGCGCTTGGACCGAGCCAGCGCCGACGCCCTGGTGGGCCAGATTGCCAGTCGGCGACCCGGGCTGGATGGGCTCTCAACCTGGTCGACGGCGAGTCGATTGCCCACGGGATAGGTGGCAGTGACCGATCCCGGCAGACGCTAGCAGTCCTCATCCGCAGGGGGGCGCAGCAGTGACCTGAGGCGGGTTCTCTCCTCGGCCCGCGCCTCCTCCATGTGCCCCAGCAGCCGCTCCACCGCTTCGACCGACTCGGAGGCGAAGGTGTGGAGTTCCCCGTCTAGCAGCGGTGCGACCTTCTGCGAAAGCCGCTGAAGTCGTCGCAGGACCGAGCGAGCCTCGGAGATGGCGGACTCCAACTGCTGCACCTCCGACCCCAGACCTCGCTCTCCGAGGTCAGCCACGGCGTGTCCGGACCGAGCGATAGCACGGAATCAGGAGGAGCCCAGCTCCCAGATAGGAGCCGGCCATGATGGCGAACCCGGCGGCGAAACCGAGGTGCTGGATGGCCTGCCCCAGCCCGATGATCCACAGGGATCCGATTCCGTAGGACACGGCGAAGTAGATGCCGAATACGCTCGACTGGGAAGCCGCGGTGACGCTGTCGCTCAACAAGGCCTGCAGAAGGGGGTTTTCGACGTACGCGAACAGGCCCACCACGAGCGCCAGCAGGGCCAGCAGGGCGATCGGGAAATGGGCTGCGAGCCCAAAGGTGATGACGGTGACGGCGGAGAGCAGGTAGGCGGCCCACAGAACCGGCACCCGCCCCATCCTGTCGGATAGGAAGCCTCCCAGCAGTGGGCCCAGGACCGCTCCCAGCAACACCAGGTTGAAAATGGCGCCGACCTCCACCTCAGGTAGGTGCACGCCATCCCGCAGGTACACCGGAATGTAGGCGTTGAGGGTGCCCAGCCCACGGCCGCCAGCGGCCACGGTGGACGCCAGAATGGCGAAGAGGGCGACCTTGGGGTCGATCAACTGGCTCTTGTCGATTCGGGGCAGATGCAGCTTGGGGCGTTCTAGGAAGTGAGCCCTGGGGCGGTCCTCGCCAGGCACGGGTGGGAACGTGAGCAGCAGAATTATCCCCATCACAAAGAGGGGGATCGACAGGATGAGGAGTGCGGGCCGCCAGCCCAGGTCGGCGATCATCAGAGCCCCGGGAATTGGGATCACCAGGGATCCAACGCTGCCGCCGATGGTGGTCAGGCTGAGAGCCATTCCCCGGCGTTCGGGGTAGGTCCTGGCTGCGACTGAGCTTCCGACTGGGTGCTGCTGGCTTGAGCCAACGATTGCCACTCCCTGCCCGGTCGCGAAGAGGGGATAGGTGGGCGCCATCGACCCCAAAACGGCGCACAGGCCAACCACCAGGTTCTGGGATCCGAGTACCCAACGAGCGGCGACCCTCCTGCCGACGTACCCGGCGCTCGCCTGGGTCAGCCCTCCGACCACCCCTATCAGCCCGACCGCCAGGCCCAGGGTGGCGTAGTTCAAATGGAACGCCAACAGGATTGCCGGGTAGGTGAGGGGCAGAAGGCCGGAGTACATGTGCTGAGTGGCGTGGGAAGCGGCCACCAAGCCAAGAGCTCGCCGACGTCGCACGGGGGGCGCGATCACGGCTGGCCCAGACTCCATGGATCAGAGCATAGAGGGCCGTCACGTCGCGCCTGGGTCGCCAGCGGGGCCATACACGAACCCGGCCAATTGCTCCTCGGGGCTGCCGGTGCCATCTGCCGCCACGCCTCTCAGGTCGACGTAGGGCGCCGTCGGCCCATAGAGGCTCCAATTCGCCTCGGCCACCGTGTAGTCGCCGTCGGCCTCGACTCCGACCACGTAGGCGACATGCCCATCGCCTTGGTCGGTGAACACCGCGATGGCTCCGACGGCTGGGCTGGAGCCGACGGCGTAGCCGGCCTGGGAGGCCAGCGCCAGCCACTGGCCGCCGTTTCCCCCCAGCAGGCCGGCCGCCGTGTGCCAGGTGACCAGTCTGCGGGTGGCCACGTACCAGGTGCACTGTCCGGTGGCGAATCCCTGGTACGAGTAGGGGTACGGAGTGGGATGCCCCGTGCACGCGGATGGATCCATGGCCAGCGCCCCTGGCTCCGGCCCGCAAGGCGCGGCCCAGGACGGGAAGTCGGGGGTTCCCGCCAGGATCACGCGGCCGACGGGAAGCATGAAGCCACCCGGAGTGGGGAGGATCCCGGCCACGCTGGGCCAGCCCGCGGCGGCAGCGCCGGCTCCAATGATGCCGACCAAGGAGAGGGTCACCAGGAGAGGCACCGCGCACCCGGCCAGGGCGATACCGCCGATTCCCTTCAGGGGGTTCATGGTGCGCTCGGCGGGTAGGAGAGGGGATCGGTGGAGAGCGCGGAAACCCACTCCGGAGGCGCGGCGCCGTTGAAGGCGGCACGTTCCCTACCGACGACGATCAGGCCACAGCCAGGCGGGCACGACAGGAGGAGATCAGCTTCGACCGAAGACAAACCGAAGGCTTGGCGCAGAGCCGGGATCGCCACCTCTTCCTGGCGGAGGAGGATTTTGGTGTGACAGTTGCGGATGACCACATTGCCGACGGGTGACGAGAGGAAGTCCTCCACCACCTGGGAGATGACCATGAGGCCGGCGCCGAGCTTGCGCAGCCGGCGGGTGAGACTCTCCAGGGCCATCGCCGAGCGCTCTGAGGACAGCAGCACCTCAGCCTCGTCCACCACCAGAAGGTGGGCCAAGCCTCGATTCTGCGAGAGCTCGGCCTCCAGGTGGACCAAGACGAGGTGGACCAGCGCGGTCAGCAGGTGCTCCCGGTCCCGCTGCAGCTCGGCCAGGGAGACGGCCGCGAAGTTGCTTGCAAACACCGCCGACTCCCCATCGAAGAACCCGCGCTCTGTCCCGCTGGTGAAGCGCCGCAGACGAGCGGCTTCAAGCGGCATGCCCGCCGACTCCAGAGCCTCAACCAGATCCCGCAGGCGGGCCCCTTTCGGATCAGCTCTGAGCACCAGCAGGAGCTGCTGCTCGAGCCGGTCCAATGCATCCTGGGTGAGGCCGCCCCCTGCGGCCCGTCCCCGGGCGAGTCGTTCCAGGATTGGGAGGACTTTGGCGGCGCGGTGCTCCACCCCGACCAGGTCCGCGCTCTCTGGCACCGGTCCCATCACATTGAGGCCCGAGCCGGGTGCCGCGCCCAGCTCAAGGAACTGTCCACCCAGAAGCGATGCAAGGGCCAGGTACTCTCCCGAGGGATCGACGCACCTGACCCGCACCCCGCGCAAGGACAGTCGTGCCGCGAGCAGCTTGGCCGTGAACGACTTGCCGCCGCCGGACGTGCCGAGGACGATGGTGTTGTAGTTTGGGTTGGCGGCCGAGAAGGGATCGGCAATCACCAGCTCCTTGGAGATCAGGCTTGGACCCAGGAGAGCGCCATCCGCTCCCCGCAATCCAGCTCTCATGAAGGGAAGTGCCGTGGCCAGGGCCCCCGCCGTCATGTCGCGGCTCCAATCGAGCGGGTCGATTCCGAGCGGAAGGGTTGACCTCCATCCGTCCACCTGGCGGTGCGTCAGAGGGGTAGCGGTGCACCCGACCTCGGCCAGGATGGCGCGGACCCAGTGCCAGGCGTCCTCAAGTGCGCTGCGCGAATCCGCCTCCACGGTGACCGTCACCCCCAGGCGGAATAGCCGTTCCTCCTCCAGGAGGACGCGCTGCTCCAGCTCCAAGGCGTCGCTAAGGGCGGCGCGTGTGCCTTGATCAGGACGGTGGCCGCGCAGCCGGTCCACCTGGAGGCTGGTCTCAAAGCCGCGGATCCTTCGCCGCAGGTGGCCCAGGCTTGCGAGCTTGGCCTGAGGGTAGACGTGCTGAACCATTCTGATGTGGCAGGGCGGCGCCAGTACGAGCGGTGCCAGCCAGCCCATCTCCACCCGCCGGGGGAAGCCAGAAAGCTGCAGGCTGCGACAGAATCTCCCGTCGAGGCAGAGAGAGTCGGCCTCGACGATCACCTTGGTGGGCGCCAGCCAGCTGGGGAAGTCATGCGGCCGGCGCCCGCTTCTTCCTCCGGTACAGGCCTGCAGAGCTGCAAACCAGCTCCCGTCGTCGAGCCGCTTGGCGTGGAGCCCGATCCGGGAGAGCCCCGCCTCCAGCGCCCGGCTGCGTTGCTCCAGGTCCACCGAGGGTCTGGGGAGAGGCACCCGCCCAAGACCGCGCACCCCAAGCCCGGGAAGGGGCGAGCGACCCTTGGCCCACACGACGCAGAAGTGCCGCTGGGTCTGGATCTGATGAGCCGCCACCAGATCGGCCCGGAACCGCCGGTCGCACCAGGACGGACCCGAATCGGTGACGGGCGCAGCCGACGGGCTTACCGTCTCGCCGGCAAGGGGCGCCGTCAGCGAGTAGAGGGACACGGGCCCGGTTAGGGCACTCAGTGCCCGTCGGTATTGCCGCCACATCTGGTCGCGGAAAGGATCGTCCTGGAGGGCGAGGTTCAGCGGCTCGACCTCCAGGGCCGAACGCAGCGCTCCGGAGCTCAGGAGCGCGAAGCCGCCGTCCAGGGCCTGCAGGTCGACCAGTTTGGTGGTGGACGACCGCCCTGACAACACAGAGGCTGTCATGGCACCTTCCACGGCAGGGAGGTCAGGCCGTGGGAGTCAACCGCGGTGAATTGGACCTCGGGGGCGAGGAGGTTGGAGTCAGGGTGTTCCATGACCTTCGGATGGATCTGGAAGAGGGCCCAGTCCCCGAGAAAGTCATCGATTTGACGACCGCGGTAACGGCCAAATGCCACCACCGTGGCGACGAGTGACCACGGGATCGTGGCAAGGGCTGTCGCTGCCAGCGGGAGATGCGCCCGCAGGAGGAGATATGGAGGCACGGCGGCCAGTCCCAGCCAGGTCAGCTGGTGGCCGGTGAAACTGCCCCAGCGCGTGGGCAGGGAGGAGATCGGTTGGGGAACCTCTGCTTGAGTCATTGCCTATTGATTTGGTCCGCCCTGGCCGTCCTCAGAGGTGCCAGCTTCCCGCGGCGCAAGGCGTTCAGGTACGCCGCGTCCAGATCGTGGGTGAGCTGCCCGCCCGCTCTCACGTAGTCGGAACCGAGATCTTCGATGCGCCGCTGGCCGCTCTCCGTGTTGGCGGCCTCACGATAGGCGCGGAGTTCCTCCGGGGTGACCTTCAGCACGCGTTGCAGCTCCGCGGCCGCTGCGGGCCGCGCGACGAGCGCTGCGCCGATGTAGTGCTCTCGGGACTGATGGCCGTCGACGCTGGGCCAGCGGGACTCCCCACTGGCTTCTCTGGACTCCATCTGGCTCGCCAACTCATGGTCCGCACGGCTCGGGAGGCCCGTCACGGATCGAACGGCGGGGCTCAGCGTGGCCCCGAAGCGCGATGCCCTCGGGCCGGCTGCCGACTTCGCCAGGATTGCCCCGCTCAGCAGCGCTCCCGTCGATGCAGTGGCCAGGCCCTTCACGCTGCGGTAGGTGGTCATCTCCCCATGGCTGATGCGCTTGGGAACCTCCAGCATCAGCCAGACCGTCACGATCGCCAGAAGGCACTTCGCGAACTGATCTCCAGGGTTGCCACTGCCCACCTGCGCGAGCAGCCCGCCCACCGCTGCCTCGCACTTGGGGTTGCCCCCCGGGGAGATGAGAGGGCAGGTTGCCGAGTTGCTGACCGGCGCCAGGCCGGACACGGTGGACACGACGGCGATGAAGACGATGAAGATGATGGTCTGGATCACCACGACCGCCGACAGTTCCGCCACCGTGCGCCAGTAGCGGTTGAACATACCGCGGCCGCCCGGAAGCGCCAGCGCCAGAAATGCCAGGCTCGAGCAGGCCGCCAGGATTGCCAGGACTATGTAGCGGGCCAGGTAGGTGAGGGCGAGCCAAAGGCCGAGAAGGGTGAGGACGGTGAATGCCACCATCCCCTGAATCCCGTCGGGGACGTCATACCCATTGCGCCCATGGGGGCCGACGCCGTTCCACACGTCCGTGAAACTGGGCACGGTGCCCCAGTAGATGTCCGCGTAGCGACAGTCGGCGGGGCTCTGCCCATTGCCTGCCCGCGGTTCCCCTGGTAGCGGAAGTAGGTTCAGCTGCTCCGATCCGATGTCGGGGCTGCCGCTCCCCTCCAGGCAGTCCTGATTCTGATTGGCATTCACCTGGTTGTCGGTGTCGGTGCACAGAGGCTGATCCGGGGCCGCGTCGCCACGATCACAATTGGCGTCGTGAAGGGGTGGGCCGAAGAAGTTCTCGGAGCGGTCCAGGACCTCCTTGGTGAAGTCAGGGCTGTCCGAGGCTATGCAGTGGGACTGCTTGAAAGACGGGTCCATCCATGGTTTGACCAAGACCTGCTGTCGCGGGGATGGACCTGGTGCGGAGATGTGGATGCCGGGATGCGTGACCGGGCTGTCCTCTGGGCAGTAGGCGGTCATGGCGAGCACGGTCATCATGTCCAGGGGCTGTTGGGAATGGGCGCCCAGCTCTTTGAACGTCGTCTGCAGGACTCCCTGGGACAACCACCCCCCGGCATCGATCACCCTTCCCGCCAGGTGCAGGGGAAGGCCCGCTGCAATCACTCCGGCCGCCAGCAGACACGGAACCACCCCGGCGCGCAGGTTCAACTCCTGTCCCACCATGAACAGGCACACCTGGACTGCGAACGCGAGCACGATCAGGCCCAGAGCAAGCGGGGTGAGGATGTTGTTCAACCTCTCCACCCAGGGAATGCAGCCGGCCGGCCCGCACTCATGGGCAGGCTCCCCCAGGCTGCCGTCGTAGTTGTCGACCACCGGATTGCTGCCGACCAGGGTTGTTATCAGAGCCCACGGGCCGGTCGTCACGGCACCCGTCAGGGGATCGATGTGATCGGGGTCGGGGCTGCCGTCAAGGCTGCCCATGATGGCCACGGGCCCGGAGACGAAGGCGTCCATGACGTAGCAGAAGGGATCGGTGATACCCCCGCACTGCTGGCTCGTGCTGCTGGTCGCCTGGGGGGTGGTGTCCGTGCCGGTGGTGAGCGACGTGGTGCTGGCGGCGATCGGTCTGGCCCCCGCCGCCTGCGCAGCTCGAGACGCCAGGCTCCCCGAGCAGGTAAGGAGCAGCGCGGAGCCCAGCACCGGCAGTGACCAGGCGAGCCTGCGGCCGGCGCTCAGGGGGTGCTGGAGGAACAGCTGCTGGTGGAGCAGGCGGTGTTGCTTCCTGAGAGGCCTTCCACAAAGCTCAGGATCGCCCCCTCGTTGACCAGTAGCAGAACTCCCAACAGGACCGTGACCAGGCCCTGTAGCGCGGCCGCCCGCCGCTGGCTGTTGTCCAGCGAGGTCATGTAGCGAATGGCTGCGAAGCTGAGGCACAGGACCGCGACCGCTCCCAGTGCCAGGGTGGTCACGGTGTGAATGATGTTGTCCAGGCCTGTGGTGAAGGAGGCAAGGATGATCAAGCCGATGTCTCCAATGGGCGTTCCTCCAGGGGGTTGAAGTCGCTGCTCCAGGGCAGGGCCGTGGGGTAGCTGACCTGAGTGGCGGGCAGCGCTCGCCACTCAGACAGTGGTCTGCCCGCCACTGGCCGCGGAACTGCGCCAGGATCCAGGGGCAGCTGCCCCAGGGCACGCAGGCGCCGGTCCCGGTACCAGCGACGTTGCCGGATGACCGCCGGATGGCCACTGCCGCGCAGCAGGAGCGCCCTGTCATCCCGCAGCCGACGGACCTCATCGGGGGTGATCAGCGGATGCGAGCTGATCGGTTCGTCGGGACCATCTGGCTGCTGCCTGTGCACAGTGGCGGAGCCGACCAAGCGGCTAACCCGCTCGAGAAGGTCTATCTCCGAGATCCCTGACAGGAGCAGCTTGCAGCGGCAGTTGGCCCAGAGTGCGGTGGACGTCTCCTGCCCATAGGTTGCCGTGATCGAGCTGAGATCCTGTGCCATCAGCATCATGCGTACCCCCTGAGATCGACCCAGTTGGACCAGCGCGGGCAGTTCCGGGAGCAGGGTGAGCTGGGCGAACTCGTCGAGCACGAAGAGCACCGGCGTCAGCGGGGGAGATTGGTAGATGGCCCTCCAGCACGAGGCCAGCAGCGCGCTCACCACACCCCGCAGCAGGGGGGCGTCGTGTGGGGTGACGAGGCAGTAGATCGTCTGCAGCCTCTGCCGGCCCAGGTCGGCTGGGTCGAACGAGCTCTGCGCGGTTGCCTCGGCCACCTTGTCGGTCGCGTACGGGGCCAACTTCGAGATCAGAGTCGCCACCACGCTCATGGCGGTCCTGTCACCGCCGCACGTCGCCCCCTGAACCAGCCGCCGCGCCACCGGGTGCCCCATCTCGGACGCCAATTCCTCGGCGGGCACGGATTGGAGCATCGCGACCAGGTCGCCGAGGGTCATCCCGGTCATGGCGGCCTCAACCAAGAGCCCCTGGAGGAGCTGGTGGGCCAGGTCATGCCAGAAGGGCTCCCGTTCGGGGGCCCTGCCCATGAGAAAGCCGGCCGTCCTCAGCGCGTCCTCCGAGCTGTGGACCGCCGACAGGGGGTTCCACGGGTCCGACGGCCTCATCAGCGGGGCGAAGACGGCAACCTGGCCAACTCTTCTCCGGGCAGCCATGGTGGTCTCGATGAGTTCGCCCTTGGGGTCTGTGACCACGACCGCGCCTGGCCACTCCAGGATTGCGGGGATTGCCAGGCCACTGGACTTGCCGGAGCCCGTGGGGCCGAGCACCATCAGGTGATCCTCGGCAGGAAGGTTCACGGACCCCCAGAGGTGAGTTCCCAATGTCACCCTGGTGCCCTGGCCGCGGTGGCGGCGGAAGTCTTTGAGATCGCCTCTGCGGGCCGGTCTGGCCCCGCCCAGCGGCCCCGGGCGCAGCAGACGACCTCTTCGCGTGAGGACCCAGGCTCCCAGCGCTAGCGCCGTCAGGGTCCCCAGGGCCAGCTCGGCGATCTGCACTGAGGACAGCGAGGCTGACTTGGCAACCGTCACACCGCCGTCGGCAGCGAGGCCACCAGCCCGCGAATGGCTAACCAGTCTGGCCAGAAGCACTAGAAGGGCCAGGCCTATCGTGGCAACCGGGCCAGCCAGCCCCTCTCCCCCTGCCGATGGACTCTTCCTGGGCATTCTCCTGCGGACGTCCGCCCGGACCTCTGAGGTGGTCGTCGAATTCGACGCGACACGTTCGTTGTGGGCGGTTGCGTGGGTGTTACAGGGCATCTCCCAAACGGTGCAGAAATTTGCACACAGGGCCGCGACAGCCGACCTAGACTGGCTCCGATGGCAGCTCCAGAGGTCCCTCAGCGCGGCATTCGGCGGCCCCCTCAGGAGCGCACCATCCTGGTCGCGGATCGCGACGAACTGACCCGGACGGCCACGGTGGCGATCCTGCAGCGCCTCAATTTTCACGTGGTCGAGGCGGACTCCTCCCGGTCCGCGCTCGGCCACGCCAGCAGAGGTCCATTCTCATGCGTCATCCTGGACCTCAACCTGGTGGAAACCGGTGCCTTCGAACTGTGCCGGCGCCTCCTCGCCAAGGCTGGGTGGGGCTGGACCCCGGTGATTTTCACCAGCGGCCGTCCGCCCCGCACAGATCTGCGGATGGACATGCTGGCAGGAGGCTTCGACTACCTCTGCAAGCCATTCCGCGCCGACCAGTTGCTCGCCTGCGTGGGCGACGCGCTGGCCAGCGCCAGCGACATCCGCGCTGCCAGGCCCGATCGCGAGCTGGTCCTGTCCAGGGCAGAGTCCGCGGCCGGGAGCTGAGTCTACGGGGTAGGCGGTGGAGTGGGTGGCCCGCCACCACCCTGGGGAGTGGGGGTCGGTGTGGGCTGCGGAGTCGGCGTGGGAGTAGCCTGCGGTGTCGGTGTCGCCTGGACCACGGGGGTTGGGGTGGGCGTCGGAGTGACGGTCCCTCCACCGAGGACCGTGTTGGTCGGTCCGGTTCCTTCCAGGTAGTAGTTGGTCTCGCCGGAGCTCTGCTTCGCGATCAACCCGCTCGGCTCCGTGAACCAGCTGTTCGGAGTCTTCGCCAGGGCATACTCCATGAACTGGTTCCAGAGGCTGGCCGCCCCACTGATCCCGTTAAGGCCCCCGCCATACATCGGCGAGTCGTTGGCATTCCCTACCCAGTCCGCCCCCACCAGGGTGGGGGTCCAACCCACGGCCAGGTTGTCCTTGTAGTCGTTTGAGGTGCCGGTCTTGATCGCCGCCGTGTGGCCCCGTAGCACCAGCGGGGTGTCGGGCCCGAATGCGATGAGGCGGTTGTTATTGCGCGAGAGGATGGTGTTCATGATGTAGGCGACCTGGGGAGAGAGCGCCTGCTGCGCCGGCTGGTTGGCGCTGTAGATGGTGGCGCCACTCTGGTCGACAACCTCGAGCACATAGTGCGCGGGGTGGAGGACCCCCTCCGAGGCGAATACCGACCCCGCCTGGGCAATCTCCCAAAGTGGTATCGGGTAGGCCCCAAGCGTCATGCTGGGGCCGTAATCGGAGGCCGGTCCGCTCAGGGTGGTCACGCCCATGGCCCTGGCCATGGCGAGCACCTTGGGGATTCCCACCGCCAGCTCGACCCGCACCGCCGGCACGTTCAGGGAGTTTCCCAGGGCAACCTGGATCGGCACCACGCCCGCGTAGGTCCCCTCGTAGTCGTGAACCACGAATGGTCCCCCGTTCGGTCCCCCGGTTGGAAGCGAGAACGGGCTGTCCAGAACTGGCGAGGTCATCGTGATCTTATGAGCCGTGAGCGCAGCCGAGTAGGTGTAGAGCTTGAAGGTCGATCCCGGCTGGCGGGGAACGGCCGCCATGTCGATCTGCCCGCCTGGCACGCTTGCGCCGGCGCCACCCACCCACACCTCGATATCGCCGTTGGTCGGGTTCTCCGCCACCAGGGCACCATCGGTCATGTGCATGTCCTGATGGCGCGCGATGTCGGCGGTGACCATCTGCTGCGCCACCTGGTTGAGCGCGAGGTCGAGGCTGGTGTAGACCTTGAGCCCCATGGTGGAGTATCCCGAGCCATAGTGCGACTGCAGCCAGCTCTTGACCTGGTCAACGAAGTAGGGGGCGTTGTCCACCGGCGCCTCACTGCCCGAGGTCAGGGCGGGTGGGGCGGCCATGATCGCCTTGGCCTGCTCAGAGGTGAGGTTGCCGTACTTGACCATGGCGTCGACCACCGCCTGCTGCCTGAGCCGGGCGCCGGCAAGGTTGGATATGGGATCCAGGTACGACGGCGCGGGAAGCAGTCCCGCCAGCAGCGTGGCCTGCTCCGGCGTCAGCTGGGCCGCGCTGACCCCGAAGTAGGTCTCGGCGGCCGCCTGGATCCCGGTCGCCCCCTGGCCGAAGTAGACATCATTGAGATAGTCATCAAGGATCTGGGGTTTGCTGAGGCGGGAGGTCAGCTCGTTGCCGTAGAGGATCTCCTTGACCTTGTAGGTGATCGACTTGTTGTCGTGCAGGTAGAGGATCTTGGCGACCTGCTCCGGGATCGTGCTGGCGCCCTGGGCGGCACTGTGGTGGATGACATCGAAGAGGCCCGCCTCAACGATCCGACCGATGTCGAAGCTGGGAGCGGTCCAGAACGTGTGGTCCTCGATGTCGACGATCGCGGTGCGCATCACCGGTGCTATTTGATTCAGAGCGACAGGGATCCTGCTGGACCCGGCGGGATGCAGGTCCGCTATCACCTGGTCCCCCTGGCCGTAGATCACGGTGTCGGTGGGCAGGCTGACCCCGCTGGGAAGCGCGCTGTAGGCTCGGGCAAGTGCCGTCACGGGAATGCTGAGCACGACCACGCCGGCCAGGGCGGCCAGCACCGCAACGCTGACGATGCGCTTCCAGCCGACACTACCGGCGCGACTGGGGGCGCGTCCTCCCCTCCGGCGCCGCGGAGGAGGCATCTGCTGTCGCTGGGTGGTTATCTCTCGCATGATGGTCGATTGGGCGCGGCGCGGGGCCAGCGGTCCTGGGTTTGACCCAGAGCCCGGCCAGGCGGGGGAGGCGCACAACTCGCGCCGCGCCCAACCCTAGCAACGCCAGAGGGCCCGGTTTGGTTTCGATCGAAGAGCCCGAGCAGAGGAGTGGGCTCGACCCGGGCTCGCGTCAGGGCGGACAATCACTGCCAGTGCCATGGAACAGTCCTCGTGATTCGCGGAAGGTGCCAGCTTGAGTGAAGACCCGCTGCCCGAGCCGAGGGAGCCGGTCCTGCGGCCTCCGACCAGGGGGGCCAACTGGCGTTTGACGGGGCTGGTGCTGGGGATCCTGTTGGCCCTGGTCGTGGTGAAGCTTGCCATCAACCACCCCCAGCCGAATGCCTCCCACGCGAGCCCTGCCGCAGCCGCCGTGGGTTACATCGACGCCCTGCGCAGCGGCAGCCTGAGCAGCGTGGAGGCGTACCTGGCCCCGGCGGAACGAGGGCAGGCCCCAGCCGAGCTGGCCGCGCTGAAGGCCGATCACATGCTCTTGGTGTCGCCGGTCATCGAGGGGTCCCTGGGCGAGGGCCGCGACGTCACGGTGGACCTGACCGTCGAGGTCTGTTACCGGCGTGAGTCGAAGGATCCGTACACGTGCAGGGTTCTCCAGCATGAGCCCCTCGGCCTGCCCTCCACACTTCAGAGTATCCAGGTGGGCAAGCTTTGGTACATCAGCACCGTCCTTGAGCCGGAGCCGCTTGGCTGAGCCGCCCTCAGCCGCTGCTGCCGGGGTTGAGAGTCGGGTTCACCTGGAGCTCTGGGTCCAACAGCCGGTCGATTTCGTCCTCGGCCAGCCCCGAGGTCTCTATCGCCACCTCGCGCACCGTGCGATTCGAGGCGAATGCCTCGTGCGCGATGGCGGCGGCCGCGTCGTAACCGATGGCGGGGACCAGCCCGGTGCAGATCGCGAGCCCCCGTTCCAGCAACTCCGGCCCGCGCGGGGTTGCGGTCAGGCCATCCACGGCGCTGGCGGCTAAATTGGCGGCGGCTCGTGCCAGCAGCTCGATCTCCTCGAGCAGGTTGTGAGCGGCCACCGGCAGCATCACGTTCAACTCCAGCAGAGAGCCGGTTGCGCCGGCGAATGAGATCGTGGCGTCACACCCGATGACCTGGGCCACCACCATGAGAGCCGACTCGCAGATGACCGGATTGACCTTGCCCGGCATGATCGAGGAGCCGGGCTGAACCGCCGGTAGGCTTAGCTCACCGATCCCCGCTCGGGGCCCGCAGCCAAGCAACCTGATGTCGTTGGCGATCTTATGCAGTGAGATCGCTGCCGACCGGACCGCCCCTGAAGCGAAGACCACGGCGTCCAAGCTGGCCTGGGCCTGAAAGTGGTTGTCCGACTCCCTGAGATTGGAGTCGTAGATCGCCGCCAGTCGGCGCACCACTCTGCTGGCGAACTCAGGGTGGGAGCCGATCCCGGTGCCCACGGCGGTCCCCCCCAGCGCCACCTCGGTCAACTGGGCCCGAGCCGCCGCAAGGCGGGTCCGGGCCCGTTCCATCTGTCCGCGGTAGCCCTCAAACTCCTGGCCGAGGCGAATCGGCGTGGCGTCCTGCAGGTGAGTGCGCCCTGTCTTGATCACTGGCCACAGGGCCCTGCTCTGACGTTCCAGCGCTGCCTGAAGCAGCTCCAGAGCCGGGTCGAGATCCGTGGCCAGGGCCTCGAGGGCCGCCAGATGGATGGCGGTGGGAAAGACATCGTTGCTGGACTGGCCGAGGTTGACATGGTCGTTGGGATGGACGGTGGCTCGATCCCCGCGATCGGCTCCGAGCAGCTCCAGGGCCCGATTGGCGATCACTTCGTTAGCGTTCATGTTCGACGAGGTGCCGCTGCCGGTCTGAAAGACGTCGACCACGAACTCCTGGTCGAAGACTCCCTTCACGACCTCGTCCGCGGCCGCGGCGATGGCGCGGGAGCGATCCTCGCTGAGCAGCCCCAGCTCCAGGTTGACAAGGGCCGCCTCACGCTTTATGGCTCCGAGGGCAGCGATCATGCGCCGGGGCAGACGCAGGGTGGAGATGGGGAAGTTGACCACCGCCCTCTGGGTGGAAGCGCCGTAGTAGGCTCGGGCGGGCACCGCCAGTTCGCCCATGGAGTCGCGCTCCGACCGCTGGGGCTCTTCGCTCACGCTCCTGAGTTTAGAGACTGATCGGGATCATCCGCCTGGGGCCCGGGCCGCCAATCGTCCAGGAGGCGCCGGGTCCAGCTGTCTCCCGACCCCGCCCTCCGGCTGCGGCGAAGGGGATAGCCTTCGAACCTGCGCAGCACCAGGCACGCGATGACCCCGACGGCGGCGATCGGGTAGGCCCTGGGGTCATGGGCTAGCAGGAGCACGACCGGAAGGCAGACGTAGGCGAACAGCACGCCCAGCCCGCTGCGCCGCGCGGCGCCGCTGACAGCCAGCAGCACGAGCACGAAGCCCAGCCCCACCAGTGACCACAGCGCGACCGCTCCGGTCGCTGTCGCCACCCCGCGTCCGCCGTTGTAGCGGAAGTAGAATGGCCAGCCGTTGCCGATCACGGCCAGGAGGCCCGCCCCCGCGGACACCCAGGCCGGCGCGGCGAGCAGTTCGGCCGCCGCCACCGGGGCCAGGCCCTGAGCAAACTGCAGTGGGCCCACGAAGGCTGCCGGCAGCAGTCCCACCGAGTGGAAGAGGTTGCTGGTGCCGATCTTGCCCGTCCCCACTCGTCTCAGATCAACGCCCGCGGCCCGCCCCATCAGCCATCCCACCGGCACTCCGCCCAGCAGATACGCCCCCGCCCACAGGAGAGCCACGGCCACAGGGGCGCGAAAGGGTCCCCCCGCCGCTATCACGAGGGCAGAGGGAGGTCCGCGACCCCAGCCGCCCCCACCAGCCCTGGCCCGGTGTGCAGTGCTATCACGGGGGTGAGGTTGAGTCGCTCGATCGGTTGTGCGCCGAACCTGTCCGAGAGGTTCTGGGTGAGGATGGGGACTGCGTCCGGCGCGTCGCCGCAGAAGACCGCCAATCTCACCTCGGTATTGCCAGGGATCTGCTCCCGCAACTGCTCCGCCACCGTGCGCAGCGCCCTCTTGGTGCCTCGCACCAGAGCCAAACGATGCACGTCGCCACCCGCGAAGGAGAACACCGGCCTCACGTGCAGCAGGTCGCTTCCCAAACCGGCCAGCGCTGGGATTCGGCCGCTTCGCACCAGGAACCGCGTGGTGTCGAGGGCGGCGATGACCCGGGCCGTGGTGGCCACCTGGCGGGCGTACGCGGCGACGGCAGCCATGCCCAGCCCGGCCTCGCAGGCGCGGACCGCCGCCTCCGCGACCAGGGTGAAGCCCCCGGCGGCGGTGCCCGTGTCGACAATTTCGACCGACCGCTTCGGGTCTTCGGCGCGCAGCATGTCGGCCGCGATTCTGGCGGACTTGATCATGGTCGAGAATCGGCCCGGGATGGTTAGGCAGACGATGGCCTCAGCGGACGCGTTCTTGAATGCCTGCAGGTAGTCTCCGGGAGCGGGGGAACTGCTGCTCGGCAGGGGGCCCTCCCCACCGAGCCTGCGGTAGAGCGCTTCACTGGTGATGTCCAGGCCGTCCCGCAAACTTGTGCCATCGAGCTCGATCCACATCGGGACCACCTCGACAAACGGCGCCCCGGCGATTTGTGGGGCAAGGCACGCGCCGCTGTCCACAACCAGGGCGGTCCGGACGTTTCCGCTCACGGCTTTGGCCTGGTCCGACTCACCTGGTTGGGCTTGATCTCCGCATAGATGTCCAGGAGGTGGTCCAACATCGCCTCCAGGGAATGATGACGGATCGCCTCTGCGCGGCAGAGCGCTCCCAGCCTGCTGAGGTCCTCGCGGTCTGCCGACATCTGCCTCATCCTCTCGGCCAGAGACTCGGTCAGACGGTGTTCATCCAGCTCTAGGCCGCAGCCCCCGAGCGCCTGGAGCCCGCCCGCCCTGGTCACGGCCACGGCACACCCTGTTGCCATCGCCTCCAGCATGGAGATCGAGAGGCCTTCTGCGCTGGAGGGCAGACAGAAGACGTCGACCGATCTCCAGAAGTCAGTCCGCGCCTGGACCCCCACGACCTGCCCCAGATACACGACTCGCGGATCCATTGCGGCGGCCCGTTGGACCATCGGCCGAAGCACGCCATCGCCGGCAAGCAGCAGTCGGGCACCGGGCCCAGGGTCGGCCATCCGGAAGGCCCTGAGCAGCTGGCGTATCCCCTTCTCCGGGTCCAGCCGGCCCGCGTACCCTATCACCAGGTCCGCGCTCTGCAGCGTTCCGGCGCGCAAGCGCGAGGGTCCGGGACTGAACTGGGTGACGTCGACCGCGTTGGGCACAACCCGCAGGCGCTCCTCGGAGAAGCCCACCCTGCTCAGGCGTTCCAGGTGCTCCTGGCTGAAGACGATCACGCGCTCGTAGGAGCGCAAGCGTCGGGCCCAGAATCGGTGCAGCTCTCGCATGACCGCGGCCCTGCCCGTGCCCGAGCTGCCGAAGGGAAGGTGGAAGGTCGCCACCGTCCCGCTCCCCAGTCCCAACCCCCGGGTGCCGACCCAGCCATCGGCCAGGGTGAAGCTCACAGAGCAGTGGACTATGTCAGGTCGGTGATCTTCGAGCCATTGGCCCATCCGGTGGCGGAAGCCGGGTCGCGGTAGGGTCACGGTCTTGAAGTTGAGGGTCGGCCAGGCAATCACCTCGGCCGGATTCCCGGGAACCTCCTTCCCCTCGTTGCCGGCGTGATGGAAGTAAACTCGGACACCCCTTCGCTCCAGTCCCACAGTCACCTGTTCTGAGTAAGACGTGAGCCCGTCAGTCCGGCGCCCGGCCGCGTGCCCGAGCCACGCCAGCTGGAGGCCTTCGTCCCCCGCCTCAGCACCGGGCGCGGTCACGGAGGCGTCCTCGATCGAAGGGGTACCACTGCTCCGGCCAGCGCCTCACGGCCCGCTCGAAAACCTCAAGGATCGGCCGCAGCGCCTCCCCGGGTTCAATGTCGGGCGCGACGTGCACGGGGGGATGCACTTCGACCAGGTATCCCCCCGACGGAGAGCGCACTGCCACCACCGCGACCATGGGCGCACCCGTCCTCGCCGCCAGCACCGCCGGGGCGGTGGAGAAGTCGACGGCATGGCCGAGGAACTCGACCTCAACCGATGGCGTGGCCCCTGGAATGTCGGCCAGAAGAGCGATCCACTCCCCGCGCTTGAGGGCCGTCAGGATCGGCCTGGCCGCCTGGGACGCGACCACGGCGCGGAGCCCGATCTCTGCCCGGGCCCAGATCACCAGTTCACGAAGGGTGCGATTGCCAGCGTCGTCCATGACCGCTGTCAGCGGCAGTCCCATGGCTGAGGCAAAGGCTCCCCCCGCGTCCCAGGCTCCGAGGTGCATCAGCACAAGAATGCCCGGCTTTCCCTCCGCCCGGAGCCGCAGAACTCTCTCCGTGCCGTACCCGTGAAAGGTCCGCATCACCTGGCCACGCGGGAGCCGGCAGATGTAGATGAAATCGATGCTGGTGCGGCCGTACTCCCGAAAGCTCCTGTGGGCCAGGCGCCGCAGCTGGCGCCGGGTGAGATTGGGGAACACCACGGCGTAGTTGTCCATCGCGGCCCGGCGGCGGCCCGGCAAAATCGCAAAGGCGGCGTCGGCGAGCCGGTCGGAGATTAGGTACCGGCTGCCACCCAGGCGGTGCAGGAGAAGCGCCGTTGCCGTCAGGCCGATCTTCATGATCGGATTAGGCTGAGAGGCGTCGGAGTCACCCACCGCGCGATTGTCTCAGGCCGTTCAACCCAGCGGCCCGGCCAGCCTCGACTAAGGTGGTGAGCGTGAACCGCCTCTCCCTTGAGAAGAGTCTCTATCTGCTCCAGCACCGATCCAATCCCGTTGATTGGTACCCGTGGGGTGAGGAGGCATTCGCCACCGCACGGGCTGACGACCGGCCGGTTCTTCTGAGCGTGGGGTACTCATCCTGCCACTGGTGCCACGTGATGGCCCACGAGTGCTTCGAGAACCCGGAGATCGCGTCCCTCCAGAACAGGCTTTTCGTGTCGGTCAAGGTGGACCGCGAGGAGCGTCCCGATGTGGATCGGGTCTACATGGCGGCGCTCCAGGCTCTGACCGGTTCGGGCGGGTGGCCTATGACTTTGTTCCTTCTCCCCGACGGGCGGCCTTTCTTTGCGGGCACCTACTTTCCACCCCAGGACCGCCAGGGGCTTCCCGGATTCCCGCGGGTCCTTGCGGCGGTGGCCGAGACCTACCGGGCCAGGCGCGAGGAGGCCGCTCACCTGGCCGGGGCGGTCACCCGACATCTGGAGCGACAGGTCTCTTTGGACGGTCCTCGGGCCGACCAGCTGGATGAAGTCGCCCTGGGTGAGATCGCGAAGCGGCTGGTGGCCGGCGCCGACCGGAGCCACGGCGGCTTTGGCCGGGCGCCGAAGTTCCCCCAGGCGCCGCTGCTGGAATTCCTTCTCTGCCGCGCGGCCCTGGATCGGGATGCCCCCGCGCTGGAGGCGGTCGCCTTCACCCTGGAGTCGATGGCGGTCGGTGGGATCCAGGACCAGCTAGAGTTCGGGTTCCACCGCTACGCCACGGACGCCAGGTGGGCGGTGCCCCACTTCGAGAAGATGCTCTACG
The DNA here is from genome assembly GCA_021791455.1 of bacterium. The sequence goes on along the minus strand of JAJYWM010000324.1, from coordinate 2,704 downwards.
ACCAAGCTCAGCTGATCTCCTGCTACCTGCACCTGTACCAGCTTCAAGGCCAGCCCGAAGCGCTCCTGACCGCTCTGCGAACCGCCGACTTTGCGCTCCAGCGCATGCAACTGCCGACCGGGGCGTTTGCCGCCAGCTTGGATGCCGACACGGAAGGAGTCGAGGGAGCGACCTACCTCTGGGAGGAGCATGAGCTCCGTGCGGCGGTGGCGCCCGACGATGTCGCGGCATTGGAACAGGTGGTGAAGGTTGATCCTTCGGCGATCGTGGATGGTCGCTTCGTCCTCCAAGGTGGGCAGCGCTGGCGGGATGGGCCGGCCCCCTCCGGGCTTGACCCGTCCAGGGACGACCGGATCCGTCGGCAGCTTCTGGCCGTTCGGCGCCGCCGCCCCCAGCCGGTCAGAGATGACAAGGTGATCGTGGCCTGGAACGCCTCCATGGTCGCGGCTCTGTCCGAGCTGGCCATCGTGACCGGGCAGGGTAGGTATCTCGACCCCGCCAAACGCCTCGGGGCGCTGCTGAGGAGGGCCCAGGAGCGAAGTCACGGGTTGCCACACCTGCTGGACCTTGATTCAGGGCGGCTGACAGCGTCACTGGAGGACCTCGCCCAGTGCGCACTGGCGGGGCTGTGGCTGCACGAGGCGACGGCACAGGCCGGGTGGTTCGCGTGGTCCCTGGCTCTGGCCCGCCAGGCCGACGCCGAATTGTGGGACTCGCGCAACGCTCTTTGGTACGACACCGCCGGCGGCGCCAGTCAGCTTTTCGGGATCCGCCCTCTCACAGTGGAGGACGGAGCCCAGCGCTCGGGCAACTCCCTCATGGTCGAGGTCTGCCTGCGCCTTCACGGGTTGACCCTCGAATCCATGTGGCTGGAGCGGGCCGCCTCCGCCCTCTCAGCCATGCGCGGCAGGTCGGAAGCCATGCCTGAGGGGATGGCCGGCGCGCTCATGTGTGCCCGGATCCTGGACGGCGGGCCGCTTGAGCTGGCGGTAGTGACGGCCGAGGGCTCCGCAGGGGATGAGCTTGTGAGGTCTGCCCGCCAGCGCCATCGACCCGATCTGGTCATCGCGTCGGGGCGGGTGGCCGAAGCCAACCGCGACGACTTCGCTGGGCCCCCCCTGCTGCGCGGCCGGGACACTCTGGCCGGACGCGCAACGGCTTTCGTATGCCGCGACTTTGCCTGCCTGCGCCCGACTGCGGATGTCCAGGAGATGGTGCGGTTGCTCGACGGGCATGGAGCTGCCTGAGGGCGCAGTCGACCGCCTCGCGAACGACTCCCGCCGCTCCTGTGGGCGAGGATGAGAGGATTGGGGGCATGACCTCTGACACCCGGCCCTTGGCGGTGGTGACCGGTGCGTCGGCCGGCATTGGCGCGGCCACGGCTCGCCGCCTGAGTCAGGAGGGGTACCGGGTTCTGCTCGGAGCGCGCCGGCTGGATCTGATGCAGGCTCTCGCCCGCCAGATCGACGGTGAGGCTCGTCTGCTGGACGTCAGCGAACCCGAGAGCGTACGGGCATTCTGCGACGGCCTGGATGAGGTCCGGGTCTTGGTCAACAACGCCGGCGGTGCCCGGGGGCTGGACCCGGTGTCGGCTGCTGACCCTGCGAAATGGCGCTGGATGTGGGAGGTCAACGTGTTAGGTCTGGTGGCCATGACCAGGCAGCTGCTGCCTGCCCTGGAGAGGTCGCGAATGGGACACGTCGTCAACTTGTCGTCCACGGCCGCCATAGAGGTGTACGAGGGTGGTGCTGGGTACACCTCCGCCAAGCATGCGGTGCATGCCATCACCCAGACGCTGCGCCTCGAGTTGGCTGGAAGGCCGATCCGGGTGACCGAGGTGTGCCCCGGCATGGTGGAGACCGACTTTTCACTCAATCGCTTCGACGGGGACGCCGAGCGGGCGGCGGGGGTCTACTCCGGGCTCCAGCCGCTGACTCCCGAGGACGTGGCCGATGTGGTGGCATTCGCCATCACCCGTCCACCCCACGTCAACCTGGACCAGATCGTGCTGCGCCCACTCATGCAGGCCAGCAGCACCAAGGTCGTTCGGCGCTCCTGAGCGCCCCTGCGGGCCGGCTCTCAGTCCTGGGTCGTGACCGGGCGGGACGGGTCTGCCGCCCACTCACTCCAGCTCCCCGGATAGAGGTAGAGCTGGTCAAGGCCGGCGGCGGCCAGTCCCAGCAGCAGGGCGCAGGCCGTGACCCCGGAGCCACAGTAGGCAACCACTGGCTGCTCTTTGTCGTGCCCCACCTCTTGCAGGCGCCGCCGGATCTCCTCCCGTTCCAGTAGGACTCCGGCCCGGTACAGGTCGGTCCACGGAAGGCTCTTGGCGCCCGGCAGGTGCCCCGGTCGGGGATCCAGGGGGTTGGGAGCCCCGCGGTAGCGGTCCCGGGCTCTGGCGTCGAGCACCAGGTGCCCCTGATCCTGGCGGGCCCTGATCAGATCCGCGGGGATCGTGTGGCCGAACTGGGACGCCGAAAGGGTGCCCGGGACCACCGTGGTTGGCTCATCGGTGAGTTCGCCACCGGCCTCCAGATACGCGGACAGCCCTCCGTCGAGGACCGCGACCCGGTCGTGGCCGCACGACTTCAGCAGCCACCACGCTCTGGCCGCCGCGCCGGTCACCTCGTCATAGATCACGACAGAGGAGTCGGAGCTCACCCCGGCTGCCCGCATCGCTTCACAGAACCTCTCGAGTGACGGG
>JAJYWM010000080.1 GCA_021791455.1 bacterium | reverse complement strand
CCAACAGGACGCTGTTGCTGGGAACGACCGAAGAGTCGAAACCGTCTACTCAAGCCTCGGCTCCCAGCCTATGCGAAACGAGCAACGTCGGTCGCAACTGGATATGCCGGCGGTTTCCATTCTTGGAGTGGCAGAACGCGACCTCCGATGCGGGCTACGATGGTGAGATCAGCGCCCGCGGCGGCCGATGGTGGGTCGCGGTAGTGGACGGGACCCAGCTGGTGATCGCCAGCAGCGCGGACCTGGGCATCAGCTGGCAGGTGCTGGAACGGATTCCACTGTCCCAGCGGCCGCAGCTGAGCCAGTGACGAGACTGGACGCTGGTCGGCTTGCGTGGGTCAGACCCGGACCCACCGATAGAGCTTCCTTCCACCAACGTCCGTGGAACACCCCCTCGGGCTTCGCGGCCAGCAGGGGCCGATACTATCAGCAAGGTGCCGAACAAAGCGACTAAGCGGTCATCCGCGCGCGGCACCTCGCTCGGGCGACCAAGCGTCCCCACTGCCGGTGCGCGGGCTGGGGTCAACTTAGGGGTCAAACCTCCTCAGTGACCTACACCACAACCCGCCAAGGGCCCCGATTTGATCTCAAATCTGCTGGAGGCGACTCCGGGAATCGAACCCGGGATGGCGGTTTTGCAGTGCGGGCACGTTTGTTCGTAAACGTCCGTAGACATACGTCTCGAACTCAAATCTAAGGAGCGCGAACCGCTATCGGCCGCTGACGTGCGCCAAAGTTCGTCGGCGTTGCCGTCAGACCTGGAACGAGAGCGAGGCTCGTCAGGCAGCCCGCCAGGCCCTGGCACCGACCGGTTTGGGGAACCTCATACTTACGGACTGCGGAACAGGGACCGCGAAGTGGCCACGTAACTCTGTTCTCCGGCCCCACGTTGCCCAGGAGTGAGCACCTTAGGCAGACGCCTGGTCGCGCTGCGCCTGGGCACCTTGGTCGCCGCCGCCGCTCTAGCCCTGTCAGCGACGGCCTGCACGGCACCCGCGGCACATGGGTCCCCGACCGCCGGTCCGTCGCCGTCTCATCAGAGCCTCGCACAACCCTCTCCGGCTCCGACGCCCAAGCCCGCCGGTCGCGTTCTCCTGGGAGGGTTGGAGGACGCCGGCGCGGCCTTCATCGACAACTACCTCTACGTATGGCAGCAGGTCACTCCTCTGGGTGCACCGATCCACAGCGAGCTGTTGAGGATCGATCCAATTACCGGACAAGTTCTGGCCAGGACCCTGCTTGGCGGCTTTGGTCTTGCGGCGTCCGACCAGCTACTGATCGCCAATGGCTCGCTATGGGTCGCTGCGGCGGGACCTGCCGGAGCGCACGTCGCGCGCGGCGAGGTGCTTCGCTTCCAGCCGGAGACGCTCAAAGCGACGGGAACCACATTTCTGACGAATCGCGGAGTAGGGCAAGACACTGCCGCGCTCGCGGGTGGATGGGTTTGGGTTACGGACGGCAGAACTTTGTACAAACTCTCGCCTGCAGATGGACACGTAGAAGAGACGATCCCGCTTGGCACAGCGGACCGATCACAGGTCACCACTAATGCACGCGGGACCGTGCTGGTCGTCACCGAAGCCGAGAACGGCTTCGGCACGATTCAGACCCGCAATCCCACTTCTGGGGCACTGATTATCACCACACAACCCGGCATCCTTGGCGTCACTGCTCCCAACCTCAGTGAGGTTACCGGAGGTGGCGTCTGGGTCTCAGTTGCGACAGGCATGCAGGGATCCTTAGAGCGCCTTGACGTATCGACTCTACGTCCGACGCCCCTGTCTCTCGCCTATCCTGGCGACGCCACCAACGGCATATCTGCTGAGATCATGGCCGGGGCTCTCTACGTGCAACAGATCGCCGGCGGCCCCACCCGCAACTATTGTGGTAATCCCGCGACTGGCCAGATGTTCGCAGCACTCGGGCTCGGACCTGCGGCTACGGTGCTGGCCGCGAATAGCACGGACCTCTTCTACGTTCCAGTCGTCTCGTATGCTGGCCCGGTTCCACGGGGTGAGGAGTTGGTGGCTATGCCAATCAATGCGAAGTGTCGAGCGTAGCTGAAAGCTTCCGGCCATCGACCTGACGGGATATGGCGCCCTTGGAAATCACCGCGCGACCAGAGCTGCCAGCTCCGAGGCGGGGTACGGCCATGAGACCCCCCACAACGTGTCGATCCAGCCATCTACGTGGCCTGCCCGCGGGTCGAGCTCAATGAGGCTGTGCCACGCTGGGGGCGGGAGATTGCGGCCAACTGACAGCGAGAGGGCCGACGAAATCGACCCCACACGCCGGTAAGAGGGAATTGCGTCGAGACGTTGGGCAAGTTCGGCCAATCCCGACGTCGTCCTTACCGCCACCAGAGCCTCGGCTAGCCCGGCATCTCCTCCGCCGAGTTGTGGGTGCCCAGCCACATCGAGCAGCGCCCTCTCCACGGTTGCAACCCACGAGGGACCCAAGCGTTCGGTGGCCACCATAACCGTTGCGTTCTTCTCGTGAACGACTCGAAGCGGCCGTCCTGAGAGCGTCTTGAGGCGAGGACGGTATGAGCTCGCCACCTGGACGGTTCGGACGGGGCGCGTTAGTAGCCCGTGGTGGTCGAGCGCTGTCAGAAAGCCGATCCGGTGTGGATTGCCCGCGAAGGCGGCCGCAACGGCTGAGCCCATGTCATCCCACACGGCTTGGGTGCCAAGCGCGCCAATGGGGCGCAGAACGTAGCGACCCCCTGCCACTCGATCGACCAGACCCTCGACGGCGAGACGGCGTAGCAGATTAGAGGTGGCCTGAGGCGAGAGCTTGAGCGCTGAGCGCACCTCCGCCGTCGTGAACGCCGTCCGGCCCTCCTCTGCGAGCCGGTCCAGCACCTTAAGTGAACGCTTCGTGGCCATCGGCGTGTCTCAATGCCCCTTCCACTCCCCACTTCCAGGTTGCCCGGTCGATTATACCTCACTTTAGGCGCAAATACACGCTTAACGTGTAATCGCGCCATTACGATCACTGAAGCAGCTGATCGGACCGATCGCCGCGAACTTACTCCAGTTCCAACCACGGCCCCGGGCCGACAGTCGGCAGCGCGGGGTCAGCTCCGCAGTAGGTTCTCAAGCGCCATCCCAAGAAACGCACCGATCAGGTCCGCGTCGGATCCATCCAACGTAGTTGTGGACCTTCCCGACCCACCTCCGTAGACTCGATTCCACGAGATCGCCAACGTCGACCGCGGACCTCGACCGGTCAGGGTAGCTTCCATCTCACCTAGCGTGGTGGATACGCCAACGGTTCCATCCCGCTGTAGCGTCTCGGTCGCCTCGCGGAACTTCGAGGCATCGGCTGCGACCAACTGAAAGGCGCAGCTGTCGTCCGGTTCCACGGGTACCGCCTCTAGGCTCCGGTTATGGAGCAGATCCTGGATCAGAGCTGCGGCGCCACCCACATAGGTCCAGTTGAGGTCGATCTCCGAAGCGACACACCAGCTGTGGTCCGAGGGCCACCAGAGGTTAGGAGTCTGGAAGCTGGGCGCGGAGAACGCCAACGCGCCTTCAATCGTTCCCTGGTAGAGGAGATAGCTGCGCCCAGGGAGTGCCACCTTCGGCATTGCTCCACCTGGTCTGGGTGGCCCTCCGGTGTCCCGACTCTCCCATCCGCCGTAGCCATCCCACACGCCGAACCAGCATCGCGAGGGGCTAGACGTATGCCGCTTTAGGATCTCAAGCAACGCAGTGGCATCGCCGAGCGTCAATGTGCCGCGCGCGGGTTCGCCGTGCCAAGGTGGCGGAGTCGGCTGTTCGCTCCTTGGAAAGGCGATTTGATGAAACTGGACGTCCTTGCTCATCGGCACTCCGCTCCATGCGGACACCTCGGCCCAGCGAACCTCTGGTAGGTCCCCTGTCGCGTCCCGGCGTGTACTGGGATGTAGCAGGCGAGCGTAGCTCTCGAATCCCCCAGGCACAACCGAGGTGGCCGTGTGCGAGTCGAAGGGACGTAGGCGGGCTTCAATCCAGGCAGCCTCGTCTGTCCGGTCGGTCCGCTCTATCCTAGCGCTGAAATCATCAGTCAATGCGATGCTCTTGTCCGCTGCAGTCGTGTGCTCCGGCTCGGGCCTAAGGGCGGGCGTGCACCGGAGTGGACGGTCTGATGGCAACTGACTTACTTGCACTCGTTAGGGATATTCTGCACCAGGTTCTTCCCGGCTAAGACGGTCGCCCCGACCCAAGGTTGGAGGTCACCGATCATCGAGCCTGCGTAGTGACCAACCAGCACATATTTCCCCGGCGGCAGGAAGAAGCGGTAGGTCTGATGAGCCTCAACGGACCTTGTCATGACCACATCCGAGGGCAGCAGGTACTTGTCTCCGCCGGGGACCGGGACTTGGGTCACCGACCCACCGAACACGACCACGGTCCCCGCCACAAAGCCTGGCTTCTTCTTTGGCTGGACCCCAAAGCAGGCGTCGATCCCGCCGGTGACCGCGCCGTCGCCGCTTGGGATGATCATGGTCGCCAGAGAGCTCGGCATTTCGGGGAGAGACGTCTGGCACCCCACAAGGCAGATGCCAGCGCTCAGGACTGCGGTCACGGCGGCCACCCGAGCCATGTGAGCCGCAGGAGTCAGCCGGCGTCTCGGTACAGCCGGCCCGTGCGTGACCGGACCCGACCCGCAGCCAGCATCCGGGCATAGTGACGGGAATGCGCTCCCCCCCCGATTCCTCTCCGGGAACCCGAGCCGCTTGCAGGAACCTGGCCAAAGTGGACTCTGCCAGGCGCGCCTTCGCACACACCCATCTTGGCACGTCACGGCCAGCGTTGTTACAAGCACGGCTCGTCCGCTGCCGACGGTCGGTCGGTACAGATGTTGGCCCAGACCGCCCGCCTCAAACCGATCCTGGTGAGTTAGCGGCACCACGGAAAAGGTTGACTTGACCTCGAAGCAGTTCCGTCGTACAGTGCCGCCGTGAAGTCGAGACTCGCTGTAGCTCAACACAAGACAGTGCTGGGAGTGGTCTCGTCGTTGGTTGCTCTCGGTATCGGCCTGTCGGTATGGGCCGGCACCAGCCTCCTGCCCTATCCGGCCAATGCCATTCCAGCACCTCACCTCACATTCTCCTTCTGCAAGATGCCGATGTGGCTGCAGACGCAGTCCAGGTCGGTCAAGCTGCTGGGCAACTGCATGGGGCAGCTCGACGCTCCCCCAACGCAGATGAAGGTAGTCAAGGACACGGTCTTTGCGATTGGATGCCTGCCCGGCGGCTGCCCCCTCCGCCCGGTGCTCACATCGTCGGCGTCCGACCTGGTGGAGTCTCAAGGAGAGCACGAAGGTGTTTACTACTTCAAGGCAGTGGGGGTCGGGAGGGCCACCATCTGGGCCACTTTTCCCAATCCTGTTAACTGCATGGCGCCACCATCCGGCCCCCAACCAGACCGATGCCCAGCCGTCACGCTGGACGTAGCCTAGGTCCTGGTCGCGACAACGCGTTCCATCTAGCGACGGTTCCGGGCTAGGGAGAACCTGGTCCGCCTGCGCTCACCGGGAGCCAGGGCCGAGGTCGGCGCGGCTCGGGTTCCCGCGCAGCAGTTCGGACATGGACTGGGCGGCTGCGCGTTGCATGGTCGCGGTCACGTGCGAGTAGCGGTCGAGCGTGATCGCCACGGTGGCATGTCCCAGCATCTCCGAGGCGACCTTCGGATGCACCCCCTCGCTCAGGAGCAGGGTAGCTGCCGTATGTCTCAGGTTGTGGAAGCGAATGGCCGGCAGGCCGGCTCGCTGAAGCAGTGGGAAGAAGTCGCGCTTGACCAGGTGGTCGCGCTGCATGGGTCCGCCGATCGAGTTCGG
>JAJYWM010000135.1 GCA_021791455.1 bacterium | reverse complement strand
GGCCGTCGGGCCGATCATGCGGCGCAACTGCTCGATGGCGGCGGCGCGGAAGGTGTCCGAAGCCGCCACCAGGGATGTCAGCCCCTGAGCTTGAAGCCGGGTGGCGAGCTTGGCGATGGTTGTCGTCTTGCCTGACCCGTTGACCCCTGCCACCAGCCAGACCACGGGAGATCCTGTCAAGGATAGATCGCGATTGCGACCGGACAGCTGCTCGAGCATGACCTGACGCAACGCCGACAGCAGCTCTTCGGAGGTCCGCAACCGTTCCTTGGCCGCCCGAACCCGCAACCCCTCCACCAGCACCTCGGCCATCGGCACTCCGCAGTCGCTGGCAAGGAGCAGTTCGAACAGCTCGTCGTAGAGCTGATCCCCGGCAAGCTGGCCGCGGCGCAATCTACTGCGCAGGGTGTGGCCCATGCCGCTCGAGACCCGGTCCAGACGGCCCGGCAGCCGCCTCCACCAGCGCCTCTTGGGAGCCTCCTGGGGTTCAGGCTCCAACCGTCGCCTCCACCAGTTCCGCCCCGTCTCGATCCTGGACGCTCCTGCCGTCCTCCGAAAGCCGTACTGACAGGACCCGGCTGGCGCCTCTGCCGTCCTGGGTGACGCCGTACAGGTGCGTGGCCCTGGCCATGGTGGCGAGGCTGTGGGTGATGACAAGGAACTGGCTGTGCTCGGACCGGACGCTGAGAATCCGGGCGAAGTTCGCGACGTTGACCTCATCCAAGGCGGCATCGACCTCATCGAAGACGTAAAAGGGACTGGGCGACACCTGTTGTAAAGCAAGGATCATGGCTAGCGCCGTCAGCGCCCGCTCGCCACCCGACAGCATCGCCATGGGTATAACCCGCTTGCCCTGTGGCTGCACCTCTAACTCGACACCCCAGGCCCCAGGCTCATCACCGGCTACCTTGAGCATGGTCGCCCGTCCTCCGCCGAAAAGCTCCTTCCAGGTGGCTTCAAACTCCGTCTGGACCCTCGCCATGGTCCCCCGCAGCTTGGTGTCGACCAGGGACCGCAAATTCTCCATCACGACCTCAAGGTCCTGCCGAGCGGCACTTGTGTCCTGGTGGGCGGAGCGCAGACCCTCGGTTCTTTCCAGCAGGTCCGCCAGCTGAGTTGGCGCCAACTCGTTGAGCGGGCCAAGTGCCTGGAGGCGACGCTCCAGCTTGGTGATCTCCACGGCGGCCCGACCGGGGTCTTCCGGCACGGTGCCGTCAAGATCAGTCATAGGCTGCTCGCCCAACCTGTCCCTGGCCCGGGCCACGGCCTCACGCTGGTCGTTCAGGTCCCGCTCCAGAGATCGCGTGGTCGAGGCCGCCTGGCCCAGCACCAGCTCCAGCTCGGCACGCCGCCGTTCCAGGACGCCCAGCTGCCGCAGCGGGTCCTCGTCCCCTGCATGGGCAGCTCCGGATTCGGAAAGAAGGCGCATCTCAGCGTCCGCAGCGAGTTTCCTGCTCTGCATTTCAGCGACCATGCACAGGGCAAGCACGAGATCGTCCTCCGCTGCCGCGATGCGAGCTTTGGTGGAGTCCCTGCGGGCCACCAGGCGGGCTCGAGCCTCCTGCTCCTGCCTGATGCGCTGCACCAGCTCTCGCTCCTGGGCCTCCAGCTCCGCCAACTTCATCTGTATTGACTCGAGCCTCAGCCTGGCGGCCGCCTCCGGCTCCACCATGTCACCGAGCGCGGCATCGGCGGCCGCCAACGCTCCTTCGGCCCCACCGAGTTCAGTGACTAACGCCTGATGTCGGATGCCAAGCGATTGCAACTCCGTTTGCCAGGAGGCCATCTGGGCCCGCGCTCGCTCCAGGTCCAACTTCGTCTTGGCGGCCCTGGCCTCCAGCTCGTGAGAACGCTCCCTGAGCCGCACGGCCAGATCGTGGGCAGCGGACGCAGCCGCCTGAGCGGCGGCAGAAGTTCGGCGCGACTCGTCCACGCGTCGGCGCTGCAGCAGGTGCTGCTCCCTGGCCCAGGCCAGATGGCGCTGGCGCTCTGCGAGGCGCGACCGGGTCCGCGCCAGAGACTCCTTGGCGCGCGCCGACTGCTGGAACTCCTCCAGCTCCCCGAGCTGCGCCGGGGCCGTCGCCTCCATGCCCCGGGCCAGCGCGGTTCCGTCCGGCAGCACCGCCAGGCCATGGGGTCGAAGGTCCAGCCATCGGGCCGCCGCGTCCCGGTCGTCCGCAAGACAGACATCCTCGCGAAGGTTACGGATCACGGCGAGGTCGTCGTCTGCACCCTGAACCACCATGTCCAGTGGGCGGCAACCAGCGGGAACCTGGAGGCCCACGGAGCTGCCTTCGACTGCCCAGCACACCAACTCCACGACGCCACCGCCTCTCTCCAGCGCGGCCCTGGCAACCGCCTCCGAGCCGACCAAGGCTTGTCTCAGGACGCCTAGAGCCACCTCGATGGGTCGGGCGTCGGCAGGCTCGAGGGGATGGATCGCGGCGGCCAGGGGATGAAGGTCAAGATCGCCCCGGGCGGCGGCCTCAGCGATCGGGCGTCCGCGCCGCCGCTCCGTCAGCATCGCATCGCGAGCGGATACCTCGGAAGCCTCCCCGCGTTCCTGATCCACCAGATGCTTCACCTCATCTTCCGCCGCAGTCAGCAGCTCCAGGGCGGAGGACTCGTCGCGCAGTGAGGTCTTGAGGTCTGCGGACTCGGAGGCTGATCTCGCGGCCGCCTCCTGCGCCTGCTCCTCGGCGGCCCGCAACTCAGCCTGGCAGGCTCGCACCTCTTCGTGAAGAGTGCCAGAGGCCGACTCCATCTCAGCCACTCGGTCCTCAAGGCCCCGAAGGCGGCCGGATAGCTCGGTTGCGGCCCGATCCTGGTCACCGAGGTCACGTCTGATCCGCTGCACTTCCACCTCAGCCAGCGACCTCGACTGGCGAATGGTCCCCTGTCTGCTCGCGAGCTCGCCCAGGTTGTCGAGGACGCTCTGCCGCTCGGCTCGGGCCTGCTCCAGCGCAACCGTGTTGAGGGGTCCCGATGCCAGCGGGGCGACGAGGGCGCCGAGGTCGAACTCCACCTCCTCCAGCTGTGTCACGGCGGCACCACGCGCCGCCGCCGCCTGCTGCGCTCGCTCCCGCCAGCGGCTCAGCTCCGACTCCGCCTGCTGGTGGCGCAAGGCGGTATGACCCCTGAGGCGCTCCCGCTCCAAACGGCTCGCCTGGGCCGCCTCCAGGCGCTCTCGCTCGCGCCCGTAGTGCGCGTCGTAGTCGGCAAACTGGCGAGCCGCTGCCTCGTGCCGGCGGCGGGCGGAATCAAGTTGCCGCTCGAGCCTGGTCGCCTCCGCCACGGCGGCGAGCCAGGCGGCTCGCTCCAGGCTTCCGCGGAGCGACTCAAGCCGCCGCTTCAAGTCGGCAGCCTCCTGAGCGACCCTTGACTGTTCCTCAAGATCCGCGATCCGGGGCATGAGCTCCGTCAGCCGCCCGACCGAGCCCTCGAGCCAGCGATCAAGGTCCACCAATCGCGCCGAGCTGTCATCGATCAGGGACTGGGCACTCCTCACCCCGGCGGCCTCCTCGATGAGGTGCCGACGCTGGGTCGGGGTCGCCCGGATGATCGACTCGATGTCGTTCTGAGCGATGATGGCGTACCCCGCCTGGGCCAGGCCGGTCGAGTCCAGCAGACGACCGAGGTCACGCAGCCTTATTCGCTGGCCGTTCCGGCGAAACTCACTTGTGCCGTCCCGGAACACCCGGCGGCTGAGCGCCACCTCAACCTCTTCCACGGGCATCCGACCGTCCTCGTTGTCGAAGACGACGGTGACCTCCGCCATCCCAAGTGGGGCCCTTCTCTCGCCACCGGAGAAGATGACCTGGTCCAGTCGCTGCCCGCGCAGCTCCCGGGCGCTGGCACCCCCGAGCACGAGTCGGATCGCGTCAACCAGATTCGACTTGCCGCTGCCGTTGGGCCCAACCACCGCGGTGACTCCCTGCCCGAACTCAAGCGATGCCAGGCTGGCAAAGCTCTTGAATCCCCGCAGCTCCAGCTTGCTGACCCTCATGCTTCGGGGGTCGCGGTTCTCCCGGAGCGCCTGCGCCCGCCCCGATGGCCACGGTGGGTGCGCTTTCGCACCGGGTCGTCCGCGACCGTGACTGCCGAAGCCGACCCAAGGTCAGCGGCTGCCGGTGGTGGCGCACCGACGTTCGCATCACTGGCGAGAGCCGGTTCAGTGGCGGTGTCTGACGCAGCACGGGCGCGGCGGCGACCTCGGAGCGCCGCCGCCTCGTCTCGGCCATCGGCGGCGCCAGCAGCCTCAGGAGGCGCCCCGGCACCAGACGGCTGAAGGGCTGAGGATGGCACGGCGGCTGCCCTGCGCCGGCGCCGCCGCGGCGCAGCCCTAACCGGCTCGATGGTCGGCCCCTCCGTCGGCGCGCCCGGACCCCCTTCCGCCACGGCCGCGTGCGATAAGGTCGCCACATCCTCCGCACCTGGCACCCGGACGACCGCGGGCGCCCCCGCCGTGGGCCGTCGTCGTGCCGAGCCCTTGCCCGCGGAATGCAGCGGAGGATCCGGTGCCACGGGCTCACTCGCGAGGGGCCCGGCGGCGCTCGCCGGGGCGGCCGGGCTGGGGGCCGGCACCCTTGACCGACGCCGCTTCTTGGAGACCGGCGCCACCAACAGGTCAATCGCAGCCCTGGCGGCCGCCTGCTCTGCTGCCTGCTTGGTGCCTCCCCTCCCCTCACCCAGTAGCCCGCGCCCCTCAACCGTCACCTGAGCGACATACTGCCGGGATCGAGGGTCTCCGTTTGCCGGCAAGGTTCGGTACTGAGGCGGAGCGCCAAAGCGCTCCTGGGACAGCGCCTGCAGCCGGCCCTTGAAGTTGGGATCGGTCCAGGCGCTGAGATCACCGATCCGGGACAGGAAGACCCGGCCGGCCCGACGATACCCCTGATCCAAGAAGATCGCCCCCACCAGCGCCTCGAAGGCGTTGGCGTGAAGGGAGGTCAAGCGCCGAGCCCCCGACTTGGCGGCTCCCCTTCCGAGCCTGAGCGTCTCCCCCAGCAGGAGCTGCTCGCCGAGGCGGGCCAGGGCAACCGTGCTCACCAGGCTGGATCGGATCTGGGTCAGCTGGCCCTCGTCATAGTTTGGGAACCGGTTGAACAGGTACTCGCCCGCCACCAGCTCCAGGACTGCATCCCCGAGGTACTCCAAGCGCTCGTTGTCGCGGCCCTCGTCCCCACGCTCATTGATCCAGGACGTGTGGGTCATGGCCTCGCGCAGGAGCTCCCGCCTCTTGAATCGAAGCCCGAGCCGACCCTGCAGATCGTCAAGCCGCGCTTCCGCCTCCTGCTCCTGTTGGGCCAGCTCCTCCGCGGTTGCCCGCGACCGCCGCCGGCGAGTAGCCGGCAGGGCTGCGGCCGTCAGCTGGCCAGGTCCAGGTGCTCCTTCACGTAATCCCAGGCCTGACCCACGGTCTGGATCTTCTCCGCGTCCTCGTCCGGGATCTCCATCCCGTATGCCTCCTCGAACGCCATGATCAACTCCACCAGATCCAGGGAGTCCGCGTTCAGGTCCTCCACGAAGTTCGCCTCCGGGGTCACCTGCTCCGTCTCCACCCCCAGCTGCTCGACCACTATCGCCTGAAAGCCTTCCCAGGTCGTGTCTGCCATCTCTACCCCTCGTTGTCCGGCGTTTCGCCGACTTGTTGCCGCTTCTTGTCGCAGTCCCTGCCGCCGACCCAGAGCCGTCGTTGGCAGCCAACCGCGGATCTTCTGTGACCACCGTGACCTCGGCCACGGATGCCGTGCCGCTTAGATGTTCGCCGGGCAATACGGTAAGGCCTGCGACGCCCGGCTGGTCGGGCGCAGGGCGGGGCAGCACTGCCGGC
>JAJYWM010000144.1 GCA_021791455.1 bacterium | reverse complement strand
GGAGGGGGTCTACTCCCGCCTCTACTTCGAACAGTTCGCCAACTCCGACCTGGAGCGGGTGGGATGAGCCGGGCCTCGGGTTCCCCCACTTGCTGATCGCCACCTGGAACGTCAACTCCATCCAGGCGCGGCTGCCGCTGGTGCTCGAATGGCTGGGCCGGCGCCAACCCGACGTGCTCCTCATCCAGGAGACCAAGTGCCCGCCCGGCGCCTTTCCCAGGAGTGAGGTGGAGGCTGCCGGATATCAGGTTGCGGATCACGGCGAGGGCAGGTGGAACGGGGTCGCGGTGCTGTCGCGTGTCGGCCTGGAGCAGGTCGCCACCGGGCTTGAACTGGATGCCCCTGATGGCCGGGTCGAGGCCCGCTATCTGGCCGCCGACTGCGGCGCCCTGCGGGTAGCCAGTGTCTACGTCCCCAACGGTCGGGAACTCGGACACCCCTACTTCACCTACAAGCTGGCCTTCCTCGAGGACCTGAGGGAGCGGGTGGCCATGGAGCTGGCTGGAGGGAGGGCTTTCGTCATCGGGGGCGATTTCAACATCGCGCCCAGGGACAGCGACGTCTTCGACCCGGCGGCCTTCGTGGGACAGACCCACGTGAGCCGGGAGGAGCGCGACGCCTTGACCGCGGTGCTTGGAGCGGGGGTAGTCGACCTAGCTGACCTTCCGGGGCAGACGCCATCTTTCACCTATTGGGACTACCGGCAGGGATTCTTCCGTCGGGGCTTGGGCATGCGGATCGACCTGCTCCTCGGATCCCAGGAGGTTGCCGCGGCGACGACCCTGGTGGAGGTCGATCGTTCCGCCCGGGGGGCACCCCGCCCCAGCGACCACGCGCCGCTGATGGCCAGCCTGGCTGGGCTCTAGGCGCCTCCCCCGGGCACCAATCAGCAACCCGCGTAGCCCCGGGCAACCAGCAGCTCGGCATTGAGCAGCGCCGCCCCAGCCGCGCCTCGCACCAGGTTGTGGCTGAGCACGGTGAATTTCCAGTCGAGCACCTGGCACTCCCGGAGTCTCCCCACGGACACTGTCATCCCGCGGCCGGCGTCCCGGTCGAGCCGGGGTTGCGGGCGGTCGGGCCGGCGGTGGAGCTGGACCGGCAATGGTGGAGAACTCGGGAGAGCGGCAACCTCCGGAGCAGCTCGAAAGGACTCGAAGGCGTCTGCCACTTCGTGTGCGTTGGCGGCGGACCCCAACTTCACGCTGACCGCCTCCAGGTGACCATCCAGGACGGCGACCCGGTGGCAGGCCGCGCTCACCGCCAGCACGGCGGGCAAGAAAGTGCCATCCCATCGCCCGAGGATCTTGCACGGCTCGGCCTCCAGCTTCTCCTCCTCCCCAGGGATGTGGGGCACGACGTTGTCGGAGATCATTCCGGCGCTCACCCCGTCAAGACCTGCTCCCGAGATCGCCTGCATGGTGGCCACCTGAACCTGGCTCACGCCGAAGCGGTCCCAGAGGGGCTTCAGGGCCAGCACCAGTCCGATGGTCGAGCAGTTGGGGTTGGCGACGATGAACCCGCCACCGGCGCTGCGGGCACTCTGGAGAGCGTCGAGATGCGAGGCGTTGACCTCGGGGATCACCAGGGGCACCGCGGGGTCCATCCGGTGAGAGCTGCTGTTGGTCACCACCGCATATCCCCGGCGCGCGAGCTGGTCCTCGGCGTCCACCGCCACCGCCGCGTCCAGTGCCGAGAGCAGCAGTCGGGACCTGGGGAGCTGCTCCAGAGTCTGCACCCGGATCCGGCCCGCCGGTTCGGGCGGCGAGCCCGGAAGTCTCCAGTCGACCGCCTCCCCGTACAGCCGGCCCGCCGACCGGTCCGAGGCCACCAGCTCGGTGAGTTCGAACCATGGGTGGCCATCGAGCATTTCCACCAGACGCTGACCCACGGCTCCGGTGGCCCCCAGGATGGCGACCGGGATCTTCGAGTTCATGTGCAGGAGTCTCGCAGCAGTGGAGAGCCGCCGTCCAGCCCCGCCTGCGCCGCCACCCTGTGAGCCGCTATCGTAGGCGTGTGGCCATCGCGCGTTTCAGCCCAACCCGGCGCTTCCGTCCGCACCGGACTTTCACCGGACGTGGGCTGATGGCCGCCCTGGTCACGGCACGAATGCGCGAGCGTGCCGCGGGGGACACGCCGACCCTCAACTAGCGCCCAGCGCTAGCTCCCCCGCCCCGCATCCCGGCGCCGGTGCGCCCTGCCGTCCAATGCAACGGCCCGATGCAATCCGCTGATCCTGGAGATCCGAGATGCCCCACCTCTTCCGCCTTCGCTGCCCCAGCTGTGAGCGAGAGTTCGCTCGCCAAGCGGTGACCCTCTGCCCCGAGTGCTTCTACCCCACCGAGATCGCCTACGACTACCAGGCCATCGGGGAGCGCCTGAGCCACGATGCCGTGGAGCGCCGGCCCCGCGACATCTGGCGCTATGGCGAGCTTCTCCCCGTCCCGGCTTCGGCTCCGCGGCTGGCGGGGGTGGGCTGGACTCCCCTGATCGAGGCGCCCCGACTCGGACGGAGACTGGGATCGGGATCCCTGTTCATCAAGGACGATGCCGCCTGCTTCCCCACCCTTTCATTCAAGGACCGGGTGGTGGCGGTGGCTCTGGCGGCGGCCCAGGAGCTGGGATTCCAGGTGGTGGGCTGTGCCTCCACGGGCAATCTGGCCAACGCAGTGGCCGCCCACGCCGCCCGGGCGGGGCTGGAGGCGTGGGTGCTCGTTCCCGCCGACCTGGAGCCGGCCAAGCTGCTGGGCACCTCGGTGTACGGCGCCAACCTGGTGCGCGTGAGGGCTGCCTACGATCAGGTCAACCGCCTCTGTGTGGAGATAGCCGAACGCCACCGCTGGGGATTCGTCAACGTCAACCTCCGGCCCTTCTACGCTGAGGGCTCCAAGACCGTCGCCTTCGAGATCGCCGAGCAGCTGGGATGGCGGCTCCCCGACAACGTGGTGGTTCCCATGGCGGGAGGCGCCCAGCTCACCCGGATCGCCAGAGGGTTCCGGGAGCTGGTGACGCTGGGGCTGGTGACGGCCCACCCGGTCCGGCTGTTCGGCGCCCAGGCCAAGGGGTGCTCCCCGATCGCCACCGCCCAGCAGCAGGGGCGGGAGAGTGTGGTTCCGGTGGTGCCCGATACCATTTGCAAATCGCTGGCCATCGGCGACCCGGCGGACGGTCACGCCGCCCTCCGGGCGATCGCCAGCTCTGGCGGCGGTGCCGGTTCGGCCACCGACTCGGAGATCGTGCACGG
This sequence comes from bacterium, assembly GCA_021791455.1. The sequence continues at coordinate 2,607 of JAJYWM010000144.1, read as the reverse complement.
CATCCGCCTCCTGGCCACGACCGAGGGGATCCTGGGAGAGACCGCGGCGGGCGTCACCGTGGCAGTGACCGGGCAGCTTCTCGACACGGGTGCGATCGCACCGGGGGAGACCACCGTAGTCTGCGTCACCGGCAATGGGCTGAAGACGCTCGACTGCCTCGAGGACGCGATCGACCTGGGGGCGCCGCTGGCCCCGAGCTTGGAGGCCTTCGAGGCCCGCTGGGGCGGACTTGCGGGAGCGGCGTAGCCCGTGGGCGACACCCCAGTTGTGGTGATGAAGTTCGGGGGCACCTCTGTCCTCGGCTCCCAGGGCGCGGACCGGGTGGCGTCGATCCTGGCCGCCAGCCATCCGGGGGTGGTCGCCGTGGTGTCGGCCATGGCGGGCACGACTGACGTCCTGCTCCAGGGGGTCGAGGCGGCGGCAGCCGGCAGGCCGGGGTTGGAAGACGCCGCTGCGGAGACCCGGCGTGCCCACCTTGCCGCCGCCGGCCACCTGCTCACGGGTCAGGAGCTGGAGGGCTTCGCGGCTCATGTGGAGGAGGTGACCGCCAACTACCGGGCCCGCGGTGCCCAGCTGGCCACGACCTCGCGCGATGCCCACCGCCACCTGGAGGCTGCCGCCAGCGCCGGGGAGCTGCTCTCGGCGCACCTGGTGGCAGCTGTCCTAAGGCAGCGCGGAGTGGCGGCCACCTCCGTGGACTCCGCCCAGCTGCTGCTCACCGACGGCCACCCCAGGGCGGCCACTCCCCTCATCTCCGAGACGCGTGAGCGCGTCAGGAGGCGGCTGCTGCCCCTGCTCCAAGGAGGAACCCTTCCAGTGGTCACCGGTTTCCGCGCTGGGACTGCCGGGGGCGAGGTGACGACCCTCGGCCGGGGAGGGTCGGACCACAGCGCCACCCTTCTTGCCCAGGCCCTGCCGGCGTCTGAGGTGTGGATCTGGACGGATGTCGACGGCATTCTCGCCGCCGACCCGCGCCTGGTCCCACAGGCCCGGCTACTCCCCGAGGTCTCGTACGCGGAGGCTCTGGAGCTGTCCTACTTCGGCGCCAAGGTGCTGCACCGGAGCGCGGTGCTGCCCGCAGCCGCCTCCGGGATCCCCATCCGCATCAAGAACACCATGCGACCAGAGGGAGAGGGCACGTTGATCGAAGGCAGGTCACCTGGCCCAGGACGGGTGAGGGCGGTGACCCAGGTGGAGAAGGCATGCCTGCTGACCCTCACAGCGAGCCCCGGGGACGGTTTGAACCGCCTGGCCGGCGAGGTGTTCGGCCGCTTCGCCGACGCCAGGATCACCACCTTGTTGGTCACCCAGTCATCCGCCGAGGACACGATCTGCGTGGCCGTACCCGTGGTGGAGGTGCCCACCGCCCGGCGGGTCCTCCGGCAAACCAGGTTCCTCGGGGACTTGGACGTCCAGGACCAGGTCTCCGTGGTGGTCGTGGTCGGGGAGGCGATGCGCGGCACCGTCGGGATCGCCGGGAAGATGTTCGGAGCCCTGGGGAAGGCGGGGATCAACGTGATCGCCATCTCCCAGGGATCCTCGGAGCTGGCCGTGGCCGCGGTGGTGCAGCGCCAGGAGGTCGGGGACGCGGTGCGCGCCCTGCACCAGGTCTTCGAGCTGGGCCGCCCGGGGCCGGAGCGTCCGCCTCAGGTCCTGAGGTAGGAGGCGCCGTTCACATCCAGGATCGCCCCGCTGGAGAACCGGGCTTCGGGGGAGGCGAGGTAGAAGATGGCTGCCGCCACCTCCTCCGGAGTGGCCACCCGGCCGAAGGGACTCTGGCGCTGGATCTCCTCCCCCCGGGGACGCTTCAGCTCCTGGTTGTACATGTCGGTGGCGACCCAACCGGGCGCCACCGTGGCGATGCTGATCCCGTGCGGCGCCAGCGCCACCGCCAGCGATTGCCCCAGTGCGTTGAGGCCCGCCTTGCTGGCCCCGTACCCGGGCTGCCCGGGCTCGCCCCGGAAGGCTCCCCGAGAGGAGACGTTGACGATCGCCCCTCCCCTCCCCATCATCTTCCGCGCCGCGAAGTACATGAGGTAGGCCGGGGCCAGCAGGTTGACCGCCAGCGTTCGCTCCAGCGCCTGGCGCCAGGAGTCGAAGTCCATCTCCAGGAGGTCATGGGGCAGGCTGACCCCCGCATTGTTGACCAGGACGTCAAGCCCTCCGAGAAGGGCGTCGGCCTCCTCGACCACCCGCTCCGCCACCTGCGGATCGGAGAGGTCCCCGGAGACCACGCCATGCCCCACCCCGCCGAGTTCGCCGAGGAGCTCTTCGGCCAGGTGGGGCGAGTCGCGGTGGTGGACCGCTACCCGATCCCCGGCCGCCGCGAAGGCCAGGGCGGCAGCCCGGCCGATACCCCGGGAAGCCCCCGTGACCAGAACCGCACGCCCCGCGCTCACCGGATGTTCAGGCTTCACCAAGGGCAGGCCGCATCCGAACGAGTTTACCGGAGCGGCGGTCCGCCCGGGCTTGGGTCAGCTGCGCCCCGCCCGGGCTCTGGCCTCCGCCGCGGCGCGCTCCCATCGCTCCTCCACATTGCCGTACCGCCAGATGAGCAGCGCGGCGGCCCAGGTGAGGATGAAGAGGCCCACGATCACGAAACCGGC
>JAJYWM010000143.1 GCA_021791455.1 bacterium | reverse complement strand
AGGGGGAGTGGACCAGGGTCTTCTACCCCTTTGACCCCTTGGACACGGTCGGCTGGAAGGGGGACCTCAGCGCCTTTGCGCTCAACGTGCGCGACATCCGGCCCGTCACCTCGGGACGGTTCCACCTGCCCCCATCGGTGCACACCACCCTGCGCACCTCCGGCTTCGTCCTGTGCACCTTCGCCCCTCGCCGAGTCGAGGGGATCGATGACCCGGGAGCGGTGCGGCTGCCGTTCTATCACCGCAACATCGACTACGATGAGGTGCTCTTCTACCATGCCGGCACATTCATGAGCCGAGCGGGTATCGACGCCGGGATGATGACCTGGCATGCCCAGGGGATCCACCACGGGCCCCAGCCAAAGGCCATTGAACGGGACCGCCAGGGGACCAAGACTCACCATGACGAGGTTGCGGTCATGATTGACGCCCGCCATCCGCTGCATCCCCTGCCGGACATCCTGCCCGCTGAGATAGCCGAGTACGCCGAGTCCTGGATGCCTCTGATGGACGACGACTGAGCTACTGCCGTGTTGCTGGCAACCGTCGGGATCACAGGGCCGGTTGGTTCCATCGATCGGGTGGTGGCGGCCAGGACCGATCCGCAGAGCGGCATCCCGGCCCTGGTGGACGTGACCGCCGCCGGGGAGCTGTGGTGGGAGCGCCAGGGATGCGGTGACCCCCAGCGCTGGGCCCGAGCCACCTTTCCCGACGACCTGGTGCGCCTCCTCCGAGGGGGGCGCCGGGGGCTGGAGATGGCCGGCGAGGCGGTCGAGCTGGCACTGACGTTGCCCGCCTCGGCCACCACTTCCTCCGGCGCTCCGCTCCGCTGGCCCGAGGGCGGGGTGCAGCGCCGCCCACTGCTGCGGTCCCCCTTGTTGCGCGACTTCTACGCCTTCGAGACCCATGTGGCGGCCGGGGCCGCGCGCCGCGGTGAGCCCATTCCTCCGGCATGGTACAGAAGACCTGTCTACTACAAGGGCAACGCGGCAACTCTGCTGGCCCCGGGTGAGGAGGTGCCCTGGCCCCACTACTGCGACCAGCTCGACTATGAGCTCGAGTTCGCCTGCGTCCTGCTCCGGGGAGGGCGGGACTTTGATCAGGACTCCGCCCTGGAAGCGATCGCCGGCTACACCGTCTTCTGTGACTTTTCCGCCCGCGACATTCAGCACGAGGAGATGCAGGCACGCCTTGGCCCAGCCAAATCCAAGGACTTCGCCAGTGGCCTGGGCCCGTGGTTGGTCACCTCCGACGAGGTCCCGGACGCCGCTCTTCTCACGGCGGTGGCCTACTTGAATGGGCAGGAGGTGGCACGGGGCACGATGGGGGAGGCGCGCTGGAGCTTTCCCCAAATGGTGGCGTACGCATCGGGGGCGGAGCCGCTCACGGCGGGCGAGACCATCGCCAGCGGCACCGTCGGTGGTGGCAGCGGCCAGGAGGCCGGCCGGATGCTCGAGCCGGGGGACCGCTTGGACCTGGAGCTCGTGGGATTCGGGACCCTGACCCATACGATCGGTCCCCGTCACGGCGGTGGAGGTGGGTTCGTTCCCAAGCCGGGTCAGGCCCTGGTCTGAGCAAACGCTACAATCAAGTCGGAAGTTGGGCGGGGCTTGGCCTCGTATTTCTGTATGGAGGTGGTTCTTTGGCACGACGCTCGATGGGTCGCAGGCCCAGGCGTGGACCGGCACGCCCTCGCGTCGCCAGAGTGGCACCTCCAGAGGAGCAGAAGGAAGAGACCATAGAGTTGGAGGGGACCGTGGTGGAGCCCCTGCCCAACGCGGTATTCCGCGTCGAGCTGCAGACCGGGCAGGTCGTGCTGGCTTATATCTCGGGGAAGATGCGCAAGCACTACATCCGGACCCTCATCGGGGACAAGGTGAAGGTCGAACTGAGCCCTTACGACCTCACCCGCGGTCGCATCACCTTCCGCTACAAGTAAACCCCACCGCAAGTCTGTCAGCGGCGCATCTCCCGCCGGTGGGATGTCAGTCCTGCTCCTCTGCGGCGCCTTCGCCCCGACGTCGGCTGCCGCCATCGTCGGTGATCCCCATCCTGGCTCTCAGCCCGGATGAGCGCGAGACGCGGCTCTCCAGGGCGGCCCTTGAGCGGCGGGCCTGAATCTCAGCCAGGCGTCGACCCTCAGTCTCCTCAGCCGAGCTGTCGCGGTCAACGGGGCGCCTTGTGTCCCAGTGCCGGACGTAGAAGGCGGCCTTCATCGCCGTGTACGGTATGGCCATCACCCGGTGCTCATCGTGGCCCGCCTCGATGACATCCCAAACCGCGCCAAAGCGCTGCAGCGACGCGGGGTTCACCACATGGGCGCGGAACACCTGACCGTCAGCGAAGTGCAGGGCGACCCGGGGCATCTCCTTCACGTCGCGGCCCACCTCGATCGGCTCCACCTGGCGCACCTCCACCTGGCGCACGGCGCTGGCCGGAACCAGCGCCTGCCTGGTGTTGCCGTCAAGGCTGTGAAGCTCGACCTCAAGGAACGGATCGTCCAGGTGCAGGGTGGGGACCTCGCCGTACAGGGTCTCCCCATCCAGGAAGGAAACGATCACCTCCGGCATGGACGTCTCGGGCTCATGGCTTGCTCCTCGGTGATGGTCCGGCGCTCCTGTCATGGGAAAGTTTGGCGGGCGTCACCCCATCGCTACCTCCCAATCCTCTCGTCCGCGCTCTGGCAGGCTACGGTGGGGACATCATAGGGCGGGTGTGGACGGGCGTCTCGAGCGATCGCCATTCGGGATCGGGCCAGGGCTCTTTCCAGGCGCGCACCGAGTTCAGCCCCCGGAGGCATCTGGCAGTTCACCTTGGCACAGTCACCTGACACCCGGCGCCGTAGGCGCAGGGCATCCTTCACAACGCAGTTCGCCCTCATCCTCCTCGGAGTTGGCCTGGCGACGGCCTTGGCCGCGGCGGCGGTGGCGTGGTACGAGACCCAGACTGCGCGATCCACCCAACTCCTGGTGTCAGCCCAGGGCTCGGCGCACCTCGGACTCGGCCTGGTCCGTCTGGAGACCTCCGAGGTTAGCGCCGGGCTCGCCTGCAGACTGGCAGGCCTGCCCCGAACAGCGGACGCCTACCACTCCGGTGTCGCCGGCCTGAGCTCTTATGCCAGTTCCACCGTCAGTGCCAACCCGGGCCACTACCTGCTGTTCCTCAACAGCCAAGGACGAATCCTGGCGGGCAGCGCCGCAGGCACACCGCTTCGCCGACTCCAGCCGCTGGTCACAGGCTTGCTCAGCCCGGCTCAGCAATGCACTCGGGGAGGCTTCTTCGAGCGCTTCGGCAACCGCATCCTGGGGGCGGCGACGGCTCCGGTCCGCAACGGAGGTCAAGACCTCGGAGTCGTCGCGGTCCTTACGCCCGTCAGCGCAGCGAGCGTCAACTATGCGGCTCAGCTGATTTCCAGCCAGGGCATCACCTCCCAGGCGCTCCTGGTCGGCAGTGGGCGGGTCTTGTTGCCCGCGACCTTGGCCTCGACCACGATCGGGTCCGAAGCGCCGCTGCCCGAGGCGGTGCGGGCCGCTCTGGCGAGCCCCGGCGAGGTCGGTAGCGGGACGATCCGGAGCCGCTCCCTGACCCTTGCGGGAGTGCCGCTCCTGAACAACCACGGCCGGGCGGTGGCGACCTTGGTCGTGTCCCAGTCGGCGACCAGCGTGGGGCCTTCGGCAGAGCAGCTGGCGGTGCCGGTGACACTCGCCGTGGCATCGGTCCTCTTGCTCGGCATGGTCGTGGTGTTCCTGTTGGCGGAGCGATTCCTGAACCGGCCCCTGCGCCGTCTCAATGAGGCGGTGCAGCGTCTGGGGCAGGATGTCTACGCCGAGCCGGTCAGGGTCGAGGGGTCCGAGGAGGTGAGCCGCCTGGCGGCCAACTTCGAGATCATGCGCCGCCAGCTGAGGCACCAGGTGATCCTGGCTGTCGGGCGCAGCGTGATCGCCTCGACCCTCACCGGCAATGCTCCCTTGGAGCAGTCCCTTTCGCAGGTACTCATGAATCTCTGCCGGGTGGTCGAGGCGGAGATGGCGATGATCCTGCTGCGTCCAACCGAGCCGAGCGGCCTCAGCTTTCTGATCACATGGGGGATAGCGGACCCCGCCTTGGAGTGGTCGGAGCTTGAGAGCGGCGACGGGATCATCGGCGACCTGTTGCGGAGGCCGCGTTTTCTGGCGCGACCGCTCCTCACCACGCAGGAGCGCGGCGAGCTGGAACGCCGCCTGGGACTGCGCGACTGTCTGGCCGAGCCCCTGCAGAGCGAGGGCCGCATTCTGGGCCTGCTGGTGGTCGCCAACAAGCGGCGCCCATACCTGGAGGAGGACCGGGCCCTCTGCAACACGGTGGCGGCCCAGGTTGTGTCCGCCGTCGACAAGAGCATGCAACTGGTGGTAACGCGTCGCGAGGCTACCACGGACGCCATGACCGGGCTCTACAACTACCGCTTCCTCATCGGCTATCTCGACCAGCAGGTGAACGTGGCGGAACGGGCCAACTCCAGCCTGTCAGTCCTGATGCTCGACCTGGATCACTTCAAAGCGATCAACGACTCGCACGGGCACCTGGTGGGCGACCGGGTGCTGCGCTCTGTTTCCAGCCTGGTGATCGACACGATTCGCAAATCGGACCTGGCCGCCCGCTACGGCGGCGAGGAATTCGTGGTGGTCATGGCCAATACCGGCCGCGAGGACGCCTATCTGGTCGCCGAGAAAATTCGCGGCGCGGTGGCGGCGTTGCCGATCATGCTTGACGACCAATCCACGGTCAGGGTGACTGTCAGCATCGGGGGTGTCAGCTTCCCCGAGGGCACCCGAGGGGCGCGCAACCTCCTCGACCTGGCGGACCGGGCGCTGTATGCGGCCAAGCGCGCAGGACGCGACCGCGTGGAGTTCTTGGATCTGGCCGCTCCCGGAGATCCCAGCGCCTCAACCTGAGCGCGAAGCCCCGCATCGCTTACGATGGAATGCATCTTGGATGCTGTCATAGATCTACGCAGCGACACTGTCACCCTGCCCACCGATGGGATGCGGCGGGCCATGGCTGCCGCCGAGGTTGGCGACGACGTCTATGGCGAGGACCCCTCGATCCGGGCGCTGGAGGAACGCGTTGCCGATCTCTTGGGGCTGGAGAGCGCGCTGCTCTGCCCCAGCGGGACCATGTCCAATCTAATCGCGATCGCCTCGCTCACCAATCGGGGTGAGGAGGTGCTGGTGGACAGTGAAGCCCATGTGCTGCACTACGAGCTGGCCGGAAGCGCGGTGGTGGCAGGGGTGCAGCTGCGCAACTTCGACGCCCCGGTGGCGGGCTGCCCCACGCCTCAGCAGTTGTTGGCGATGGAGCGCTTGGTGGATCCCGCCCACGAGCCCACCACCGCGCTTCTCTGTCTGGAGCAGACCCACAATCGTCGCGGCGGCAGTGTCGCCCCGCTGGTTGATCTGCAGGCGGCGAGCCAGGCCGCCCACGACATGGGCCTCAAAGTTCACCTTGACGGAGCTCGCCTCGGCAACGCGGCGGTCGCGCTGGGGGTGCATCCGAGCGCCCTCGCGACGTGCGCGGACAGCGTCAACTTTTCGCTCTCCAAGGGCCTTGGCTGTCCCGTTGGGTCACTCTGGGCGGGCCCTGCTGAAGTTCGCGAGCGGGCTCACATTTGGCGCAAGCGTCTCGGTGGCGGCATGCGCCAAGCGGGCATCCTTGCCGCCGCCGGACTGTGGGCCCTGGAGCATCAGCTTCCTCGCCTGGAAGAGGACCACGTCAAGGCAAAGCGCTTCGCTCAGCTGGCCGCTGAACTGCCCGGTGTCATAGTCGAACCGGAGTCTGTGCAGACCAACATCGTGCTTTTGCAGACGGCGCTCGCCGCCGAGGAGGTGCTGCGTCGGGCCGATGCCCTGGCCCTGCGCATGGTCGCTTTCGGCAACCACACCGTGCGTGCGGTCACCCACCTGAACGTGTCGATGGCGCAGATGGAGGAGGCGGCGCGCCGTCTGGGCGCGGCTCTCGAGGCCAGATAAAAGATAGGGAGACGGGCCCGCCGGCCCGCCTCCCGCTAGCACATTGGTCAGGCGGCGAGGATCAGCCCTCGCTGGTCGGTCCCGCCAGGGTGATCCTGCCACGGCGACGCGGCGCCGGACGGCTGGTCGCAGGCGCCGCCGCCGGGCTACGCCTAGCTCTCGGTGTGGCCGCTGCGGCGCGTCCCGTGCGCGCCGTTGATGCCCGCCGCGGCGCGGCGCTGGCCGATCGCTGGCGGGTGGTTGTTGAGGCGCTGCTGCTGCGGCGACGGGCGGGCGCGTTCGCCGACACGGCCGCTGCGGCGCGTCGCTTGGTCGTGGTGGTAGCTGCAGGGACGCGCCGGGTCGTGCCCCGCGTCGCAGGGGTGCGCCGGGTGGTGGCTGCGGCCGGTGCTCGCCGGGTGGTGGCGCGGCCAGCGGTGGCACGCGTGGTGCTTGTCCTACGGCGGACCGGGGTCGCAGCCGCGGGCCGGCGCACGGTAGCTCGACGGGTGGTGCTGCGCACCGCTCCCTCGCTGCGGGTCATCGCATGGTCGAGTTTGCGCTCGATGTCAGCCAGGCGCCGCTCCAGCGCCTTGAGCTGCGTGGCCAGGCTCTTGTTCAAAGCCGCGGGAGTCATGCGCGCGATCGGCGTGCGAGTGGTGGTGCGGGCGGTGGTGCGCCTGCCGGTGACACCGCGCGGCGTCGTGCTCCGAGTCGCAGTGCGGCGCGTGGTCGCCCTGCCGGCTGTGCGACTGGGCGTGCGCGTCGTGGTGCGCTTGGCTCCAGTCCTACGGGTGGTGCGGGGCATGATGTGCCTCCTCATGTTTGAGCGGCGGTCACTTGCGCCGCGCTCCTGTCAATGACGGTCGGTGGCGAACCTGTCGTCAAGTCGCTGCCTGAGGCAACACGGTCCGCCCACGTGCATCCGCCTTTCAATAGCGTGATTGTTACACACAATCGTGCGGGCGTGCGCGCATTACCTTGAGCGAGGCCCAAAACTAGCGATGCGAGTAGATCTGTCACGGTCGCATGTGCCGGACCTTGCGGCTGCCGAAGCGAACGCTACACAGACCCGAGCGCGCGACCTATACTCACGTCGTGAGCGCAATCATCGACGCTGCGGAGGATCTCTATACCACCGGCCAACACCGGGTCGACCAGGCAGCGCGATTCCTCCAGTTGAGCGAGGACCTGCACGCCGTCCTGCGCGACGTCAAGCGGGTCTTTCAGGTTCATTTTCCCGTGGTGCGTGACGATGAGTCGGTGGAGGTGTACACCGGCTTTCGAGTCCATCACAGCATTGCTCGGGGACCCGCCAAGGGCGGCATCCGATATGAGCCTGAGGCGACCGTCGAGGGGACCAAGGCCCAGGCGATGCTGATGAGTTGGAAGACCGCGGTAATGTCGTTGCCTTTCGGGGGCGCGGCCGGCGCGGTCAGAGTCGACCCGCAGCAGATGAGCTCCCGTGAGCTGGAGCGGCTGACCCGCAGGTTCACGACTGAAATCCGCCTCCTGCTTGGTCCGGAGAAGGACATCCCCGCACCCGATATCGGCACCGGGCCCCAGATCATGGCCTGGATGATGGACACCATCTCCATGCATGAGGGCTTCTCGGTGACCGCCTCGGTGACCGGAAAGCCGGTGGTGGCGGGCGGGTCGGTGGGCCGCATAGAAGCTGCGGGCCGGGGCCTGGCGACCGTCCTGCTCCACACCATGCGCAACACCGGCTTGAGCCTCGATGGGGCGACGGTCGCGGTCGAAGGTTTCGGGTCGGTCGGGGCCACGTGCGCAACGCTGTTGGCGGCGGCCGGCTGCCGCGTGATTGCCGTCTCGGATCACACGGGGGGTTGGCACAACCCGCGTGGGCTCGACCTCAGCGCGCTCACGGAGCTCAAGGCCCACGGCGGCCATCTGGAAAGCGCGGGAATCGCGGGAGAAGCCATTTCCCGTGACGAGCTGCTGGCACTACCGGTCACCGTCCTGGTGCCGGCATCGGTGGAGAGCGTCATCAACTCTAGAAACGCGGCACGGGTCCAGGCCCGGATAGTTGCCGAGGGCGCCAACGGCCCGGTGACCCCGCTTGCAGAGGCCACCTTGGCGGAGGACGGGATCGTGGTCGTGCCCGACATCTTGGCCAACGCCGGGGGCGTCACCGTGTCCTACTTTGAATGGGTCCAGGACCTGCAGTCGTTTTTCTGGGACGAGCAGGAGATCACCTCACAGTTGGAGCGAGCGATGCTGCGCGCGGCCGACCAGGTCTGGGCCTACTCAGCCCACCACCACATCTCGCTGCGGGAAGCGGCTTACGCGATCGCCATCGGCAGAGTAGCCAGAGCCTCCGCGGCGCGCGGCATATATCCCTGAGCGCGGGTCGGGCGCAGCCGTCCTGTCAGTAGAGTCGGTGGGGATACGTCGCCATGGTGGCGGTGCGCCCCGGCTGGTACTCGAAACGGTAGCCGGCCCCAATCACCACATGAATGTAGTGGGGTCCGTCGGCGCGGGGCTGGATCTTGCGCCGCAGCCGGTAGAGGTGGGCGTCAAGCGAGTGCACCTGGAACGGATCGCGTCGGCGCCAGACATCCGCGATTAACTGTGGGCGGGAGACGACCCTGCCGGCGTTGCGCGCCAGCGTGGTGAGGATTCCGAACTCGGTAGGGGTGAGGGCCAAGGTGCGTTCGTCGCGGCGCACTTCGTGGCGGCCCAGATCGATGATGAGGCCTGGAAACGAGAGGCGGTTGTCGGATGCCGACTGGCGCAGGAAGCGGGCCCGCCGCAGCCTGGCGTTTATCCTTGCCACCAACTCCCGGACCTCGAAGGGCTTGCGCAGGTAGTCATCGGCGCCCACCTCCAGCCCGATCACCACGTCCTCGGAGTCGTGCAGGCAGGACACCATCATGACCGTCGAACGCACTCCCGCGGCGCGGAGCCGGCGGCAGACCTCGACGCCATTCATGTCGGGGAGCACCAGATCCAGGAGAATCAGGTCCGGCTCCTCCTCTATGGCCAGCCGCAGCCCCAGCGCTCCGCTGCCCGCGGTGGCGACGCCGTAGCCATTTTCGGCGGCGATGAGCTGAACCAGCTGGAGCATCGCCGGGTCGTCATCGATGATGAGCAGACTCGCGGACGATGCAGGGATGGTCGGGGGGGCGGGCTCCAACTCGCGCAGTGGGGCGGGACGGGCCGCGATTGCCTGAGTCACGCAGGGATTGTGTGACGGGGCTCCTGAAATGGCCGTCGTGGATCAACAACGGCTGCGTAACAAGCTGGGCGGCTGGTGTGACGAGGAGACATTCTCCCGCGGGGCCGGTAAGATGACTTCGGTCAAGGAGGAACCGCGATGCGCTTCAGACTCGCGGGGTGGGGCAGAGGAAGGCGACTCGGGACGATTCTCGCCGCCTGCGGCGTGGTGCTGGTCCTGGCCGGCGTGGGAATACTCCTGCCGCCGGTGCTCGGGGTTCTGCACCGCGGTGGCAACGACCAAGCCCTTCTCCAGAAGTGGCTTGGCCCCAAGGGTGCGCTCACCAAGGTCCTCCCGGCCAAGGTCGAGAGTCCGGCCCAGGATGGGGCGCCGGTGAGCGCCCCATCCTGCGGCAGCGGCTCCCCGGCCAGCGAATACGCCTTGGTCGACTTCCCGTCCCTGCCTGGGATAGAGGGAGTGGCCGGCAACGGCAGCTGGCAGATGTTGACCCAGCGCTCCGTGGTCCACTACGCCGGGTCCCCGGGACCCGGAGGGATCGGCAACATGTTGATCGCCCTGCACAGAGAGCCCAACTTTGAGCCGCTGGGGACCCTGAAGCCGGGAGCGCAAATAGTGGTGACCGCCCGTGACTGCCAGCAGTACACCTATACCATCACCAAGATCTGGGTGGAGAACCCGAGCCAGGTCACCCAGCTGGAGCCGATCACCCAGGGACACTACCTGACCCTGATCACCTGCACCCCCCTTTGGATAGACACCCAGAGGATCGTGATGAGAGCGACCCTCACGTCCTCATGAGCGGGTCGGAAAACCTGCCCCATACACCACATGGGGTGGGGCGGGCGGTAAATGCCCACTAGATATGGTCGGCTCAAGACCCCCTCGCCTCCTCGGTCTGATATCCTGAGGGCGCAGGGGCTGAATTCTCGGACAAGGCTGCTGCGCACCCTTAAGGAGCCGGACTGGGAGGTGGCCTTGCTTGGACATTGAGTTAGGACGGGGAAAGCGGGCAAGGCGGGCCTACGGGTTCGACGAGGTTGCCCTGGTACCGGGAAAGGTGACGATCAACCCGGACGAGATCGATATCACCATGAGGGTCAGGGACGTCGAGTTGCCGATCCCGATCCTGGCGGCAGCGATGGATGGGGTCGTGGATTCTTCGTTCGCCGTGGCGATGGGACGGCTGGGTGGGGTCGCGGTGCTGAACCTGGACGGGATCAACTGTCGCTACGAGGACCCGGCCGCGGTCTACCAGCAGATCGCGGCAGCGTCGCGCGAGGAGGTCAACACCCTACTGCAGCGCCTCTACCTCGAACCGGTCAAGGACAACCTGATCTCCCGCCGCATCGAGGAGATCAAGCGAGAGGCGGTGGTATGCGCGGTGTCCACGACTCCGGCCGACGCCGAGCATCGCCTCCCGATCGTCACGGAGGCGGGGGCGGACCTCTTCTTTGTGCAGGGGACCGTGCTCACGGCGCGGCACATTTCGCGGTCCTACCGCCAGCTCGACTTCTCGCATCTGATGGCGCAGTCCAAACTTCCGGTGGTGGTCGGGAACTGCGTGGAGTACTACACCGCTCTGGAGCTGATGGCGACCGGAGTTGATGGAATCCTGGTCGGGGTCGGCCCTGGAGCCGCCTGCACCACCCGGGGCGTGCTGGGCATCGGGGTTCCCCAGGTCACCGCCACCGCCGACGTTGCAGCCGCTCGCAACGACCATCGCCGCACCGGTGGGAAACCGGTGACGGTGATCACCGACGGGGGCATGCGGGTAGGTGGCGACGTCACCAAGGCGTTCGCCTCGGGCGCGGACGGGGTGATGATCGGATCCGTATTCGCGTCCGCCGAGGAAGCGCCCGGCCGGGGGCATCATTGGGGGATGGCGACTCCGGACCCCAATCTGCCCCGCGGGACCAGGATCAAGGTCGGCACCAAGGCAACCGTCAAGGAGCTGCTGCTGGGACCAGCCCGGGTGGATGACGGGACCCAGAACCTGGTCGGGGCGATCAAGTCTGCGATGGGGGTGTGCGGGGCGCGCACCATCGAGGAGTTCCAGCAGACGGAGCTGGTAATCGCTCCCGCCATCCTCACCGAGGGGAAGCTCTTCCAGCAGGCCCAACAGGTGGGGATGGCGCGCTGATGAGGCAGGGGCCAACGCCATGATCACCACCGCCCCGGAGCAGGTCGCGGACGGACCGGACGGAGGCGGGGTTTCGCTTAACGGCAATCGGGTACTGGTGCTGGATTTTGGCTCCCAGTACAGTCAGCTCATCGCCCGCCGGATCCGCGAGCTGAAGGTGTACTGCGAGCTGGTCCCCGGGACGATCTCCGCAGCCGACGTTATGCGCCATGCGCCCCGCGGGCTGATCCTCAGCGGAGGGCCCCAGAGCGTTTATGACGCCGACGCGTTGCGGCCCGACCCGGGCATCTACCAATTGGGCGTTCCCGTGCTCGGAATCTGCTACGGGATGCAGCTGCTGGCCCACGACCTTGGCGGTGTGGTACGGCCTGCCAGCCGCCGCGAGTACGGTCTCGCCTCGGTGGTGGTGGACAGTGATGAGAGCATCTTTGCCGGGCTTCCCGCCGAGATGCCGGTGTGGATGAGCCACGGAGACGTCATCGACCGCCTGCCCGACGGCTTCCGGGTGATGGCCCATACCGGCAACAGCCCTGTGGCCGCAATGGTCGGACCGAACGGCAGCGTGGGGATCCAATTTCACCCGGAGGTCGCCCACACCCCGCAGGGGGTGGAGATGTTGCGCAACTTTCTCTTTCACACCTGCGGCTGCGAGGGAACCTGGGAGGCGGCTGGCTTCGTGGAGCAGAGTGTGGCCGAGATTCGCCAGCGAGTCGGAGCGGAGCGGGTCATCTGCGCCCTCTCCGGGGGGGTCGACTCCGCAGTCGCCGCGACTCTGGTCCATAGGGCGGTAGGGGACAGGCTGACCTGCGTGTTCGTTGACAACGGACTTCTCAGGCGCGGCGAGGCCGACCGCGTCATCGACGTGCTGACCCGCAACATGCGCATGAAGATTGTGCGCGTCGAGGCTGAGGAGAGGTTTCTGGCAGCCCTGGCGGGGGTCACCGATCCGGAGGAGAAGCGGCGGATCGTGGGTCGGGAGTTCATCTCAGCCTTCGAGCACGAGACCAAGAGGCTTGGGGATGTGCCGTTTCTGGCGCAGGGCACACTCTACCCGGATGTCATCGAGAGCACATCCCAAGACACCTTCGGAGCCCGCAAGATCAAGACCCATCACAACGTCGGCGGGCTGCCACAGGGCATGAAGTTTAGCTTGGTCGAGCCCCTGCGCTACCTCTTCAAGGATGAGGTTCGCCGGGTCGGACAGGCGCTGGGCTTGCCCGACGACATGGTGATGCGCCAGCCATTCCCGGGTCCGGGGCTGGCGATTCGCATCATCGGAGAGGTGACAAGAGAGCGGTTGGAGACGGTGCGCAGCGCCGACTGGGTTGTGATAGACGAGATCAAGAGGAGTGGCCTCTACCAGAGGGTCTGGCAGAGCTTCGCCATCCTCACCCCGGTCAGCAGCGTGGGGGTGATGGGCGACTTCAGGACCTATGCCAACGTGGTGGCGGTGCGGATCGTGACCTCCGACGACGGCATGACGGCCGACTGGGCCCGAGTTCCCTACGACGTGCTCTCCGATATCAGCCGGCGAATCGTCAATGAGGTTCCAGGCGTCAACCGCGTGGTGTACGACATCAGCAGCAAGCCGCCGTCCACCATCGAGTGGGAGTGAGCACGGCCAAGGAGGGGCTGCGGGTCCTGGTGGTAGGCGGGGGCGGGCGGGAGCACGCTTTGGCCTGGGCCTGTCGGAGAAGTCCGCTGGTCGCCGAGGTGCTGGTGGCTCCGGGAAACCCCGGTACGGCGCTCCTGGGTCGCAACGTTGCCGTGTCCGTCACCGACGCCCCCGCCGTCGCCAGTCTGGCGGCCGCAGAAGCGGTGGACCTGGTCATCCTGGGACCCGACGCGGCCATCGCCGCAGGTGTCGGCGATGGGCTGGCGGCAGCCGGGATCCCATGCTTTGGACCGACCAAAGCCGCCGGGGAATTGGAGACCAGCAAGGCCTTCGCCAAGCGGCTGATGGCGCGGATCGGGATCCCGACCGCTCCGTTCCAGGTGTTCGCGGACCCGGGGGCAGCGGAGCTGCACCTGCGCACTTGCCCCCTGCCGGTGGTGGTGAAGGCTGACGGGCTGGCCCTGGGCAAGGGGGCCTTCGTCTGCACCACTCTGGCCGAGGCCCGGGACGTCGTCCGCCGCCTCATGGTGGATGGTGAGCTGGGCGCGGCAGGCAGGGTCGTCGTGATCGAGGACTGTCTCAGAGGTGCTGAGGTTTCGCTGTTCGCCCTGTGTGACGGTGAGCGCTCGGTGATGCTGCCGCCCGCCCGTGACTACAAGCGCTCGCGGGACGGCGATGGTGGTGAGCAAACGGGAGGGATGGGCGCCTACACGCCGCCGCAAGGGATCGACTGGGATAACCTGAACCAGCTCACCAAGGAGAGGGTCGTAGACCCGGTGCTGCAGGAGATGCGCCGACTGGGCAGGCCGTTTGTCGGCTGCCTTTACGTGGGCGGGATGCTGGTGGGCCAGGAGCTCTACGTGCTCGAGTTCAACGCGCGCTTCGGCGATCCCGAGACGGAGGTCCTGCTTCCGGCGCTGGCCGACCCGGTGCCCCATCTCTTGGCGGCCGCGGCCGGTGAACTGGGGCCGGCCCCCCCCGCCCTGACCAGGCTCGCCTCCGTGGGGGTGGTCGCCGTGCGCGACCCGTATCCCGCCAAGATCGTTCCGGGAGGTGAGATCTCGGGTATCGAGCGGGCGGCGGCGGCGGGGTGCGTCGTATTCCAGATGGGGACCGCCGCCGGGCAAATGGGCCTGCCCGTGGTCGCCGGAGGTCGCGTCCTCATCTGCGTCGCGACCGGCGACAGCCTGGGGGAGGCCAGAGCCCTGGCCTACCGTGGCCTGGCCGAGATCCGGTTCCAAGGGATGAGGTACCGTGGCGACATCGCCTCTTGAGGGACGACGGGAGTCGGCGCCCACGGTCAGGATCAATGGTCATGGATGGACTTGAGGAAGTCAGACAGAATCTGCGGGTCAAGCTCGGGGAGCTGCAGGCGGAATTGGCAAGCCTGACCGCCCGGCCCGTGGAACCCGGCGCGCAGGTCCAGTACGGCAAGCGAGCCGGGGATCACATCTCCCAGGTGACCGACAACCTGACCAGGGCGAGGGCGGCGGAGCAGGTGGAACTCCTCGCCGACCAGGTCAGGGCCGCGCTGACCAGGATGGATCATGGCCTGTACGGCAGCTGCGAAGTGTGTGGTGCTCCCATACCCCCCCTGCGTCTGGAGGCCTTGCCGTGGGCCGTACGCTGCGTTTCCTGCGCCTCCCGGCCATGAATGCTGCCGGGCTCCCCCTGGGCTCGGCACGGAACCCCTCCGGCCCGCTAATCTTGGCAGGCAATGCCCGCGATCGGATTGATCGAGAGTTCTCTGCGCCACGGGCAGCAGACCCTGCTCTCCAGCCGCCTGCGGACGCGCCACATCGTCGAGCTCGCGGAGCGTCTCGACGGGACCGGGGTGGCGGGTCTGGACGCCTTCGGAGGCGCGACCTTCGAGGTTGCCCTGGAGAACCTCGGGGAGGACCCATTCGAGCGTCTGCGGCAGGTCCGCCGGGCCACCACGCTGCCGCTGTATGGTCTCCTTCGCGGTCAGAGCCTGGTCGGGCCGAGACCGGTCGCCGACGATGTCGTGGACACGTTCGTGGGGGAGCTGTCCGAAATCGGACTGGACGTGTTCCGATGCTTCGACCCCCTCAACGACATCCGCAATCTGGCCCGGGTCGCGCAGGCGGTGACGAAGCAGGGCCGACATGCCGAGGGACTTTTGGTCTACACCCAAAGTCCAGTCCACTCCGCCGAGGGCTTCATCCGCCTTGGCAGCTCGCTGGCTCAGCTCGGGTTCCAGAGCCTCTGCCTCTTCGACCCCGCCGGCCTACTCGGAGCCGGGAACGCGCGCGCCATCGTGGCTGGTCTGGTTCAGGAGACGGGCCTGCCCGTCTCCATCCATTGCGCGACCATCACCGGGCAGGCCCAGTTCGCCTACCTTGCGGCTGCCGAGGCCGGGGCCTCGGCCCTGGACGTTTGCCTTTCACCGCTCGCCGGAGGGGCATCACTCCCCAACACGGAGGGAGTGGTCAGCGCCCTGGCGGCCACCGCTTACGAGCCGACGGTCGACGCAGCCCGGCTGCTGGCAGCGGCGGATCGGATGGAGGAGCTGATGCCGCTCTACCAGCTGGTGGCGGACCCCAGTGGATGGCGGCTCGACTCAGCAACCATGAGGACCCAGCTGGCTCCCTCGGTCCAGCAGCACCTGGTGTGGGAGTGCCAGGCCCAGGGGGCTGCGGATCGCCAGGCTGAGGTTCTCGAGGAGATAGCCCGCGTTCGTCAGGACATGGGCTACCCCCCCCTCATCAGCCCGGTGGCGGAGGTGGTGGTGACCCAGGCGGTGGCCAACGTCGCATCCGGCGACCGCTACCTGATCGTGGCTCAAGACGTCAAGGACTACTTCCTCGGCCTTTACGGGTTGCCTCCCGGCCCACCCGACCCCGAGATCCAGAGGCTTGTGATCGGGTCGGAGGAGCCGATAAGCGTGCGCCCGGGAGACGTGCTGGAGCCCATGCTCCCGGAGGCTCACCGGGTGATGAACAAGAGCGACCTGGGAGATCCGGGCACCGAAGCGGTCCTGGAGTTCATCCTGTTTCCAGAAGCGACGGCGGCCGCTCTGCGTGGTGAGGCTCGTAGCGAGCGCCTGGGGGACGAGCCGGAAGAGGAGCCGGAGGAACAAGGTCAGGGAGACACGTTGGCGCCGGTCGACGGGGGCGACCTCAGCGAACCCATAGGGGATGCGGCGGGGATTCCGATTACCCCGATGCCATCACCCCCACCGGCGCAGGTGATTGAGGAGGTGTCGGCTCGAGAGTTCAGCGTCGAGGTGGACGGGGAGCTGTTCGAGGTCCGTGTGGTGGCCAAGGACGGGTCCTTCGCCACCCTGGGTCCGGTTCAGGGAACAGCACCGGCGCCCGCGGCCGCCGGTGCTGTGCGCGCTCCCATGCAGGGGCTGATCGCGAAGATCCCCGTGAAGATAGGCGATGTGGTCGAGGTAGGCCAGACGATTGCCGTGCTCGAGGCCATGAAGATGCAGAATGACATCCCCTCCGACCGCGCGGGGACGGTCCAGAGCGTCAACGTCTCCGAGGGTCAGGTGGTGAGCCGGGGTGATCCCCTGGTCACAGTGGGCTGACCAGCCGGTGTTCGACACGGTCCTCGTCGCCAATCGGGGTGAGATCGCCGTGCGAATCATCAGGGCCTGCCGCGATCTGGGCCTCAGATCGGTCGCCGTCTATTCGGAGGCGGACAGGGGCGCCCTCCACGTGAGGATGGCAGACCGGGCGGTGGAGATCGGCCCCAGTCCCGCAACCCATTCCTATCTGAACTTGGAGCGGATCATGGCGGCGGCCCGGGAATCGGGTGCCCAGGCGATTCACCCGGGCTACGGCTTCCTGTCCGAGAGCCCAAGGCTCGCGCGGGCGTGTGCCGACAACAATCTCACCCTCATCGGCCCCCCGGAGCAGGCGATGGCGGCGATGGGGGACAAGGTCACGGCCCGGGGCAAGATGCAGGCTGCGGGGGTTCCCGTGGTCCCCGGCACCGAGGCCATCGACGACATCGAGGTGGCGGTCTCCGCCGCCCGTGACATCGGATATCCGATCCTGGTCAAGGCATCCGCGGGGGGTGGGGGAATCGGGATGCGCTCGGCCCGGGATGAAGACGAGCTGCGCTACGCGATCCAGGTGTGCAGCGACTCGGCGCAGCGCTCCTTTGGCGATCCCCGAGTCTTTCTGGAGCGTTTGGTCGACGAGCCCCGCCACATCGAGATCCAAGTCCTCGCCGACTCCCACGGGCACACAGTTCACCTGGGGGAGCGCGAGTGCTCGATCCAGCGCCGGCACCAGAAGCTGCTGGAGGAGTCTCCGTCTCCGGCGGTCACACCGGAGATGCGGCAGCGCATGGGTGACGCAGCGGTGCGGGCGGCCGAAGCGGTGGGATACGTCAACGCAGGGACCGTGGAGTTCATCGAGTCCCGCGGCTCGTTCTACTTCCTGGAGATGAACACGAGGTTGCAGGTCGAGCACCCGGTGACTGAGCTGGTGACCGGTATCGACCTGGTGGATGCTCAGATTCGAGTGGCCCTGGGGGACCGGCTGCCGTTTACCCAGGACCAGATCCGCTGGGACGGCTGGGCGATCGAGTGCAGGATAAATGCTGAGGACCCCTGGCAGGACTTCGCGCCGACCCCTGGGCGTGTCGGCTCCTACCACGAGCCGGCCGGACCCGGGGTCAGGGTGGACAGCTCACTGTCGGGTCCGGGCGTGGTGAGCCCCTTCTACGACCCGATGATCGCCAAGATGATCGTCCACGGGCAGACCAGGGATCAGGCTGCGGCGAGGGCCAGGAGATCCCTCTTTGAGTATTGGATTGGGGGCATATCCACCAACATCCCCTACCATGCCGTGCTGCTCGCAGACCAGGACTTTTTGGCCGGCAGGCTGACCACCGAGTTCATCCCCACCCATCCCGAGCTGCTGGTCCGGGCGCGGGAGTGGCAGCGGGGTCAGGAGCGGGCCATGGCTTCCTTCAGCCAGGACAGAAGGCGGCTTGCGGCCATGGCAGCGGCCCTCGCGTCGACCCAAGCCTGACCTGAGGCAGTCCGTCTCCCGCGGTGCCGTCGCCACGGCCCCGCGGACGGCACCAGGGATCTCCGCCGTCCCTCGTTATCGCTGGCCGCACGATGGTGCGCTGCGGACCTTTGGGGACGGCCAGGAGAGGGCCATTCGCCCTGTGGCTTGGATCCGCGGGCGGCCTGAGGCCCTGCGCGGTACTGTGAACTAAGTGGACTTTCACCCTGCCTACCCGGTTCTCACGCGCCGGCTTCTGCTGCGGCCGGTCACCGCGGCCGATGTCCAGGCGGTGGTCGCCTACCGCTCGATCCCTGAGGTGTGCAGATTCGTGCCATTCGAGCCCATGGATCGAGAGACGGTCTTGGCCAAGCTGTCGGGCCCCTGGGCCACCGCGGCCATCACGGCCGAGGGTGACAGCCTCCTTTTCGGCGTTGAGCTGGCAGAGATCGGCCAGGTGATTGGAGACATCACCCTCTTTTTCCGCAGTGCCGAACACCGCACAGGAGAGATAGGTTGGGTGTTCCATCCCGACCGGTCAGGGTGCGGATACGCCACCGAAGCCGCTCACGCGGTGTTGCACCTAGCCTTCGATGAGATGCAGCTGCACCGGGTGGTGGCCAGAGTCGACTCTCGCAACGACCCGTCGCTGCGCCTCTGCCGCCGGCTGGGCATGCGCGAAGAGGCGCACCTAATTGAGAACGAGTGGTTCAAGGGCGCCTGGGGTGATGAGATCGACTTCGCCATGCTGGAGGCCGAGTGGGCCCGCCAGCACGCGGAGGGATCCGGGTTGCCCGGGCCGCTCTTTGCGGCACTGCCGCGTCCGGACCGGTGACGCGGCGGAAGCTGCGCCAGGGGGTCGGGCGCTGACCCAGGGTGCTCTGCGGCATAAGCTTTGAGATGGGCCGGACCGGGCGGGGATATCAGCTGCCCTGGGCGGGCGCGGGCACGCTGGGCAAGCTCAGCGTATAGGGAACGGCGATCTGCACGTGGTTCACGTCCGACAGGGGCGCCTGGACCGTGAGCGAGATCGGGCCCGGTGCCAGCGGTCCCGTCACCACTGTGACCATGCGGTTGGCCGCCTGGTAGGCGATCTGCAGGTTGGTCACGGGCTGACCCGAGTCCTCAAGAGAGATTGACTGGGAACCCACGGTTATCGGGTCCAGGTCCGAGTTGAACTCAATCGTGAAGCTGACAATCCCACCCGGAGCGGCCGTGGCGGTGGTCCCGATCACAAGTGGGCCCACAGGCAGCGGAGTGAGGCTACCCAGGAGCACTCCGGATATCAACGGCTCCGGGCCTGCCACGTCGACCGTCACCTGCTCGTCCTGCGCCACCGCGGGGCTCGTGGAGGTGGCGTCCCGGACCAGCTCGATCGCCACCTGGTACGTGTTTGCCGCAGCGCTCAGGGGGACGCTGGAAACCGCATAGAAGCGGTCGAAGAGCCCCGGCTGGAGGGTTGCGGGGGGAATCGAGGAGCCCGCCGCCAGGAGGTCCCTGATGGCGGTGGAGCCGCTGGGAGTGCCCGCTACCTGGAGTCCCGCCAGGTCGCTGGCGACGGCCAGGGCTGCGGTCGCCTGTGTTCTCGAGGAGCTCAGCACCGGTGGGACCGAGAGCTGGAGGGTGACCACCATCGATCCTCCGGACGGCTGCGCCTCGATGGCGGCCAGGGAGCTGCCGAACGGCGACCACACCAGGTCGCTGACGCCGGTGGTCGTGCTCAGCAGGGCGCTGGACCCTGTGGCGATGTCGACCGCGCCCGCCTGAACCCCCACTCCGGGAGTGGCGGCCAGGTAGGTGAGGTACTGTCCCCCTGGGCTGTAGCTCAGGTCCGAGAGGGTCACGCCCTGCGAGGTGACCAGCAGGGCCCGTGGCTGGTTGCCGTACGGTCCCGCCAGATAGATCGCGTCGCTCCCGTTGCCGTTGCCGATGTAGGCGAGCTGAGATCCTGTCGGCGACCACTGCGGGGTCCCCACAAGGCCCGGCACGGTGACGGACGATCCGGCCGAGAGGTCCCAGATGGTGGGGATCCCGGCGGGTCTCGAGAACAGCGCCTGCCCCTGTGGCTCCAGGGCGAAGGTCCCCTCGGGACCCAGCTTCACGAAGTCGTCCACTGGGCCGGACTGACCGTCGAGGTTGACCTGGTACAGCTGGCCGGAGCTCGCGTAAACCAGTGAGCTGTCGTTCACCCAGGCGGCGTCCGGGCTGGTCCCTGAGATCGTGGCGAGAGCGGAGATGTGCCCCTGGCCACTCATCGGTGCCACCTCCAGAGTTGCGGTGCCTCCGCTGGCGACTGTCCAATAGGCGATCTGCTGGCTGTCCGGAGAGGGGACGGCGTCGGTGGCGTCGGTCGCCAGCTCAGCCGGTTGGCCGCTTATTGAGTAGACCGTACCGGCATCGGGGCCTGGGAAAGGTACCGATGGGGAGGCACTCACCGGTTGGTTGCTTCCGCTGGCCACCACCGACCCGCTG
Source organism: bacterium (assembly GCA_021791455.1). The sequence goes on along the minus strand of JAJYWM010000143.1, from coordinate 12,154 downwards.
GCTGTCAACAGCAGTTCCCCGTTGTTGGAGTACTGGAGCCCCAGGGCCCCCACGGCGCTGGCCACTGAGTTGACCGCCACCAGGGAGGGCGGATAGCCCTGCGCGGTCGCGGTCAGGGGCTCGGTGCCGAACGGGATCACCACCTTGGAGAGCGGGGTGGCGCCGTCTTGGGCCCTGGCGGCTTGGCGAGCGATGCTCACCACGTATGACACGTTGGGCACCAGGTCGTGCTTGGGGTCGATGACCAGGGTCGTGGGATCCGACCACCTCGCCCGGTAGGAGACGGCCGGGGTGATCGCGAGCCCGTGCTCGACACGGCTCTCGACCATCGGCTGGTTGAAGCGGAGCTGGATGGCCTGGGTTACCGGGACCCTGGGATTGCCCCGCACCGCTGCGCTGACGGTGACCGCCTGAGCCGGCCCGGGGACGGCGATCGAGAAGATCACCAGGGCAACCATCGCGAGCCCGGTCGCTCCGAGCCCGGCCCCGAAGAGAATCCCGAACCGCCTGGTGGGGCGCTGCTGCGAGCGCATCCGGTGATGACGGGCCTCAGCCATCAGGCTGTTGCGCAGGTGGGCCCGATAGGCCGGTGCCGCCGTCGGTGGGGTCGCTGCGGCCAGCAGGGCCCGAATCTCCTCGGCCGCCTCCAGCAGGAGTGTCTGCTCCCGGCGGTCGGGAGCGGATCGGAAGATCTCCACGAGCTCAGGGTCCACGCGGTCGGGGGTGCCCCGGCTCCAGATTCGCCGCCACCTCGGCCCCCTAGCCACGCACCCGGTCCTCGGCGGCGCTGTCGCGCCTTGCTTGGAGCCGCTGCCGCAGCGTCGCCGTCCCGCGGAAGATCAGCAGCTTGACCGCCCCCTCGGACTTGCCCATGATGACCCCAACCTCGGCGAGCTTCAGATCCTCGCCGTACTTGAGGGTCATCGCGATCCTCTGTTGCTCGGGCAAGGCGTCGATGAGGTCCCAGATGTCCTGGGCTCCCATGCGCTGAGCGACCTCCTCGTCGACGGCGACCGCTCCGTCGACCAGTTCGGGGCCGTCGTCCAGGCTCTCCTCATCCCGTCGGCGTGAGCGATAGTGGTCCGTGATCGCATTGATGGCGATCTGGTAGAGCCAAGAGGAGAACGGGTGACCGGTGTGGCGGTAGCGCCCGATCGCCCGCAGGGCCTTGAAGAACACCTCGCTGGTGATGTCCTCGGCCAGCTCCCGGCTGCGAACTCGGGATGCCACGTACCGATAAATCTGCGGGAAATATTGGTCATAAAGTGCGCCGAAGTGCTCCGGGTCCTCCTGGGCCCTGGCGATCAGGGCCTCCTCATTGTCGGGAGAGGGACTCATCGCCAGATCTGTCCAGTCGGCTGCCTGAACGAACCAGGACCCTTCACGGTTACGAGGTTGAGGGGCTTAGCCACCCTCAAACGGTAACTGGACCTGGAGCCAGGTGGAGGCGGCGCAACGGGGTTCGGGGGAGGGAGCATCTAACCCTATACTCAAGAGACTTGAGGACCGTTTCGCCAATCCCCGACCTATCAGGCAGATGATCGAGAGATACGCGCCGAAGGAGCTGCGCGAGCTCTGGTCTGACGAGACCCGCATCAGGCTTTGGACAGAGGTGGAGCAGGCGGTCTGCGCGGCCCGCGCCATGACCGGGGAGGTGCCAGCCGAGGCGGCCCGGGTGATTGCAGCGCTCAAGCCGCCCAGGCTGGAGCGGGTGCGGGAGCTGGAGGCGGAGCAGGGCCATGATCTGGCGGCCTTCGTCGCCGCTCTCCAGGAGCAGCTGGGGTCCGAGGGCGGGTATCTGCACCTTGGCATGACGAGCCAGGACGTGGTCGACACGACCCTGGCCCTGCAGCTGAGATCCGCCCATTCCTTCCTGATGGGCGCCCTCGAGGAGCTCAACACCGCCGTCTCCGACCTGGCCGAGCGCCACCTTCACACCCCCATGATCGGCAGGACGCACGGCATGCACGCCGAGCCTGTGACATTCGGCTTCGTGCTGGCCAACCACCTGGATGAGCTGAGGCGCAGCGGCGGGCGGCTGGAGGCGGCGGCGGCCGAGGTGGTGGTCGGAAAGATCTCCGGGACGGTGGGCACCCACGCCACGGTGTCGGCGGAGGTGGAGGCTCTGGCGTTGGCCCGGCTGCGGCTCCCGGCGGCGGAGATCACGACCCAGGTTGTGGCTCGGGACCGCCACGCGAGTTATCTCTGCGCTCTGGCGCTCGCGGGCGGGGTCTGCGAGCGGTTGGCCACCAACCTGCGCCAGCTGCAGCGCACCGAGGTGGGCGAGGTCAGGGAGCCGTTCGGTCTGAGGCAGAAGGGATCCTCGGCGATGCCCCACAAGCGCAATCCGGTCCGCCTGGAGCAGGTCTGCGGCCTCAGCCGAATTCTGCGGGGGCTGGCGCTCGCCGGATTGGAGGACATCGCCCTCTGGCACGAACGTGACATCTCGCACTCGTCGGTGGAGCGGATCGCTCTCCCTGACGCCACCATGGCCCTGGGGCACATGTTGGCGGTTCTGACCGCGGTCATCGGAGGCCTGGAGGTCGACGTCGCTGCCATGGCGGGGAACCTGCAGCGCCGCGGCGGACTGGCTCGCAGCCAGCAGCTGCTCCTGGCCCTGATCCGAAAGGGGGTGTCGCGGGAGGGGGCCTACCGCCTGGTCCAGGGGCTGTCCCATCAAGCCGATCGGCCGGGCGGAGACTTCCTAAATACATGCCTTGCCAGCCCCGAGCTGTTGACGCACCTGACAGCTGGGGAGATCGAGGGGGCCCTGGATCTCGACCACTATTTGGGTGGGATCGATCACAGTTTCCGCCTGCTCGGTCTCCTGGCCGGAGACCCCAAGACCGGTGGGAGCGGGGGTCAGGGGGATGGTCGTGAGCGCTGACCACAACCTTGCCGTCGGGCTTGCCGAGGTCGACCTCCCCGGGATCCCCCTGTACCGCAGGGGAAAGGTCAGAGACACCTTCGACCTCGGCGACAGGCTGCTGCTGATCGCCACCGATCGGCTGTCAGCCTTCGACTGCATCCTCCCGGATCTCATCCCCGGCCGCGGTCGAATCCTGACCGAGCTATCGAGATTCTGGTTTGGACTGACGCAGGGCATCATCCCCAACCATCTGCTACCAGATGACCTGACCCTGCTTCCGGACCATCTGCGGGCCCAGCTGGAAGGGCGGGTGATGTTCTGCCGCAAGGCGGTCCGAGTGGATATCGAGTGCGTGGTCAGGGGCCGCCTGGCGGGCTCCGGCTGGGAGGAGTACCAGCAGCAGGGGACGCTCGCGGGTGAGCCCCTTCCAAAAGGCCTCAGGTTCGGCGACGAGCTGGGCCGTCCGCGCTTCACTCCGGCAACCAAGAACGACACCGGGCATGACGAGAACATCTCACGGCGGGAGCTCGCAGCGACTCTCGGCGGCTCGCTGGCCGCGGAATTGGAAGAGGTGAGCCTGGCGCTGTTCGAGTTCGCCCAAGGACTCTGCCTGAAGTGCGGGGTCATCCTGGTGGACACCAAATTCGAGTTCGGCTGGGTCGAGGACCAGCTGATCCTCATCGACGAGGCGCTGACTCCCGACTCTTCTCGAATGTGGCTGTCGGGCACGGCCTCGTGGGAGGCCAGCTCACAGGGGTTCGACAAGCAGCTGGTCAGGGATCATCTACTGCAAACCGGATGGGACCGCCAGCCGCCCGCGCCGCGGCTGCCGCAGGAGCTGATAGCCGAGGTGCAGCGGCGCTACCAGGAGGTATTCGAACGGATCACCCAAAGCGGTTCCTAGCCGAAGTCAAGGTGACCTTGAAGCCCGTGGTCAACGACCCTCAGGGCCTGGTGGTGAAGGGTGCGCTCCACTCCCTGGGTTACCCCGAGGTGGTCAAGACAAGAGTCGGGAAGTACCTCGTCCTTGAGCTGGACGCCGAGGACGAAGACGTCGCCGGCCGCCGCGTCGAGGAGATGTGCCGCCAGCTGCTCTGCAATGGTGTGATCGAGGACTTCTCCTTCACCCTCGCACCAGGGACCTCCTGAGGGGCCGCGTGAGATTTGGGATCGCCGTGTTCCCAGGGACATGGTCCGACCGCGACTGCGCCCACGCGGTGGCTCTGGCCGGCGGAGAGCCCGCCTACCTGTGGCACCAGGACTCCGACCTCAGGGGCAGCGACTGCGTCATCCTCCCGGGCGGCTTTGCCCACGGTGACTATCTGCGCGCCGGTGCGATCGCCCGGTTCGCACCTCTGATGGAGGCAGTCCTCGACTTTGCCAGAGACGGTGGCCCGGTGCTCGGCATCTGCAACGGGTTCCAGATTCTCTGCGAGGCGGGCCTCCTGCCCGGCGCCCTGCTGCGCAACGACAGCCTGCAGTTTCGCTGCCAGCCAACCAAGCTGCTGGTGGAGGGTGCGAGCACTCCGTTTCTCGCAGGGGCGGTCCCAGGTTCCACGCTGGCGATCCCCATCTCGCACGGGGAGGGGCGCTACTACGCGGATGAAGAGACGCTTCGGGAGCTCAACTCCTCCAACCGAGTCGCCTTTCGGTACTGCTCGAGCTCGGGGGAAGTCGGCCCGTCGCACAATCCCAACGGCTCGCTGGATGACATCGCCGGCATCGTCAACGAAGCCGGCAACGTGCTCGGCATGATGCCCCACCCAGAACGAGCCTGCGAGCCGCTCCTGGGGTCCTCCGATGGTCTTGCCTTGTTCACCGCCCTGGTCAAGGGCGCCGCCGGCTTGCCGACTTGACCGGGCCAACCGCCACGGAGCTGCGCGAGATTGCGCTCTCGCGGCAGGAGTACGAGCGCGCCATCGCTCTGCTGGGCCGCCAGCCCAATGCGCTGGAGCTCGGGATGCTGGGGGCGATGTGGTCGGAGCACTGCTCCTACAAGACCTCCAAGCGACTCCTGCGCAGGCTTCCCTCTCGGGGGGGAGCTGTGGTGCAGGGCCCGGGTGAGAACGCGGGGGTGATCGACCTTGGAGGCTCGCTGCTCTGCTGTTTCAAGATCGAGTCGCACAATCACCCGAGCGCCATCGAGCCCCTCCAGGGAGCGGCCACAGGGGTGGGGGGCATTCTGCGTGATGTCTTCGCCATGGGGGCTAGGCCGATCGCCCTGCTGGACGCCATCCGCTTCGGGGATCTCTCGCAGGGCCTGCAGCGGCACCGATTCGCCAGAGTTGTGGAGGGGGTGGGTTTCTACGGCAATTGCATCGGTGTTCCGACCGTGGGCGGCGAGACCTACTTTGATGAGGCGTACTCCGGCAACTGCCTCGTCAACGCCATGTGTGTCGGTGTGACCACCCCAGAACAGCTGGTTCGAGCCGTGGCCAGGGGTCCGGGCAACCCAGTGCTTCTGGTGGGGGCCGACACCGGGCGGGACGGCATCCATGGCGCCACCTTCGCATCCGTGCAGTTGGATCAGGACGCCGCCGAGAGGAGGCCGGCGGTGCAGGTGGGCAATCCCTTCCTCGAGAAGTGCCTGATGGAGGCATGTTTGGAGCTCTGCTCCAACCGGGCCCTGGTGGGACTGCAGGACTGCGGCGCTGCCGGCCTCACCAGCAGCCTGGTGGAGATGGCTCACCGGGGTGGGCTCGGAGTCGAGCTGGATGTCGCCCTGGTGGGCCGTCGCGAGGAGGGGATGTCGCCCTACGAGGTGATGCTGAGCGAATCCCAGGAACGGATGGTGCTGGTCGTGGAGAGCGGCCGCGAGCTCGAGGTTCAGGCGGTCTTCGACCGCTGGGGCCTGCGCAGTGACGTGATCGGGCGGGTCATCGAAGAGCCGGTCGTGCGGATCCTGGAACGCTCAGAGGAGGTGGCGTGCCTGCCCCTCGAGGTTCTGGTCGAGGGCTTCCTGGAGCGCCGCCCGGCGGCCCGAAGGCCCGACGGGCTCACCGCTCGCATGGGGCGTGATCCGCTCTCCGCCGAGCCGGCATGGGATCTGCGCGATGCCTGGGTGCGGCTTCTCTCCTCTCCCAACTGCGGGGACCCGACCTGGGTGTTTCGCCAGTACGACCACCAGGTGGGGAACGATACCGTGGGTGGTCCCGGGCTGGATGCGGCTGTCCTGCGGTTCAAGAACAGGCCCGACGGCCTCGCTCTTACCGTGGACGGGGCCCACCGATGCGCCGCCCTGGACCCGAGAAGGGGAACGGAGATGGCGGTCGCGGAGGGTCTGCGCAACTTGGCGGCCGTGGGCGCGGAGCCCATGGCGTTGACCAACTGTCTCAACTTCGGCGATCCGGACCAGCCCGAGGTGATGTGGCAGCTGGAGGAGGCGGTGGCGGGCCTGGCAGGAGCGGCTGAAGCACTGGGCCTTCCGGTGGTCAGCGGCAACGTGAGCCTCTACAACGACTACCAGGGGATGGGGATACCACCCACCCCGGTGATCGGGATGGTGGGTAGGGTCGACATGGTCCGCCCGCCCGTGGGCCGCGGCTTCAAGCATGTCGGTGACCGGATAGTCCTGATCGGGAACCTCGGGGAGTCGCTGGCGGGGTCCGAGTACCAACGTCTGCTGCAGGCCGGGGTCGAGGGCCCGGTGCCCGAGCTCGACCTAGCGGCCGAGGCCGCCTCCGCTGGGGTGGTGCGGGAGCTGGTGCGAACGGCTGTAGTCAGTTCCGCCCACGACCTTTCGATCGGGGGCTTCGCTGTGGCTCTGGCGGAATGCTGCGTGCAGCATGGGCTTGGAGCCACCGTGGACCTGGCCCTTCCACCGTGCCCTCCGGGGCGGCCCAGCCGGCACCACGGGGCGCTCTTCGGGGAGGATCCGGGACGTTATCTGCTCAGTCTTCCCGAAGTGAGGCTGGCGGATCTGGCTGCGGTCTGCGGGCTGCGGGGGGTGGAGTGGCGGGACCTGGGCCCAGTTGGGGGCGACTCGATTCGAATCCTGGGGCTGGTGGAGATGTCGTGCGCCGAGGCCGGCGCCGCGCTCCACGGGGCAATAGCGAGCCGGATGGGCCCCCTCTGATGGACGTCGACCTGTGGCCGACACCTGGGACTCGGATATGCTGAGCGGGTTGAGCGGCTACTCCGGCCAGCACCAATCCTGCCTGCCTTGCGAGTTGGGGGACGGGACCGACAAGCTGCATGAGGCTTGCGGTGTCTTCGGTGCCTTCGCGCCAGGGCAGGATGTCGCCAACCTGTGCTACCTGGGAATCTATTCCCTGCAGCACCGTGGCCAGGAGTCGGCCGGTATTTGCACCTCAGACGGGGAGGAGCTGCGTCTTCACCGGGAGATGGGGCTCGTGTCCCAGGTGTTCTCCGAGGAAGCGCTGAGCAAGCTGCACGGGGATTTGGGCCTGGCGCACACCCGCTATTCGACGACAGGATCGTCTCAGGTGACCAACGCCCAGCCCTTCTTGTTCGATCACGGCCAGCTCGGGCCGGTCGCGATCTCCCACAACGGGAATCTAACCAACGCGCAATCCCTGCGCCAGGGATTGTTCGAAGAGGGGTACTCGTTCTCCACCTCCAGCGACACCGAGGTGCTGGCCGGTCTGCTCTCCCGCACCCCCGGCGACCGCCTGGAGTTGGTCCTGCAGCGCTGCCTGCCCCGGGTGCTCGGCGCCTACTCGCTGGGATTCCTGACGCGCGACAGCCTGGTGGCGGCCCGCGATGAGCTGGGGCTGCGGCCGCTCTGCATCGGACGTCTTGGGGATCTGGACGCCCCGGGTGGCGATGGCTACATCATCGCCAGCGAGAGCTGCGCACTGGACGTGGTTGGCGCGCGGATGGTCCGCGAGGTGTTGCCGGGAGAGATCGTGACCATCGATGCGGACGGCCTGCACAGCGTTCGCTTCGGCCAGGTGCGTGACCCCGCGATGTGTTCCTTCGAGTTCATCTACTTCGCCCGCCCCGACTCCGTGATCCAGAATCGCAGTCTGTACGAGGTCCGTATCGCCATGGGCAGACGTCTGGCGGAGGAGGCGCCGGTCGCCGCGGACGTGGTCATCCCCTTGCCAGACTCGGGCACCCCGGCGGCGATCGGATACGCCCAGGCGAGTGGGATCCCCTTCGCCGAGGGGATGATCAAGTCCCGGTACATAAACCGGACGTTCATCCAGCCCCAGCAGGGCATGCGAGATGCCGGCGTGCGCCTTAAGTTCAATCCCATGCCCCACGTGCTGCGGGGCAAGCGAGTGGTCCTGGTGGACGACTCCATCGTGCGGGGGTCCACCTCTCGCCAGATTGTGGAAGCCCTGCGGCGCGCCGGAGCCGCCGAGGTGCACATGAGGGTCGCCTCGCCCCCGATTCGGTTTCCCTGCTTCATGGGCATTGACATCGCCAGCCGCAGTGAGCTGATCGCGGCCGGCCGGACGGCCCAGGAGGTGGGACGGATCATCGGCACGGACTCGCTTGCCTACATCACCCTGGCGGGGCTGCGATGGGCCCTGGACGCGGCCCCCGGTGCCGCCGGCTTCTGCTTCGCCTGCCTGGACGGCATCTATCCCCTGCAGGTGCCCCAGCAGCTGGAGATGGACAAGCTGGCCCTGGAAGGTTGAGCGAGCTCGTGACTCCCGAGCCGCCGTTGAGCCAGTACGCCAAGGCGGGGGTGGACAGGAGCCGTGCCGAGGGAGCAATCCGGCGGGTGGCGCAGCTTGCGGCCACCACTCACCGGCCCGCCCTGATGGCCGGGATCGGGCCGTTCGCGGCCGTCTGGAGGCTGCCTGACGACCTGCCAGCCGGGTCCACCCTGGTCTCCTCGACCGACTCCGTGGGGACCAAGACCAAGATCGCCGTGGCGATGGGCCGGCACCGGGGCATCGGCCAGGACATCGTCAACCACTGCGTCAACGATGTGCTCACCACAGGCGCCACCCCCCTGTTCTTTCTCGACTATTTCGCCACCGGCAGGATCGATGCGGAGGTTCTGGAGCAGATCGCTGAGGGGATGGCAGCCGCCTGTCGGGAGGCGGGCTGCTCCCTGGTCGGTGGCGAGACGGCCGAGATGCCGGGCGTCTACGGCATAGGCGACTACGATCTGGCCGGGTTCCTGGTCGGCACGACCACGGTGGACCGCCTGCTTGGCCCCCGGCTGGTGCGCCGTGGCGACGTCCTCCTGGGGATCAGGTCATCCGGGCTGCACACCAACGGTTACACGCTGGTGCGCCACCTTGTCGCCGAGCGGGAACTGGAATACTCGGTCATCTTGGCCGGAACCGAGCAACCCCTGGGAGAGCTCCTGCTGGCCCCGCACCGGTCCTACCTGCAGGCGGTCCTGGGCCTGCGGGAGATGGGGGACGTCCACGCTCTGGCGCACATTACCGGGGGCGGCATCCCGGAGAACCTGCCGCGGATCCTTCCGGGTGAGATGGCGGCCATCATCGACACCTCCAGCTGGGACGTGCCCCCAATCTTCACCGCCCTGCAAAGGCTGGGCGACATCTCGGAGAAGGAGATGTGGGCCACCTTCAACATGGGGATCGGGATGGTCTGCGTGGTCCCGAAGGCAACCGCCGACATGGCGATGGCATCAGCCCCCGCCGAGCTGGTGGCGATAGGGGAGGTCGCCGATCGCCAGGGCCGCGCCCAGGTGGTGCTGCGCTGAACCCATCGAGCACCCGCCCGGGGGTGGGCGTCCTGGTCTCGGGCCGGGGCACCAATCTGCGGGCGCTTTTGGAGGCTGCGGCCGAACCTCAGTACCCCGCTCGCATCGCCGCTGTCGCCTCCAATCGCCCGCGGTGCCAGGGCTTGACACTGGCCGCGGCGAGCGGGGTCCCCGTCCGCTGCTTTCCGCTGCGGGAGTTCGCCGGCGATTCCCGAAGGCGCGACCGGGAGATGGCGCTCTGGCTCCTCCAGCAGCAGTGCCGGATACTCGTGCTGGCGGGCTACGATCGCATCCTCACCGAGCCACTTCTGACCGCCTTCCCAGGGGGGATCCTCAACCTGCACAACAGCCTGCTGCCAGCCTTCGCCGGCACCATGAACGCGGTAGGGCTCGCTCTTGCCGCCGGGGTGAAGGTGACGGGCTGCACGGTTCACCTGGTGGATCCTGACACGGTGGACGGGGGGCCCATCCTGCTGCAGGCGGCAGTGGAGGTGCGGGACGACGACGACGAGGAATCGCTCTGGCAGAGGATTCACGAGCAGGAGTGGCGGATCCTGCCCGAGGCGGTGAGGCTGCTGAGCCTCGGGCGCGTGCACGTGGAAGGGCACAGGGCCATGATCCGGTGAGACCGAAGAGGGCGCTCATCGGTGTCGACGACAAGACCGGCCTGGTGGATTTCGCGCGGGGACTGGTGGCGAACGGGGTGGACCTCATCGCCACAGGCGGAACCCGGGCGGCGCTGGAGGCAGCCGCCATCCCGGTCACGCCGGTGGCCAGCCTCACGGGCATGCCGGAGATGCTGGACGGAAGGGTGAAGACCCTCCACCCGGCCATCCACGCAGGAATACTGGCGCGGCGCGATCAGCCGGCCCACCTGCGGGCTCTCACGGACCATGGGTTCCCTGAGATCGACATGGTGGTGGTCAACCTCTATCCGTTCCAGCAGGCCGCCCAATCCGGGGTCGGCCGTGATCAGATCGTCGACCAGATCGACATCGGGGGCCCCACCCTTTTGCGGGCGGCCGCAAAGAACTGGCGGTTTGTCGCCGCGGTGAGCTCACCTGGCCAATATCAAGAGGTGCTCCACGAGTTGACCGCCGGCGACCTCTCGGAGCCCCTCCTGCGCAGGCTGGCGATCCTCGTCTTCCGTCTTACCAGCGGCTACGACTCCTTCATCGCCAATCACCTGGAGGGGCCAACCGACATGGCAGAGACCGGACGCCTGCCGGAGCGCTGGATCGTGGCCGCCCCTCTGATCGGACCCCTGCGCTATGGCGAAAATCCGCATCAGGATGGCGCGTTGTACGCGACATCGGAGAGCCCCGAGGGGCTGGCGGGGGCGCGCCAGATACAGGGGCCGGCCCTCTCGTACACCAACTGGTTGGACGCCGACTCGGCGTGGCGGATTGTGCAGAGCCTGCCTCGACCAGCGGCTGTGGTGGTGAAGCATACGAATCCCTGCGGAGCGGCCCTCGGGGCCACCGCCGCGGACGCTTTCCAGCGGGCTTACAACTGTGACTCACGGTCGGCCTACGGCGGGGTCGTGGCCCTGAATCTGCCCCTGGACCGGTCCGCCGCAGACCTTCTGGCACGCCACTTCCTGGAGCTGGTGATAGCCCCCGTGGTGACCGACCAAGCGCAGGAACGTCTGGCTTCGCGGTCGCGTCTGCGGGTCCTGGCGGTTGACTCGCGGCCGTCCGGCCAGACATTTGAGGTGCGCTCCATCGAGGGTGGGCTGCTGGTGCAGAGTCCCGACGGCGGTGACCCGAAAGAGCGATTCCAGGTCGTGTCCCGGAGGGCTCCATCAGCTGAGGAATGGCAGCAGCTACGCCTGGCCTGGACCCTGGTCCGAGGGGTGAAGTCGAACGCCATCGTTCTCTGCCACGATGGCATGGCGGTGGGCATCGGTGCGGGCCAGATGTCCCGCGTGGAGGCTATCGAGATGGCGATCGCTAGGGCGGGCGAGAGGGCTGCGGGCAGCTGCCTGGCTTCGGACGCCTTCTTTCCCATGGCCGACAACCTCGAGGTGGCCGCGGCCCACGGCATCGTCGCCGCGATTCACCCGGGTGGGTCGAAGAGGGACTCCGACGTGATCGAGGTCGCCGATAAAACCGGAATGGCGCTGGTGACCACCGGCGTGCGCCACTTTCGCCACTGAGACGGCGGCGCCAGCGCCAGGGTGGTGTATCTTGCTGCCTGGGTGATGACAAGAGGCGGAGTCTGAGGCAGGATGGCCCACCGCAGGCTGGACCGGTGGACGGCTGAGGGGACCCCCTTGGCATTGCTCGCGATCCTCTTCTTCATCGACCTGTTCCTTCCGTGGTCCCCCTCGTGCAGCTACAGCACGCTGCCGATCCTGCCCGGAGCATCGGTCGCGATCAGTCACGTGTGTCTCACCTCGCAGAACGGTCTCGGCGGCTCCGGATATGGAACCGCGGTCCTGGCGCTTGCGCTCTTCGCCTGGGAGGCCCTGCGGGTGGCCAGGATCGCCCTGCCGATCGACTACGCCTATCGCAGCCTGATCTCGGCCTTCCTGGCGGGAGCCGTGCTGCTGTTCACCATCCTCGACCTCATCCCCCGCTTCGGCGCTCTGGTCTCCTACCCCAGCGCTACCCCCTTCATGGGTTCCT
>JAJYWM010000083.1 GCA_021791455.1 bacterium | reverse complement strand
TTGTCCGATGGGGAAGAAGAGTTGGGACTGGAAGGTGGTGAACGCCACCAGGGTGCCGACCGACACCCCGCCACTTCGTCCCGCGTGGAGCAAGAGGCCGGCGATGAGGTAGACGAGGGCGGGCAGAATGGAGAAGAAGGTGGAGATGAAGCCGAAGAACCAGCGCCCCACCATCTGCTGGCGGATCATCAGGTTGGTGAGGCGCCCGGTCTCGTCGACGTAGCGCTTGTGGGTCACCTTCTCGCGGCCGTAGACCTTGCTCAGCAGGATCCCGCTGACCGACAGGGTCTCCTCGGCTATGGCCGAGAGGTCGGCCAGCGTCGCCTGGGTATCGGAGCTGACCTTGCGCCGGACCTCTCCGACCCTGATCGTCACCAGCAGGAAAACTGGCATCATCACCACCGATATCAGGGTCAGCTGCCAGCTGAGAACCGCCATGCCGGTGAGGGTCGCCGCGGTCCTGGTCAGGTTGGAAACGATGCTGGTGGCGGTGTTGGTGATGACCGAGTCGACGCCCCCGACGTCGTTGGTCAGGCGGGACTGGATCTCCCCTGTCCTGGTGCCGGTGAAGAAGCGCAGGGGCAGGCTCTGGAGGTGCGAGTACAGGGCCACCCTCAGGTCCTGCATCATGCGCTGGCCGACGACGGCGTTGAGGTAGGTCTGCCAGACCCCGAGGCCGGTGCTGATCACCGGCGTGATGACCATGATTCCGACGAAGATGAGCAGCAGCCTTGTCTTGTGCTGCAGGATGCCCTGGTCGATGATGAGCTTCAGCATCACCGGGTTGACGATCCCGAGGCCGGCGACAACGACCAGGATCAGCAGGACCCCGGCCACCTTCCAGCGGTAGGGGGAGAAGAGCTTGAGGACCCTTACCAGGGTGCTGCGGCTGATCGGAGGCAGCGGTTCCTGGGGCCTCCCGGGTCGCTGAAGTCGCCCGGCCCCGTGGCCGGCCATGTGCATGCCCATTCGTGCAATGGTTCCCCAAGTTCGGAGGCTCCAATCCAGCTCGCTCGCTTCCCCGCGACCGTCGCCGGCGCTCTCTCCGCCCCGATCTTAAATGAAGTTCACTGGACCTTGGGGGTGAATCGTAAACTCAAGGCTGCAGATCCAGGGAAGGAGGTATCCGCCGATGGCAAAGACCGCGGTAAAGGCCCGTCCCAGCGCCCGCGCCAGGCAGCAGACCAAGTTTGTCTACGACTTCCAGGAAGGCAACGCAGAGATGCGCGACCTTCTGGGTGGGAAGGGGGCCGGAGTGGCCGAGATGACCAGAGCCGGGTTGCCCGTGCCCCCCGGCTTCACCATCACCACGAAGGCCTGCCTGGCCTATCTGGGGGCCAAGGGCAGCTTCCCAAATGGACTGCTGGATGAGGTGCGCACCCACCTCCGGACGCTCGAGGAGCGCAGCGGCAAGAAGCTCGGTGACCAGGAGAATCCTCTGCTCGTGTCCGTCCGGTCCGGGGCGGCGTTCTCGATGCCGGGAATGATGGACACCGTCTTGAACCTGGGGCTAAACCAAGAGACCGTCGAGGGTTTGGCCAAGCGTACCGGTGATCGCCGCTTCGCCCTGGACGCCTATCGCCGCTTCATTCAGATGTACGGACGGATCGTGCTCGGCCTGGACGCGGAGCTGTTCGACTCCGAGTTGGAGGCGGCCAAGAAGACCGCTCGCGTTGGCAGCGACTCGGAGCTGACGGCGGCGGCGCTGGAGAAATTGGCGGACACCTTTGCCCGGATCGTGGAGAAGAAGACCGGGCACGGGTTCCCGGAGGACCCCTGGGAGCAGTTGACCGGGGCGATTGCGGCGGTCTTCGACTCTTGGAACGGGCGCCGGGCCGTCGCCTACCGGGAGTTCAACCACATCCCGCACACGCTGGGCACCGCGGTGAACGTCCAGGCCATGGTCTTCGGCAACATGGGTGATGACTCGGGGACCGGGGTCGCCTTCACGAGGGACCCCGCCACCGGTGAGCGCCGCATCTTTGGGGAGTATCTGCTCAACGCCCAGGGCGAGGACGTGGTCGCGGGGATCCGCACCCCCCAACCGATCGCGACTCTGGAGAAGGCGCTCCCCCAGGTGTATGGCGAGTTCGCCCAGATCGCGGAGCGCTTGGAGCAGCACTACCGCGACGTGCAGGACATGGAGTTCACGATCGAGAAGGGGCGGCTGTACATGCTCCAAACCAGGACCGCCAAACGGACCGCCGCGGCCGCCGTGAAGATCGCTGTGGACATGCTGGCGGAGGGCCTGATCTCCTCCGAGGACGCTCTGGGCAGAGTGGAGCCGGATCAGGTGGACCACCTCCTGCATCGAGCCATCGACCCGAATGCGAAGGTGCGGGTCCTGGCGACGGGGCTAGCCGCCTCTCCAGGGGCCGCCACGGGGGAGGCGGTCTTCGACGCGGATAGGGCCGAGGAGATGGCCAAGCAGGGCAAGAAGGTGATCCTGGTGCGGATTGAGACCAATCCCGATGACGTCCACGGCATGATCGCGGCGGAGGGAGTGCTCACATCGCGCGGAGGCCGCACCTCGCACGCGGCCGTGGTGGCCAGAGGCATGGGCAAGCCCTGCGTGGCCGGGACAGAGGACCTCAAGGTCGACCTGGTCAAGAGGCGCTTCGAGGCCGGGGGGCAGGTGGTAAAGGAAGGGGAGATCTTCACGATTGACGGCACCACCGGCCGCGTGATCGCCGGTGCCGTTGCCACCGTCGAGGCCGGGGTCTCCGGCGACCTGGAGCGCCTCCTGCAGACAGCGGACAGCGTGAGGCGCCTCAAGGTGTACGCGAACGCCGACACCCCCGAGGATGCTCGCCGCGCGCGCCAGTTCGGCGCGCAGGGCATCGGCCTATGTCGCACCGAGCACATGTTCATGCAGCAGGATCGCCTGCCCCATGTGCAGCGGATGATCCTGGCCCAGGAGAAGGAGGAGAGGGAAGCCGCTCTGGCCGAGCTTCTTCCCTTCCAGCGCTCCGACTTCCTCGGGATCCTGGAGGCGATGAGCGGCCTGCCCGTGATCATCCGGCTCATCGACCCCCCGCTGCACGAGTTCCTGCCCAGCCACGACCAGCTTTTGGTGGAGGTCACCCAGCTGCGGGATGCCAAGAAGCAGGGCAAGAAGTTGGAGCGAGCCGAGCGGATGCTCGCCGCGGTGGAGGAGCTGCGCGAACAAAACCCGATGCTGGGCCTGCGGGGGTGCCGTCTGGGCCTGCTGTTCCCGGAGATAGTGGAGATGCAGGTGAGGGCGATAGCGGAGGCCGCTTCCGAGCTCCGCAAGCGCCGTGTCAAGGCGATCCCCGAGATCATGGTTCCGCTCGTGGGTCACGCGGAGGAGCTCAGGAGATCGCGGGAGATCATCGAAGGCACTCTGAAGGCGGTCGCCAGAGAGCAGGGGATCCGCTTCGATGTCAAGGTTGGCACCATGATCGAGGTCCCCCGGGCCGCCCTGACCGCCGGTCAGGTGGCGGAGCACGCCCAGTTCTTCTCCTTTGGGACCAACGATCTGACCCAGATGACGTATGGGGTGTCACGCGACGACGCGGAGGGGAAGTTCCTGCGCTGGTACGTGAGCGAGGGGGTGCTCCCGGCCAACCCATTTGAGCATCTCGACCCCGATGGGGTTGGCAGGCTGATGGGATACGCGATCTCGGAGGGGCGCCAGACGAGGGCCGATTTGGAGATCGGGATCTGCGGCGAGCACGGAGGGGACGCCCAGTCGATCGTCCTCTGCGACCGCCTTGGCCTGGATTACGTTTCCTGTTCCCCGTTCAGGGTTCCAGGGGCGCGTCTGGCGGCGGCTCAGGCGAGGATTCAGGCGCTGAATACTAGGGACGCCTGATTCGCCGGCCAGGGCTAGGCCGCGGGTGGACTAGCCCTGGCCCCGGCCGGCTCGGATCATGCGGGAGCAAGCTCCTGGGGCATGACCACGATCGGGCACCTAACCCTCGGTGTCAGCCGCAGCATTATGCCGCCCGCCAACAGGCCGGCGGCGCGGCTCGGGTGCGGTGGCCCAAGGACCAACAACTGGGCGTCGGCAGCCGCTTTGGCCAAGACCTGGGTGACGGTTCCTCGCATGGCTTCGAACTGTAGTCGCGGGTCTGTTCCCAGGACTTCCTCCAACACCTGGCGCAGGTGTGCCAAGGTCCGGGCCTGAAGCTCGTCCGGAAGCAGAGGCGCGAACGATGGCCGTGGTGAGGGGCCGGGGCTGGGGAGGGTTGGTCTCCACGCGGACACGGCCAGGAGGTCAACGCCCCGCATCCGGGCCTCCTCCCAGGCCCAGGTCAGCGCGGTTCTGGACCCGGTCTCCGGGCTCACACCGACCACCACCCGGTGACCGCTCCTACGTGCGGTTCCCACCTTCGGGCTCACAGTAGCCGGGCCAGCATGCCCTGTCCGCCCACCTCGCGGCCAAGGTGGAGCACTTTCGGACTGCCGTTCAAGCTGGGGCTCCGGTCGGAGCTTCGGCTTGAGTCCGCCGCCGCACTTGAGAGAGCGGCCGTGCCACCTGCTCCAGGGACTTCCTCTCAGCGTTGACACCCAGAAACCAGGCGATGACACCGCCTACGAACATGACGGTCGCTCCCACGTAGTACCCGATGGTCAGGGGCCCAGGATTGTGTCCGCTCCCGATCAGGGTGGCGAACAGATAGGGCGCGCCCACTCCCCCCACCAGTTGCGAGATTGCGAAGAAGAACGATATCGCCTGGCTGCGCAACTCCAAGGGGAAGATCTCGCTGACTGTGAGGTAGGCGGAGGAGGCGCCGGCGGAGGCGAAGAAGAACGTCGCGCACCAGAAGATCGTCTGGGTCGTTGCGTTCAGGGCTCCTGAGTCGAAGAGGGCGGCGGACACGGCCAGCAGCAGCCCGGAGAGGCAGTAGGTGAACACGATCATCTTGCGCCGGCCGACGGTGTCGAAGAATCGCCCCAACAGTAGCGGGCCCGCGAGGTTTCCCGCCGCGAAGGGGATGAAGAAGAAGGCTGTCTGGTCGGATGCGATTCGGTAGAAGTGGGTGAGCACCAGGGCGTATGAGAAGAAGATCGCGTTGTACAAAAACGACTGGGTGACCATCATCGAGAAGCCCAGCAAGGATCGGCTGGGGTAGTCGCGCAACATCGTCCTTCCGATCTGCAGGTACGACACCTGTCCCCGGTCGGTCACCTCTATGGCGGAGTCGGAGGAGACCTCAGGCAGGTGGACTCCATCTGCCTCGAGGGCCGCCTCGATCTCATCGACTGTGTGTTCCGCCTCCTCCTGGTGGCCGTGGGTCATCAGCCAGCGGGGGCTCTCGGGGATGTGGCGGCGCACGTAGATGATGATCAAGCCGATTACGGGCCCGATGAAGAACCCGATTCTCCAACCGAGGTTGATCGCAACAAGGTTTGGATTGAGCAGGAGAATCGTCCCCAGCGAACCTATGAGCGCGCCGAGCCAGTACGTGCCGTTGATGGCGATGTCCACGCGGCCCCGATAGTGGGAGGGAATCAGCTCATCGATCGCGGAGTTGATGGCCGTGTACTCTCCCCCTATCCCGGTCCCCGCGATGAAGCGGAATAGGAGGAGAAACCAGAGCGTGGGGGACAGGCCGGAGATTCCACTGGCCACCAGATAGATGGCCAGGGTCCAGATGAACAGGCGCTTGCGGCCCAGCCAGTCTGTGAGTCGGCCAAAGACCAGCGCCCCCACCACCTCACCAGCCAGATAGACGCTCCCGATCAGGCCCGCCTCGGATGTGCTCAGCCCGAGCGTGGCATGGTGCTGCAGCACCGGGCTAACACTGGAGGCGATCTGGATCTCCAGGCCGTCAAGGATCCAGGAGACACCAAGGCCGACGACCACGAGCCAGTGGAACCGGCTCCAGGGGAGCCTGTCGAGCCGCGCGGGCACCAAGGATCTTATCGATTTGACGACCGGGGCTTCTCCTGTCG
>JAJYWM010000118.1 GCA_021791455.1 bacterium | reverse complement strand
CTTCCGATCTACTTCGCGCATCCGTACAATTACCGTCTGCAGTTCCCCGCGCAGCTCGACCGGGCCTCCTTCCGCCAGCGACTGCAGCGCCTGGCGCACCCCGTGACCGGCGGGCAGAAGCTGCCCCAGCAGATCGACCGCTCCAACCAGGGCATCCCTGAAGGAGGCACGGGCGCGGGCCCGGCGCCACTCCTGCAGCGAGCGCTCCATCAGGATTCCGAGGATCCCCAGCACGGCAGCGGGTATCGGTAGGCCCAATACCGCCAGCGCGAGGAACCCGAGCACAAGCCCGAAGAGCAAAGCCGGGCCCGTTCCCCGCAGTTTCTCCTGGAAGCTGGACCGCCAGGTCCCGGCCCGCAACTCGCCGACGCTCTCCGCAATGCTGCTGGGCTCCTTGGCCCTGGCCGTCCACATAGCCCACACACAAAGGCAGGCGGCTCCCGCGGCCATGACCGTCAGGACCGTCAGATAGGGAAACGGAAGGTTCACGACATTCCCCGGACGCCCGGTTCGGGCATCCCTCCGAACCAGGAAGCGGCCGCGACCCCGGCAGAGTCCAGTTTGTCCTGGATCTTCGCAGGCAAGTCGTCCAGGCGGGGCACGTCCCACTCCCAGGTCCCCCTGGCCCGGTTGTGGTGGCACAGCGTCTCGAGGATCGGGAGGTCGCCCTCCACCTGGCCCGTGACGAATCCGACCGCCTGGATAACTCGCTGGTCCGCCCCATCTGGACGCCTGATCCGGGTCAGGTGGACCACGAGGTCGACCTTGGCGGCGAGTTCCCGGGCAATCGCTGCGGGGTCGGCTCGGGCCTGGGCGGGGTGCCGGCGAACCAGCCCTGCCAGGCGCTGCAGGGCGTCCCGGGCGCTGTTGGCATGGAGGGTGGTCCCGCTCCCGTCGTGACCCGTGCCCATGGCGTCCACGACGTCGAGCGCTTCCGGGCCGCGACACTCCCCGACGAAGATTCGGTCGGGCCGCTGGCGCAGGGCATTTCGCACCAGCTGCTGGATCGTGACCTCACCCGTCCCCTCGGTGTTGGGGTCGCGTGCTTCCAGCGATATGGTGTTGCGGCGCCCGCCCCGGGCGGTGCGCAGGTGGAGTTCCCTCTGATCCTCGATCGTGATGATGCGCTCCCAGGCGGGCACCTCCGAGATCAGAAGCCGGAGGAGTGTGGTCTTTCCCGAGCCGGTCCCGCCCGAAACAATCAGGTTGAGTCGGGCACGGACCGCAGTCTGCAGAAGAGGAGCCAGTTCCCAGGGCAAGGTGCCGACCCGGGACAGATCGGTGAGACGACCGAATCGAGCCAGCTGGTGGCGACGGATGGTGACGGCCATGGGCATCGCCACGGGAGGCAGAACCGCATTTATGCGGGACCCGTCCTCCATGGTGGCGGTGACCATGGGGCTCGCCCGATCGATATGGGCGGCCCCGGAACCCAGCAGGCGCTGGACGGTCGCCAGAAGCGCGTCTTCGCTCTCAAAGCGCACCTGGGCATCCTGTTCCACCCCGTCCTTGACCACCAGCACCTCTTCCGGGCCATTGATCAAAACCTCTTCGATCAGCGGATCCGACAGCAGCTCCGCTATCGGACCGAGCGGACCCAGCCGGGCGATCAAGCGCCGCTTCACCTCCTCATACCCTTCCGCCGTTAGGACCGGCAGGTGACGGTGGGGCGCGGCCGTGTGATAGGCCTGGATCTCGCTCTGCACCAGCGATAGGATCCAGCCCCGATCGTCGGGCTTCAATTCAGGGTCCGCACGGCTGGCCAGCCGTCCCGCCAACTTCGACTGGACCTCTGGCAGGAGGCCCAGCTCGACGTTCCTCACGAAGTCGGGGGAACCGCCGGAGCTGAGGAGGGCTGGGGTGCTCACACCCTACGACCCGGTCCCGATTAGACGACTCGATGTGGTCTGGGACGGGGCGTCCGGTTGTGCAACCCGGGGGGTGGAGGGAAATGCCCAGCCCGACACCGCCATAGCCGCCCGCGCCAGTGGAGCTCTGAGCGGCCCGGCCATAGCCGCGGGTGAGTGGGTGTACTCGGCTCTCATACATGCCTGGCGGTCAAAGGGAATGGTCGCCGCCAAGGGCATGCCGTATCGCTGCGGCAGAGTTGCTTCCGCTCCTGGGAGGGTTCCTGGTCCAACGCCGTTCAACACCGCGAGATTGGGCTTGCCGCGAAGGGGTGCGGCGAGAGAGGCTCGCACCACGCGGTCGAACAGGTCTGCCCCCACAGGAGTTGGGGCCACCACCCAGCAGATTGCATGGCATCTCTGGGCCAGCGCGGAAGTGAGGGAAGAATCCATCGGCCCCAGATCCGCCACTGTCAGCTGATGATGACGGCTCACCAGGTCCAGCACCCGACTCAAGAAGTCGAGATCTCGCAACGGCTGCTGAGCCGGCTCGAATAGTCCCGTGAGTATCCTGAGGGATCCAAGACTCTGCAGGTGGCGGAATAAAAGCTGCTCGTCGAGTTCTCGAAGCTGGGCTTCATGGGAGAGAAAGGAGAGCGAGCGATCCTCCCGCAACCCGAGCTGGGATGACACGGTGCCCAGGCCCGGACCCAGTTCGAGAAGAGCCACCTTGAGCCCCTGAGCTGCGAGGGCAGCTGCCACGTTGAGGCTCAGGAAAGTGCGCCCCGGAGCACCGCCGGCGCCGGTGACAGCGACGATCCGACCCGAAGCCACTTCGGTGCCATCGTCTCCGTCAACAAGATGGCTACCGAGGCTGCCCCGGTCGCGCCGAAAGGGTGGAAATCTCATGGCTACCTCATCACCCCGGCGACCCGGGATCTCTGCAGCTGCTTCCCAAGCTGGGGTACTCGATGGCATGCAGGGCAGTCGCCGGGTTGGAAATCGGCTGTTCCGCCCCCGGACACGCGGGACCAGTGGCGGGCACCGCCCAAATCGACTGGGTGGCGTCGAGCAGAAGCCACGGCGCCACTTCCGAGGGGGGTACCGCCAGGGTGAGCTGGTGGGCGGAAGCGTTCGCCGCAACGATGACTACGGATTGTGCCAGAGGCATGACGCAACTGGGAAGGGCCGCCGCACCGCACAGGTCCTCCGCCGCTGCGCCCCCCGTTTCGCTCGCGACCGCGAGCAAATCCACGCGGTCCCCGGCCACCAGGTCGGACGGCATTGATGCCACGGTCAGAGTCACCTGGCGGTCGGCTGACCCGTCTCCCGCGACGAGGTCGCTGCGCAGGAGGACACTGCCGGCGGGAATGTCCACCAGGGCGACCGCTCCCTGGACGCTCCGAAAGTCGCTCTCAGGGAAGGTGTCAGCGAGGGCCGATGCTCCCATATGCACCAGGGCCCCACCCGGGCGCAGGTCGGTCGTGTTCGCCTGCAGAGTCTCTCCTGCGGGGATGTTGCGCGCGGCCACCAGGACCCGCTGCATCCCCGTTTCGGCCTCGACCGCCAGCAGGAGAAAGGCCGTTAAGGCCGCACAGAAAGTAGCGAGCCCAACGGCCAGTGCCAGCTTTCGCCTCACTCCTCCGCCTCCCTCATCACGGGAGCCCCTCCCCCTCGGGGCCACACCGGATCCCACCCCGGTGGATGGATTTTGCGCCACCCAGAGGGAGCAAGGGAACCACCTGGCTTGTTACGGATATGTAACTTAGCACCCCCATGATCTCAATTCCATGGTCCCGGAACGCCATCAGGCGGCGCCCTTGAGCTCCTGGCCAGCGCCCGTGTGGCGGAGCCTGGCCATGCCGCGCTTGTACAGGCCCCGGATCCGCTCCTTGGGCACCCCCCAGTCCGCGGCGATCTCCTGAGTTGTCCTTCCCTCCAGGACGTGCGCGCGCACGACCTCAGCCTGGCCCGGCGTGAGGCGCCGTAAGAGCCCACCCACCGTATCGCGCTCGATCACCTTGAGCAGAGGATCCGCGGTGGGGTCGGAGAAGGCCCGATGGCTCGGATTCATGTCGAGCATCACTTCCAGCGCCATCCCTGCGTGCCGCTGCCTGACCTGGTCGGCTTCCCAGCGATGATGCCACCTGTGGAACGCGATGCTGCGCAGCCAGGCCCGTAACACCGCCTCGGTCTGGCCCTGAAAGGAGTGCAGACGGGTCATCGCGGTCACGAAGACGTCCTGCACCATGTCCGCCCGATCCTCCGGCGGGCGGCGGCGGAAGCAGCGCTCCACGTCATCCTTGAAGGTCTCGAACATCCATGCCACCGCCTCCGGCTCCGCCCGCCGCAGAGCCGAGATGCGGGCTTCAAAGTCCCCGTCGTCCACCCTCGTTCCTCCCTTCAGGGTCACCACTGACCCCTGAACAGGAAGCTTTGATCCGAGCGCGCAGCCAGGATGCGCGCTCCACGCGCATAGGCGGCCCCGATTTCGCACCCCAACTGCACCGTCTTTGTCGGGGCGTGTCGGCGCATAATCGCAGGGAAGTCCGGGGAGGGTGTGTGATGGGGCCGGAACGAGCCCGGGTCTTGGTGGTCGACGACGACCCACTCAGCGTTTCCGCAGTCAAACGGGTCCTGGAACCTGACGGGTACCGGGTGGACTCGGCCGCGGGGGGACGCGAGGGTCTGGCCCACCTGGCCCACCATCCCCAGGACTGCCTCGTCTTGGACTACGCAATGCCCGGCATGAGCGGGCTGGAGGTGGTGGCCGCGCTACGGACGGCCGGAGAGTCACTGCCGGTGGTCATGCTGAGCGCCAAGAGCGACTCGTTCGACAAAGCGGCCGGATACTCCAGCGGTGTCGACATATACATCGGCAAGGACGAGGACCCGTCCGTTCTACGGGCGGCCGTGGCGCGCCTCGTGCGCCAGGGCACCCGCGCTCCGACCCTGATCGAGGTCGGGGGGCTCACCCTCGACTCCGCAACCTGGACCTGCCGGGTTGACGGGCGCGACGTCCGACTCACCAAGCGGGCCTTCAGTTTGCTGCAGGCCCTGGCCAGTCAACCAGGGACGGTGCTCCGCAAGGAGCAGTTGGTCTATTTGGTCTGGGGGGTGAACTCGGACGTCTACAACCGGGCGGTCGACAACGCCGTGGTGGACCTTCGCCGCCTCCTCGGGGACAGCAGCAGCAATCCCCGCTTCATCCATACGATCAGGGGGATTGGCTACAAGTTCGAGCCCCGGCTGTGAACTTCGAGTGGGTGGAGGCAGCCGCGTCGACTCCAAGGCCAATCAGCGACTTCGCCAGCGAAATCATCTGGCGCGCTCCCTACCCTGCCGCCGTCCTGGATCACGCCGGGCATCTCGAATTCGCCAACCCAGCCTTCTCGACCGGATCCGTAGGCAGCCGCATCCTCGATCGGAGGGGCTTCCTTTCCGATCCAGAGCTGGAGGCCCGGCGCCAGCAGCTTTTGCAGAGCGGCAGTTCGCCATCGTCCGGAGTCGCCGCGGTCCACTCGCAGCGCGCCCGAGCCATGGTGCATCTCTGGGAACTCTCCATGGTCCCCGGGTGGACCGCCGTGGTGTTCCAGGCGGACGCCCCACCCCAAGCGCCCACCATGCCGTCTGCCAGCCTGATCCTTCATGAGCTCAGAGCCCCGATGTTGGGAGTCCGCGAAGCGCTGGACCGCCTCACCCAACGATGCATGGGAGTCGGCCCTGAGATCATGGCCACGCTGACGCAGGAGGCCCGAGCGATAAATCGTCTGGGGACAGTACTCTCGGGCCTGGCCGACCTGGTGCAGGCCTCCCAGTTGTCCGCTGCCCAGGCCGATTTGGGACACCTGGATCTGGGCTCCGTCGCGGCCGAGGTCTACGAGACCTTTGAACTGCTGGCGGCGGGAACGGGCCATCAGCTCATGGTGGACGTT
This sequence comes from bacterium, assembly GCA_021791455.1. The sequence goes on along the minus strand of JAJYWM010000118.1, from coordinate 142 downwards.
CCGGCAAGCGGTCCTACGATTCGGGGTGATCGACGCCTGCTGGCACGGGCGGTGGCGAACCTGGTCGACAACGCCCTGAAATACTCGCCGCCTCCTGGGCCAGTTCAGCTGTCGGTGGCCGTGCGGGGCTCGCTGGGGGTGA
>JAJYWM010000211.1 GCA_021791455.1 bacterium | reverse complement strand
TTGCCGCTGAAGATGGACCCGGACATCCTCGCCCTCCCTCGGGCACCTTCGTGGCCGCGCAGCATGGTGGCGCCACGGCTCCGGGACCCCGAGCGCATCCCGGAGGTGGAGGAACGATACCACGGCCGGCGCAGCTTTCATCCCCACAACGCCGACGTGGGTGGCTCCACTTTCGGCACCTACCGCGGTCCTGAGACCGGCGGGGAGGATGAAGTCGCCGCAGCCCTCGACGCCCCACCGTCCGCAGCGTGTGCATCTTCGGGGGCGGCTCGCACAGGGCACTCGGCGTCCAGGAAGGGACGGGCCAGATCGCTGGGGGCAGGCACAACAGCTTCGCTGGTCAGGGCTTGACCAGGGTTATGAGTAGATGACGAGCCGCGTGGAAGCCAAGAGCACTGTGAGCGCGAGGTCCGGCACTACGTTGCGTTCAGCGCATCGCCCTTCGCGGAGATCGAGAGGCGCACCAGACCTATCCTGGCGCTGGCCCTGGTCGCGGCGCGATCAGGCGCCAGCGGACTGACCACTGGGCGGCGACAACCAAATGACACTGAGGATCCCAGCCGGGGCGTCGTAGCCCTGCAGGTACCGTTCTCCAGGGACCAGTCGCGTGGCGCCCACCGTCCGGGTGAGCCGGGGTCCAGGTCTGACGGCATCACTGACGGCAACGCGGGCGAACTGTGGTGGACGTCAGCGGCCGGTGGCGGCCCGAAGGCCTCAGATCTGAGTTCGAGATGGACGTCTACGGACGCTGGCGAACAACCGTTCCCGAACTGCAAAACCGCGATCCCGGGTTCGATTCCCGGAGTCGCCTCCAGCAGATTTGAGATCAAAATGGCCCCCAGCCTCCACTCTTTGGGGTCGGTCGTCCCAAGGAGCGATGGGGGCGGTGACGATCGTAGTCGCGGCACCAGTCCGCGTAGAGGCCCCAGGACGCCAGGATGGAATTGAAGATCTCCCGAGCGAAGGGCTCGTCGCGACCATTGCCATGGATGGTCTCCTCGAAGGCGTTCTGCCAAGGTGAGCCCGGGTCGATGCCGCTGATCCGGGAGCTGGACCGAGTGCACCAGTCACCGATGGCCGAGACACCAAACTCTGGGCCGATATCTCGGAGCGGATGAGGTCCCCACCCTCTCGGGTCAGCCGGAGCCAGTTGCGAATTCCGGCCAAGGATGCCAGTCGTTCCGCCTGAAGGAGTCCGCCTGATCCGGCGCCACTTCGGTCTCATGCTGCGCCGGGCCGGTTTCCGACTGTGAGGTTCCACGATCTCTGCCACACTGCGGCTATCCTGCTCCTGGGTGGCGGGGTGCACCCCAAGATCGCCGCCAAGATGCTCGGGCATACGAGGGTGGCGATAACGCTGAACCGCTACTCCCACCTCACCCAGACCATGCAGCGCGAGACAGCCCAGGTGATGGGCGCCATCATCTCCCCTGCTGGTGATCTGGAAGACGAAGGGAGTGCGTAGGGCACCTGGGGGAGCCCGGAAAGCTGGGTGGACGGGATGCAAGGCGGGTAGCCGATGACGGTCCATGGCCAGTATGATGATCGTATGCAGAGAGCCAGGGTGACCATCACAGTTCGACCAGAGGTTCTGGCGGCTGCGGGGCAGGCAGTCGCCCATGGTCACGCGCCCTCGCTGAGCGCTTGGGTCGACCAAGCCATGGAAGAGAAGGTGAGGCGCCAAGGGCTCGCGGACCTCTTGGCGGAGATGCGGGCTGAAGCTGGGCCGGCCACCTCAGCAGAGGATGAATGGGCTCGTCAAGTCCTCGGCCTGTAGTCCTCGACGCCGGCAGTTTGATCGCGTTCGAGCGCGCCGACCGGCTCATGCTCCGCCTGGTGGAGCTGGCAGTTGAGCACGACCGGGTGCTTCACGTCCCCGCGGGGGTGGTCGCCCAGGTTTGGCGGGATGGCGGCCGACAAGTGCGGCTGGCTCGCCTGATCGAGTCCAGCAGCATTGCTGTAACCTCCCTTGACCTTGCCGAGGCGCAAGCCACTGGCGCCCTATGTGGGTTGACTGACACCGCAGATACTGTCGACTCGAGCGTGGCGCTGCTGGCCCGCCGGCTCCGCGCGATCGTCGTCACCAGTGACCCACAGGGCATCCGTCGGCTGGACGCGACGCTCTCGGTGGTGTGCTGCTGAGTTTAGCCGCGGCCGCCCGGTGCTGACGCTGGCCGGGATTGGAGCCGATCCGCTGGGGGGCCGCCGTGATGCCGAGACGAAGCCCACGAAGCAGGTCCCGGCGAGTCCCAGCGGAGGCGGCCACGTCACGGACTAGTATCCGGCCGAGGTGGTCGGCCCGAGACTGGACATACTCGGCCGGGGGCTGTGGGGAGGTGCCACAATCCTTCACGCGAGGTCGGCCCGCCACTCGACCTCGCCGTCAACCACCTTCACCGTGGGCGCGAGCCCGACGTGTCTGGCCACCGCTTGGGAGGCGCCATGATCCGGGTGGATGTGGGCGATAACCGCGCGGATCCCGCGGCTCCTTAGCCATTCGACTACCTGCGCGGCGCCCTCGCTGGCGATCCCTTGCCCTTGCCAGGCCGCGCCGATGATCCAGGCGATCTCGGCCCGGCCCTGGTCCGGCCAGACCGTGACCTGGATTGTGCCAATCAAGGCGCGCTGGTCCCGCGATCGCAGCACCCAGTTGAGCCATGTCTCGCGCGGGTCCGGTGATCCCGCTTGAAGCCGCTTGTAACGGGACTTGACCTGTCCCGCCGTCATTGGCGCGCCGCCGATGAACTCATAAATCGAGGGGTCCCCCAGGATGGGCGCCATCTCTTGGGCGTGGTTCACGCTCAGCGGGACCAGGGTGAACCGCCTGCTTATCAGAGGCTCTACCTTGATGTGATCGCCCAATTCGACCATTCTGGCAACGTTGGATCCATAGCGGTCCTGTCCCAGACAGCGGCCTGCGCCTTCACTAGAGAGTTCTCGGCGGCGGGGAACAGGGAAATGGCTGTTGGACAGGTTGCACCATTCGGCTGGTGATCGCTGGCCTCTGTCAACTCAGATATTCAGGTTGGACGTCTGCCTCATCCTAATATTGACACAGACGGTTCTGGGGCAGCCTCTGGGGCTGACCAATGTCCAGTCTCGTCACCGGCTCAGCTGAGGTCGCTGGGACAGTGGAATCCGCTCAACTACCTGCCAGTCAGCTCCCTGGTGGGCGCCGCTCGCGATCACGAGCTGATCCCCGTCCACCACCGCGAGCCACCATTGGCTCCGGACGGCACTTATCTCACCATCGTAGCCCGCATCGAAGGTCGCGTTCTGCCACTCCAAGAATGGAAACCGCCGGCATATCCAGTTGCGACCGACGTTGCTCGTTTCGCAGAGGCTGGGAGCCGAGGCTTGAGTAGACGGTTTCGACTCTTCGGTCGTTCCCAGCAACAGCGTCCTGTTGGGCGCGATAGCGACCACTTGGCCGTCGGTGGCCCCCGCTTGGTCTACGCCCCCAACCGGCACCTGGCCGGTAGGTACCGGGACGTAGCCACCCCCTTCCTCCAGGGTCCAGCTGTGTCCCCCGTTCGCACTCCCGTAGATATCGATGGCCGGGTTGCCACTGACAGTTCCGCCAGCGTAGGTCGCTACCAGATGGCTGCCACTCTCCGTTGCCAGCGATGCATCCCAACCCTGGTAGAAGGGATGTTTGAACCGAAGTTGGATGTGCCAGGTCCCGCCCCCGTTCGCTGTCATGGCGATGCCGGAGGGACCGGCCAACCAGCCCAGCTTCCGGTTCACGAAGTGGACGCCTGCCACGGGCAGCGGAGTGGCGACCCGCGTGAGCCGCATGCTGGGCTCGGAGATGCTGTAGAGGCCCGCGCTGGTGACCGCGTAGGCGGTCCCGGGAGATGGCGCCTGAACGCTGCACACAGGCAGACCAGGGACCAATGTCCAGGAAGCGCCTTGGTTTCTGGTCACCAGCAGCCCCGAGGCGGTGGCCGCGACCGCCGTGTCGGCCGAGGTCCAGGTGACCTGGTGGATGGAGAGATGGTCAGTCACGTACACCGTCTGCCAGGTTTGACCTCCATTCGCTGTACGCTGAATGAGGCCCCCGGGGACGCCAGCGGCTGACTCATGGTCGAGCGAGACCAGCCCTAGCTCGCCACTGACGAAGGCGATGCTCACGCGTTGATGCGCCAGGTCGCCGAGGGAACAGCCAGGGTTGTTCGGCGAGGAGTCGGCCTTCGGAGTGGGCCAGAGCTCGTTGGCGAGGGAAGTGCGCTGGAGGTCGGCAATGGGTGAAGCCCTGGCGAGGCGCAGGCGCTCAGGACGAGGGCCAGAACGGTGAGCAATATGAGGGGCAGGGCACGGCGCACTCATGGGTAACGGCCTTTCTGCCCGTGATGTTCCGGCGGCGCTCGCTCAGGAGCCAGCGCGCGCGATCACGCGCTTGGCCCTGATACGGGCGTCGTTAGAACGGCCCCTGGAACTTGAGCCTCGTGGGGACGGCCTTACCGCGCCGGCTCTCGGGCGAACTCGACACGGTCGGCGCGGCCGGGTGGTAGTGACGCAGAGAGTCCGCCCCGCATGCCTGGACCCGGGTGTGCCGCCGGTCCGATCCTGCGCGAAGCTTCGGCTGGACAGGGTGATGATGGGCGACGTAGCCTCTGGGAGTGGACCAGACAGGCGCGGCCCCGACTTCGGTTCGCGATCGTACCCAGGCGGAGTGCGCCGTGCGCAGGTTGCTCTTCATAACCGAGGCGGACCCCCGCCCCAGCGATGCCGAGGTCGAGAGGGTCTTCAGTCTCTCCCTGGCTCTGTCGGCGATGCGCTGCATCTTCACCTACATGGTGATGCCCTTCCTGTTGCCCACGATCGGGGCCCTGGCGGGGGCAGGGCCGGTGGTGGGGGTCTTCCTTTCGGCGGTCGCCCTCGTGTTCGACGTCCGGGCGATTCGTGCCTTCTGGCGGGCCGACGACCCCCGGCGCTGGTCGATGACGGCGCTCTACCTGTTCGTGATCGTCTTCGTCTTGGTGCTGTTGGCGCTGGATCTCCACAGCATCCGTCTCTGATCGTGTGCTCGGCCAGGGGCAGACTACTGCGCTTGCGCCGGCGCACCAGCGCGCACCACGGGTCATGGCCAGGTGCTGTTGCCTCGCTGGGATCGTCGGCACATTCGTAGAGCGGGCTACCCGCTCAGGGTTCGGCCCGCGGCAAGTTCGGGGAGACCCTTGCTCCGGGGCTGAAAGCGCCCCTCATGGGGGATGCCGGGTCCGACGGCACCCGCTCCGATGCCTGCGCCAGAGGGCCGCTCATGGCCCGGGCGCGCCGCCGCGACCAGGATTCGTGATCACCTCCCCAGCAACCGGACGAAGCGCACCGGGGATGCGTCTTTGACCGGTCCGGGACTGCCGCGAGAGCTAAGCCCGCTCTCCGTCCCGCCGGCTTGTGCAGGGTGGCGGGAGCGGCTCCCGAGGCCCACCTTCCCGGCGCAGCCCTCCGTCCCACTACCTTGAGTGTGTGAGCACTCAGCATCCGTTCCGTCCCGGCACGGTCACCCGGGACTTCGGGTCTGGCGACCTGCTGGTGCTGGGTGCGACCGCCATCTGGAGTGTCAATGTGGTGGCGGTGAAACTGGCGCTGCACCAGAGCGGCCCCCTGACCTACTCGGTGATCCGGTACCTGGTCGGCGGCGTGGCCCTGCTCGGTCTGGCCCGCTGGATCGACGGCCCTCTGCCGAGGCTGTCGCGCGAGCAATGGCGGCTGGTCGCCGTGCTGGCGCTGTTCGGGGTGCTCATCAACCAGTCGAGCTTCACCGGGTCCCTGGCTTTGACCAACGCCGACAACGTGGCCATGATCTCGGGCACCACGCCGCTGTTGGTCGCCCTCTGGGTCGCATATCGTCATCGGCAGCGCTTCCGCGCCCGGGTCTGGGTCGGGCTGGCGATAGGGTTCGCGGGCCTGTTCCTGGTGGTCGGGGCCGGGGCCGCCGGCTGGTCGAGCTGGTTC
>JAJYWM010000376.1 GCA_021791455.1 bacterium | reverse complement strand
CCTCTGCGATGCCTTCGGGATACCCCTGATATTTCTGGCCGACGTGCCGGGGTTCATGATCGGGTCCGCGGTGGAGCGGGACGGGATCATAAGGCACGGGGCAAAGATGATCGCGGCCCTCAGTTCCGCCACCGTGCCCCGCATCTGCGTGGTTTTGCGCAAGGCCTACGGAGCTGGCCTTTATGCGATGAGCGGGCCCGGGTTCGAACCCGAGGCGACTCTGGCGCTGCCCTCGGCGGAGATCGCGGTGATGGGGCCGGAGGCAGCCGTCAACGCGGTTTACGCCAATCGCATCGCAGCCCTGCCCGAGGGGGAGAGGGAGGCGTTCGTGGAGCGGATGCGCTCCGAGTACGCTGAGAATATAGACGTCTTCCGCCTTGCCTCCGACCTGGTTCTGGACGCGGTGTTGGATCCCGGCCAGTTGCGCTCGGAACTGATTGCGAGGCTGGCGGTGGCCGGCTCTAGGAGGCGAGCCCAGCCAGCCCGCCATCACGGTGTTTTCCCGGTATGAAGAGGTCATCCAAGTGAGTTCAACCGACGCCGCCCCACTCCTCCTGATCCCCGGTCCCACGCCCGTGCCGCAGCCGGTCCTGGAGGCCTTGAGCCGACCGACCGAGAGCCACAGCAGCCCGGTCACCGCCAAGGCCCTTCGCCGCCTTCAGGAGGGCCTGGTACAAGCCGTCGGAGCGGACCCCGGGGACCCCGCCTTGATCCTGGTGCTGGCGGGCAGCGGGACCCTCGCCCTGGAGGCGGGTCTCGTGAATCTGGCGGCTCCCGGAGAGAAGGTGCTGGTGGTCAGCCACGGACTTTTCGGCGACCGCTACCTGGCCGTGGCCAGGGCGCTGGGGGCCGAGGTCGAGGTCGTCGAGTCGCCGTGGGGGGAGCAGGTTGCCCCAGAGCGAGTGGAGGAGGCTCTGCGCCGATCCGGCGCCAGGGTGATGACCGCTACCCACGTTGACACGGCGACCGGGGTCATGGCTCCGTTCCGGGAGTACGGCAGGATCGCCCGTGAGCAGGGGGTCACCATGATCCTGGACGCCGTGGCCACGGTAGGCGGGATGCCGGTAGACATGTCCGAAACGGGCATCGACGTAGTGGTCACCGCGTCCCAGAAGGCGCTGGGGATGCCACCGGGGCTTGCGCTGCTGGCCATCTCCAGGCGAGCCCTGGAGGTCCGCCGCGCCAGGCCTGGGTGCCGCAGCTATTTCCTCGACTGGCTCAACTGGGAGGCCACCATGGGGGACTCGGTGGGGAAGTACTTTGCGACGCTGCCGACCAACATGATCATCGCCGGCGGGGCCGCCATGGACATCGCCATGGAGGAGGGCTGGGAGGCCCGTTTCCGGCGCCACCGCCGGATGGCACGCGCGACCCGGCGGGGCCTGCGGGCGATCGGGCTCAACCCCATGGCCAACGAGGAGGTTCTGGGGGCCACGGTCACGGCGACGTCGGTGCCGGAGGGCATCTCTCCAGCGGACCTGCGCCTCGAGGTGGCGAAGGAGGGAGTTGCCATAGCTGGTGGCATCGGCAAGTGGGCGCCCACCGCGGTGCGGTTCGGCCACATGGGAGCCGTGGACCTTCCCGAGCTGCTCCAGGGGATCGCGGTGGTGGAGGCGGCGCTGCTCCGCCTGGGAGCCCCTGTGGAGCGGGGGGCGGGCGTGGCGGAACTCACCAGCGGGTGGGGCTATGACCTGGGGGACTAGAGTCTGTGCGGTGAGAGCCAGACCCGTCCGCGCTCAACCCTGAGCCGATAGCGTCCTTGGGGCTGTGACCCTGAGGGATGGAGTGCAGCGCCGGTGGCGGGATCGTATCGGAAGTGATGCCAGGGGCAGACGACCTGACCGCGCGTGAGCCAACCCTGGGACAGCGGAGCGCCAGCGTGGTTGCACTCATCGACCAGCGCATGCAGCGCATCGCCCTGGCGAACGAGACAGATCCCCTCTGATCCCAGGCAGACCCGGCTGAGGCCTGGTCCGATGGCGCTGAGGGGGCCAAGGTCGACCCAGCCGAGAAGGTGAGCAGGGGGGATGGCCATCCCGCGCTACGTTACCGAAGTGCGGCCGGACCGTCGCAAGAAGGCCGTCGCCCTAGGTGGCCACGGCTCCTAGACTTGGGGCTCGAGCCATGAAGGAAGTGACCAACCGAGAGTCCGGCTGGTCGAGCTGGGCACCGGATCCCCCTACCATCTTCTTCGGCGCGGTCCTCATCCTGGCCTTCGCCGCCTTCACCACTCCACAGTTCGATCCCGACTTCTGGTGGACCGCTCGCATCGGCCTCGAGATCCTGGCGCGCGGAGTTCCCCTCCACAACTACTTCACCTTCACCGCAGCCACCCACCCGTTCATCAGCCAGGAGTGGGGCTCCGAGGTGATCGACGCGCTCCTGTACACCCATCTTGGGATGGTGGCCGTGGTCCTGATGTTCGCAGCTGTGACCTGGATCGGCTTCTTCCTGGGGGTTATCCGGGTCAACCACGAGGGCCGCTCCCGCTGGGTGCTGGCCCTGGGTGCGGCGCTGGTGGTGATCTGCGGGTTGCAGATCTGGGGGCCGAGTCCCCAGATGTTCTCCTTCGGGCTGCTGGGCGTCTTGCTCACCATGCTCGACTCTTATCGGCGCCGACCGAGACGAGCTCTGCTGCTCTGGCTGGTGCCGCTGTTCGTTCTGTGGGGCAACCTGCATGGGGGGTTCCTCATCGGCCTGGGCGTGACCGCGGTCGTTCTCGCAGGGGAGACCTTGGAGCTGTACCTGCGGCGCCCGGGGGCCCTGCCCAAACGCGCGCTCTGGGAGATGCTGCTGGCGCTGGTGGCATCGGCGCTGGCACCCATGGTCAATCCCAACGGTTACGGCATCTATCTGTATCCCGCCAAGTTGTTGCTCAGCCCGGTGGCGCAGGGGAGCCTCAACGAGTGGCAGCCCCCCGACTTCCACTCCGCCGCCAACATCCCCGCTCTGGTTCTCCTGATAACGATGATCCTCACCATCCGCTGGGCCACTGGGACCAGGCTCTCCGACTTGCTGCTGGCGGGGGCGGGAGTCGTCCTGATGCTCTACGCGGTCAGGGACATTCCGATCTTCGCGATACTCTGCCTGCCGGTCTGGGCCGACGGCATCCAGGGCTTTGCCCAGCAGGTTGGCAGAGCAAGAGGTTTGGGCAGGCGGCGGGTGCGCCCGGCGCCTGTGTGGTTTGTTGCCTTGGTCCTCCTGATGGTGGTCGTGGCTGCGGGTGCCAGGGTGGCCGACCAGCTCGCGAGCCCGGAGAACGACCTCTTGGGCACCGCCTATCCGGTCCAGGTGGGCAGGGTCATCTGCGACGGGCCCAGCGCGCGCGTGTTTGCTCCCTATGGAAGTTCCGGCTGGCTCCTGTACCGCATCGACCGCAGCCAGCCTGCCGGTCGGGACTGTGCTCCCGACCGGGTGTTCATCTTCGGGGAGGTCGTACTGATGGGACGCCAGGTGATGTCCGCCTACCTCCAGGCCGTCGACGGGGGCTCTGCGAGTCTGGCGACCCTGAGGCACTACGACGTAACCTTGGTCTGGCAGCCTAGGGGGGCGCCCCTGGCGGCCCTGTTGCAGAGGACCCCGGGTTGGAGCTGTGTGTTCGCTACCTCGGAGAACGTCCTCTATGCGCCCCGGGGGTCGGCTGCAGCGTGGCATTCGTCACGGAAATCCTGCCCATCGTGAGGCAGCCCGCAAGGTTACCGCGCAGTGCCTGTGCCAGCCGAGCACCGGGGCCTGTTCCCCCGTGTGCCGGCCGGTCCTGGGGAAGTTGCCCCCCAAGACCGGCCCGGACGACTACGGGTAGATGCCGCGGATGGCGGTCGCATCGGCGACGCGCTTCACCGCCAGGCAGTACGCGCCCATGCGCAGGGTGGTCCGGTGCTCCTGGGCAAGATCGTCGACCTGCTGGTAGGCCCGCTGCATGATCTTGGTCAGGCGCGAGTTGATCTCAGTCTCCTCCCAGAAGAATGACTGCAGGTCCTGCACCCACTCGAAGTACGACACGGTAACCCCGCCGGCGTTGGCCAGGATGTCCGGCACCACCACCACGCCCCGCTGATGGAAGATGTCATCCGCCTCAGGGGTGGTCGGCCCGTTGGCCGCTTCGACGATCAGCTTGGCCTGGATTCTGGCCGCATTCTCCAGGCTGAACTGGTTCTCCAGGGCTGCTGGAACCAAGACGGTCACGGGCAGTTCCAGGAGCGCCGAATTGGAGATCTCCTCCTTGGCTCCCGGGAAGCCGGTCACGCGGCCATGCTCGGCCTGATGGCTGAGCAGAGCGGGGACGTCCAGCCCGTCCGGGTTGTAGATCCCCCCGAAGACGTCTGACACCGCCACCACCTTGAATCCTTCGGCGCTGAGCAGCTGTGCGCTGACGCTGCCCACATTGCCGAATCCCTGGATGGCCACGGTGCACTTGGCGGGCTCCCAATTGAGCCTCCGGCAGGCTTCGAGGGTCACCACCGTCACCCCCCTGCCGGTCGCGGCCGGCCGGCCTTCGGACCCCCCGATGGAGAGCGGCTTTCCGGTGACCGTGGCCGGCACCGAGTAGCCCTTCTCCATGGAGATCGTGTCCATGATCCAGGCCATCGTCTGTTGATTGGTGTTGACGTCTGGTGCGGGTATGTCGCTCTCCGGACCGATCAGGAGGGAGATCTCGCTGGCGAATCGCCGGGTGAGATTCTCCAGCTCCTTCTGGCTCAGCTCGCTCGGATCGCAGATGACCCCTCCCTTGGCGCCGCCATAGGGGAGGTTGGTGACCGCGCACTTCCAGGTCATCCACATCGACAGCGCCTTGACCTCGTCCAGGCTCACCTGAGGGTGGTAGCGGATCCCGCCCTTGGCGGGACCTCGGGTCAGATTGTGCTGCACCCGATAGCCGGTGAAGACCCGGATCGAGCCGTCGTCCATCCTGACTGGGAAGTTGACCGTGAATTCGCGGCGCACCTCACGCAGCACGGCACGCAGCCCGGAGTCCAACTCCAGTAGCGAGGCAGCCTGGTCGAACTGCCTCTGAGCCGTGATGTAGGGATTTGCCGGCGCCGCCGTGGTCGCCGGGGTTGTCAAGACGCTGTTGGCCATCGACCTGCGCCCTCCAAGTATCTTCTTGGGGCCGCCAAAATGGGTCGACCCGCCAGCTAGCGTAGCCCCCCACGGCCGCCGGGTGTCAAGTTCCGACCACTTTTGAGAGCCCGGGAAGGCAGGCCCATGGTGCGGCCTGAAGCGGCAGGCCATGAGTTGAACTGGCCTCGACGGGCACCCTTGGCGAGTGCAGCTCCTGGAATGCCAGGTAGCCGGGCTGTGTTGCTGCCGACCCATGAGGTCGGTGGCCGCCCACGATAGTCCACCTGGTCTTGTGCGAGAGGCGAGCCTTGTTGCCTCACCGGATGCGCGAAGAGGAAGGCTGAGGACGGGTTTGGTAGGTCAACGGCAAGTGCAGGCAGGGCGACATCTCCTCACTGTGTGGCCTGGCACGGAGAAGTGACGCCCTCGGTGAGCCCGTCCCAGGCGCCCAACCCACGCACCACCTCGTGGTCGTAGCCGCGCTCGAAATGAATGGGCTCGACGTCGGCCATGAGTTCCCTTCCGGTCACGGAATCGACGAAGGATGCCAGCAAGAGGCAGTCATGGCCGTTGGCGGGCGTGCGGGCCAAACCAAGGGTCACTCGCAGATTTTGACGCGATTGACCACCTCAAGAGGACCTCGCCACGTATACGGGACCGCGACCAGCAGCTTCTCCGCCCCAAGGGCCCTGTCCCCGCCACGGTCGACGGCGACCTCGAACGGGTCGGAGCCGACCTTCCGGCGCAGCCACGGAGCGTCTTGTCTGAGGTGCCCCCGAAGGCACCCGGCTGAAGCCAGCAACCTCTGCCTGAACGCCGGGTGGTCGCGTTTCCTGTGCCCAGGCGCCCCCGGTGGACCAAGAGCAGCCAAGCGTCGGTCTGACGACGATGGCTTGGTAGCAATCCCGGTTGGGGATCGGGCACCGA
>JAJYWM010000317.1 GCA_021791455.1 bacterium | reverse complement strand
GACGTAGGCCTTCGCCGCGCGGACCGCCTCCAGGGGCGGGGTGCCGAGCGCCAGCCCGGCCGTGATGGCAGCCGAAAAGGTGCACCCGGTGCCATGGGTGTGGCGGGAATCGATCCTTGCGCCCTGAAGGACGGTGACCCCGCCCTCTTCGACGATCAGGTCATCGGGGGCCCCCGGGGCGTGACCACCCTTCACCACGACCATCTCGGCACCCATCTCAAGGATGGCCCGCCCGGCGGCCACCGCGGCCTCATCGGAGTCGACAGCAATTCCTGTAAGCGCCTCCGCCTCGGGCCAGTTGGGGGTCACCACCGCCGCCAAGGGGAGCAGCCTGTCTCGCATCACCGAGATCGCGTCCCTCTCCAAGAGCACATCGCCACTTTTGGCGATCATCACCGGATCAACCACGAGCGGCCCCCAGCGCAGGTGCTGAAGCCTGGCGGCGACGGTCTCGATGTGGGCCGCGGTGAAGAGCATCCCGGTCTTGACCGCCTGCGGCCTGAGGTCCTGGTCTATCGCCTCAAACTGGGCCACCACAAACTCGACAGGGAGGCCGTGGACCGCGAGCACCCCGACCGTGTTCTGAGCGGTCAGGGCGACCGCCACACTGACGCCGAAGACGCCGAGGGCGGCGAAGCTCTTCAGATCCGCCTGGATGCCCGCACCGCCCCCACTGTCGGTGGTGGCCACCGTGGCGGCGATGGTCCGCCTGGGTCCCGCCGCGGAGACGATCATCGAGAGTCGGCCCCGGCGAGCTGAGGCCCGTGGCCTAGGCCTTCCAGCCTGTGAAAGGCGAAGTAGGCGAGAGTGGTGACGGCGACCCCGATGAAGCCGCTGATGTCAGCCGGCTGCCCGAGAAACAGCCAATGCGCGAGCGGCGACACGAAGCCCCACTCGCCCGGCGGTGGAGGCTCGTTGAAGAACGCCACCGTCGCCAGCGTTCCGATCAGGAAAGCGGCCATCATCGGCCAGCGCACACCCTTGGAGAACCAGTACCCGCGTGGGTTCACCAGCTGGCCGGGGTCGGCTCGGCGGATACCCAGGTAGCCGTCCAGAATGACGACCATCGCCCAAGCGGGGAACCACACATAGGTGATGGTGAGGAAGTTCACGTAATTGCCCTGGAATCCGCTGCCCGCGAACAGCACCAGAGCGGCGATGAGCCCACCCAGGACACCCACCACCGTCGCCGCCATCCAGCGGCGCATGCGGATCCCGATGGCGAGCGCGCAGAGGGCGGCGGAGTAGACGTTGAGGTAATTGGAGCTGAGCTCGGCCAGGATGATGAAGCCGGCAAAGCAGTAGGCGAACGCGACCGGCACCGAGGCGACGATCAGGTTGGGGAGCAGCCGCCCAGGGGAGGCGGTTTGAATGGCGGCCCCCAGGAGCCCACAGGCAACCAGGCTGGCGACGCTCCCCCCGCCGCTGGCCCAGGCGACCCTGGCGGGACGGGAGTTGGTGGGAAGGTATCTGGAGTAATCGGCGGCGTAGGTCACCCAGGAAACCACCAGGGCGAACGTAAGCGTGAATCCTAAGGCCATCGCCGCCAGATGCGGCCCCAATGCCAGGTGACTCTGCAGCAGCAGGTCCCAGTGGGGAAAGGTGAAGAGAGCCAGAGCGCCGCACACGATGAGGAAGGCAGGAACCTGGATGTGCTGGAAGACCGAGATCGTGCGGTGCCCGTAGACCGCCACCAGGAACGAAACCAGGGCAATCGCCAGCAGAAGCAGTCCCGGGACCCAGTCGGCCGTGCCGCTGAAGACCGGCAGCGCTTTGGTGGTGGTCACCGCGATCGCGCAGTCGTAGGCAAACCAGCCGATGGCGATCGCCATGGTGAGGAACCCGCCCACCGTGGCTCCCCTGCGGCCAAACACCATTCTGGACTGAACGATCTGCGGCGCCCCGGTCCTGACGCCGGTCAGGGACAGCAGACCGAGCAGCGCCCCGCCCGCCGCCGCTCCCAGGATGAGCACCAGAGCGGCATCCCAGAACCCAAGGCCGGCAGCAGAGATCAGCAGAGCCCCGGCGAACAGCGAGAAGAAGTCGGACAGCGCTCCCGCCCAGATGAAGAACAGCTCCCTCGGCCGGCCGTGACGGCGCTGCGCCGGGACAGGCTCCAGCCCCCGCAGCTCCACCTTGAGGAACTCATCGTCACTCTCTGGGATGCCTTGACCGGCTTCCAACGCGGCACCAGTCTCGATCGCTTGAGCCATGACTGCCTCCCTGCACCGATGTGGTGGACTGGGCCGACAGGGCAAGGCTTCCCGACGCTGGTACTAACCAGATCCGGTCTTCAGGGTTGGCACGTGCCTCTCAGCGCCCTGTCGGCGCACCCCTAACCTGGGAGTCATCTCCCGAGGCGAGTATAGCCGCCCGTCTTACGGCCTGTGAGCGAACCCGGCTCAGCGCCCCACCTCAAACCGGCCATAGGTTCGGATATATGACTATCATCCATGCGTATGGTTCGGATGCCGAAACTTAGCGACAACCACCCGGAGCCAGAGGACGACCGTCGCGCCAGGCTGGCAGCCGAGTTCACCAGGCTGCAATGGGAGTTGAGCCTGCGGGTGAAGGGATCGGTCGCCGCCCGGTTGCAAGACGCCCCGGCGGGGGTTGCGGCGGCCATCGCCACCGTAACCCCAAACCAGCGAGCGGTGATCATGGCGGTGTTGCACGAGGGGCCGGTCGCCATGAGTGAGCTGGCCCGGAAGCTTTCGATCAGCCCCAGCAGCGCGACCGAGCTGGTGGACCGCCTGGTGGACCACGGCTGGGTTCAGCGTCGCACCGCGCCCAACGACAGGCGGGCCGTGGTGATCGATCTGACGCCGAGGGCACGGTCAATGGCCCAGGAGGTCCGCAGCCTGGTGCAGCGCGGTGTGGCCGAGCTGCTGCGCCCGCTTGGGGACGCCGAGCTCTCGGAGCTGGTCGCCACGCTGCGCCTGCTGGTGGCGGCAGAGCCTTCCCCAGAACGAGAGCCGATGGACCACACCTCAGACGGAGGCCAGCCAACTTGAGATCGTTCTTCGCGAGCCTGGGACGTTTCGCGGTCCGCTTCCGATTTGCTGTCGTGGTCGCATGGATAGTTCTGACGGTGGTTCTGGTGCATGTCCTGCCCAGCTTGGCCTCGGTGAGCAAGGACAGCAACTCCGCCTTCCTGCCCAGCAGTGCCCCGAGCATGAGGGCCGCCCAGCTGGCCAGCCCCTTTCAGAACTCGAACCTGGCAGCTTCCACCCTGGTGGCGGTCAGTGCCCACGGTCCCCTGACCGCTGAGGAGCAGGCTGCGATCACGCGGTTCGAGGCGAAGATTGCCAAGTTGCCCAAGGTCAGGGTGGTGCGGGATCTCGGCACCTCTCCCAATGGCCAGGCCCGGCAGGCCCTCATCGAAGCGGCGGTTCCGGCCTTCGGCGGTGGAGCCGGACCGCAGCTGGTGGCATCCATCCGCGATAGGTTCGCGGCCGCCAGCGTCCCTGGGCTCACCTATTACCTGACGGGCGACCTGCCCACCGTCATCGACAGCCAGCAGTCGTCCAAACATTCGCAGAACCTGACTCAGCTCTTCTCCGTCATCTTCATCCTGGCTCTGCTGCTGGTTGCATTCCGCGCCGTCCTGGCGCCCTTCGTGACACTCCTGCCGGCCGCCCTGGTGCTCGCCCTGTCAGGACCGGTGGTGGCCGAGGCCACCCACATCGGCGTCCAGGTGTCGGTGATCACGCAGGTGATCCTGATCGTGCTGGTGCTCGGCGCCGGGACCGACTACGGGCTTTTTCTGGTCTTTCGAGTGCGCGAGGAACTTCGCCGAGGTCTCACGCCGCATGAGGCGGTGGTCACCGCGGTCAGCACCGTGGGTGAGTCCATCACCTTCTCCGCCCTGACGGTCATCGCCGCCTTGCTCAGCCTCCTGCTGGCCCAGTTCGGCCTCTATCAGAGTCTCGGGCCAGCCCTGGCGATTGGGATAGGGCTGATGCTGCTGGCGGGTCTGACCCTGCTCCCGGCACTCCTGGCGATCTTCGGCCGGGCCATCTTCTGGCCCACCAACACCAAGCTGGAGTCCCGGCCCAGGACCGGGATCTATGGCCGCCTGGCAGGAGGAGTCGTCAACCGGCCGCTTTGGATACTGGTGGCGGGCGTGGTCGTCTTTGGGGGTTTGGCACTGGGAAACCTGACGAGCACCACGGCGGGATTCGGCAACACCGCCGCCCCCACTGGCACCGACTCCGCAGCCGGAGCGGCGGTGCTGGCCAAGGACTTCCCCGCCTCCAACGTGCAGTCCTCAGCCGTGCTATTCCGGCTGCCCTACTCCGCTTGGAGCAATCCCCAGGTGCTGGCCGCGGCCGAGCGGGATCTCAAGCGATCTGGAGACTTCAAGTCCGTGATCGGCGCGCTGGAAGCCTCCCACCTGAGCCCAGCGGAGATCGTCAGCCTGCACCAGTCCCTTGGAGCCCCGGGCCTGCTCCCTGAGCTGGAGCCAGCTGGCAGCCCGGTGCCAGCCCAGGAGTACAACGCCTATCGGACCCTCTCCGCATTCATCAGCCCGGGCGGACAGACGGTGCAGTTCTCCACCCTGCTGCTGCACAACAACGACAACTCCGCATCGGCCCTGGCCGCCGTTCCGGCTATCCGAACCTCGGTCACCGCGGTGGCGAAGCAGGTGGGGGCGACGGCCAGCGGCATCTTCGGCGTGCTGCCGTTCGCCTACGACGTGCAGAACCTCTCCAACAGCGACCTGTTGCACATCATTCCGGTCGTGGCCATCCTGATCGCCCTGCTCCTGGCGGTGGTGATGCGGAGCTTGGTGGCGCCCCTGTATCTGGTCTTCAGCGTGGTCCTCTCGTACCTGGCCGCCCTGGGCCTGGTGGCGGTGATCTTCGTCCACCTCGCCGGTCAGGACGGAATCAACTTCCTCTTGCCGTTCCTGATGTTCGTCTTCCTCATGGCGCTGGGCTCGGATTACAACATCCTGGTCATGACCAGGATCCGGGAGGAGGTGCAGGCGATGCCCCTGCGGACGGCGGTCCGCCGCGCCGTGGGCATGACCGGCACCACCGTCAGCACGGCGGGACTGGTGCTCGGAGGAACCTTCGCCGTCCTGGCGATCGCAGGGGGCGGCTCGGGCGGTGGCTCCGAGATCGAGCAGATCGGCTTCGGCATCGCGGCCGGCGTCTTCATGGACACTTTCGTGATCCGTACCCTGGTCGTCCCCTCAGTGGTCGTGATCCTCGGTCGCTGGAACTGGTGGCCCTCCTCGCTGTACCGGACGCCTGCGCCACCCCCGGCTCCGCCAAAGGCGCCAGAGCCACTGGCCGGGGCAATGGCGGAGCGCTCCACCTGAGATGGGATCCGACTAGGGGCCGGCGGCGCTCCGGGAGAGCCCCGGAGCAGGATTGGAGGCGCGGACGTCGCCCGACGCTGCTCGATCCCGGAAGAGGACCAGGATCGCCACCAGTGCCAGCAGCGGGATCTGGGCCAGATACTCGTCCAGGCTGCGCCAGCTGAGCCAGAAGCCGGCCAGCACCAGCACGGCGGCCCCTATCCGCCAGCGGTAGGAGAACAGCCCCCAAAGAAAGATCACGGCTATAGCGAGCCCTGTCGCCAGCAGCCAGAAGATCCGGGCGGGACCGGTCAGAAAGCCCCCCAGGATCAGCTCCGACGGCCCGGATCCAAGTGGGAATGTGTGGGCTCTCAGGGTGTTGTAGACAGCGGTGATGGAGTCTGGATAGCGCACCACGAAGGGGACCGTGGACACCAGGACGGTCGCCGCCACCGTCACCCCTCTCCTCCACCAGGCGCCGAGGTCAACGCAGAGCAGCACGTATCCGGGTAGGAAGAACCAAGCGAGCTCATTGCTCCCGAGTGCCAACCCGAGGCAGATCGCCGACAGCACCGGTCGACGCGCGAACAGGACGCTCAGCGCCAGCAGGACGTAGGCGAAGGCCTCGCCATTGCCGTTGGCGGCAAAGTTCACGGCCGAGCCATTGAGGAAGTAGGTCAGCAGCAGCAGCCCCCCCGCGGCCGGCCACAGTGGCCCCGCCGCCAGCGCCACCGCCAGCAGCAAGATGAGGATCGGCAGGAGCGTCCACATGGCCCTCACGGCAGCTGGGGACCTGGCGACCGGGACCATGGCCGCGGGATCGAGAGGCGGCTTGCCCAGCGGGGAGAAGAGCCTCTGGCCCCCGTGGTCGGGCGACGCCGCGGCGGCTGCGATCTGGGCTGCGGTCGGGTAGGTGGCGACGCCGGCCAGGGGTCCAACCTTATAGGGGGTTGCGAGTTGGGGCGAGAGATGCAAGCTTGTGAGACAGGGGATCTCATCTACCTTGTAGGGATCGTGGCCGGTGGTGATCGCCCGGGCGCCGCAGACGGCCATCGCGTTGGCGTCATCGATGAGCAGATGGCCCCGGGCGATGGAGTCGCCTATCCCCGACCCGACGACCAAGAGGGCCAGGAGCGCGACCAGCGGGCTCATGTAGAGCAGCCGCCCCGGTTTCAGGCGCCTGATCCACCTCGGCAGGGGACGCCTCAGGGCAATGGCGACCAGAAGGAAGAAGGCCGCAAAGGCCACGTACTGCAGGAGCAAGTTGGCGAGCAGGGCGGCCTTGCCGGGCACCCGGTTTGACAGCCAGAGCCAGTTGGAGAATTTGAAGGCACCGAAGGCGGTCACCAGCACGCCGAGCCGGTCGGCGACGTCCCTGGTCGGGCGCCACTCCGGTATCAACCGCCCCCACCAGTCAGAGGGCCAGCTCAGGTCCGACATTCCAACGACCTCAGTAGAGCTGCTGGCGGTCGCCGGATGGCGGACCGTGCCACCAGGGTACGGAACCGCCGGTGGGGTATTGGTGTGTCGCTTAAGTTGATCGCCGGGTCACCTCTTCGATAATGAGACGGTGTCTGGGGACCCTCTCGTTTACACCGACAGCTGGCCGGTGCGCCAGTATGAGATCGACGCGAACGGTCATGTGAACAACGCGGTCTACCTGAACTACGCGGAGGAGATGGCCGCCCGTCATGCCGAGGCGAGCGGCTTCGGGGTGGAGTGGGCCAGGGCCCATGGAGGGACCTGGGTCATCCGCCGAAGCGAGGTCGATTATCACGCCCCCGCGCGGTATGGCGACCGGCTGAACCTCACAGTCAGGGTAGAGGCGGTCCAGGGCACCAGAGGGCAGCGCCGAACAACCGTCGAGAGGGGGGCGGACTCCCGCCTTCTGGCAGAGATCTTCACCGAGTGGGTGTGGGTCAGACTGAGCGACGGTCGCCCCGCCCCCGTTCCCATGGAGCTGGTCAGGACGGCGGCAGCCGCCACCCGCGCGACCCTGGCTCTTCGATCCCTCAAGCGCCCCCGCTGATGGTGATGTTCGGCCCGGGCCATTGCTATACTTCGGGTCCCTTGTAGCAGAAGCTCCGATCCGGCACGAGCCATCCGTCGCGATGATGGAGGAGCCCTGGGCTCCGGGGCCGTGCCGTGCGCACAAGAAGGGCGGCAGCGACCGCCAAGAACTCACTCTTTGGAGTCCTCTCTTGTCAGCTTCTCAATCAAGCCTGGAACTGCGCGCCCATTCGGAGCTCCGCCGACTTCTGAGCATCTCCTTGGTGATGGCCGCAACCGGCGCCTGTGCCGAGGTCGCTCTGGTGCTTCGGCTGACCTATGCCACCGGGTCAGGGTGGGTGGTGGCCGGACTCTGGCTGGCCACCACCCTTCCCGCCGTACTGTTGGCTCCTTGGATCGGAGCGACTCTGGACCGGTATGAGACAGTCTTCGTCCTCAGCGGTGCGGCCCTGATCCAAGCCTGCCTCGACCTGGGCCTAGCCCTGGTTCCGGGTGTGGCTCCGGTCCTGGTGCTCTGCGTGGCTCTCGGAGCATCGGCGGCGACGATGGTTCCGGGCCTCTATGCCCTGGCGGGTGCCCTCTTCGCAGAGGAGAAGGCCTCCTCCTCCGCCTTGACCGGTTTCCAGGTGACTCACTGGGCCGGGGCGACTGCTGGCCCAATCCTCGGAGCATCCCTGGTCTTCCTGAGCGGCACTCGGGTGCCCCTGCTCATCGACAGCTGCTCGGTGGCCAGCTGCTTCCTCCTCCTGTGCCGGATGAGGATGAGACGGCCGCCCCAGGCCGGGAGCCGTGAGAACGGGGATTCGGCTTGGGCAGGACTGCGCCTGCTCGCCGAGGCTCCCGGGCTCAGATCTCTTGTGCTCCCGGTATCACTGGTGATCGCCGCGCTGAACCTGGCGGTCGTGGTCGAGGTATTCCTGGCCACGAGGGTCCTCCACGGGGGCAGCCTCGGCTACGGGCTTATGGTGTCGTTCTGGGGCGGCGGCATGATCGCGGGAGCCCTTCTCGCGCCCAGGGTCGCACGGCTCAAGGGCTTGCCGCTGATCGGGGCCGGAGGGCTGCTGGCAGCCGTGGGACTCGCCGTGGCCGGTGCCGGCCCCAGCCTGAGCCTGGTGCTTCCGGCCTACCTCTTGGGTGGCGTCGGCAACGGAGTTGAAGCCAACGCCGCCCGCCAGCTCATCCAGAGCCGCACCCCCACCGCACTGCATGGCCGGGTCTTTGCGGCCTACCTCGCCGTGGGAAGTGGAGCGGCCGCCCTGGGCACCGTCGCTGGAGGTGCGGTGTTCGGCCCGCTCGGCGCCCGCGGCGGGATGGAGTTGGCGGCCTGCCTATGCGGGATAGGCGGGATCTGGCTCTGCCTGCCCCGCTCAGGACCGGCAGGAGGGGGCTGACGGACTCCGTCAGCCCCCTCCTTCACCAGGCGTAAGCCTCGGGAGCGGCCCCTCCTGGACCTGGAAAGATGGCGTCCAGCTTGGTCAGAGCCTCCTGGTTCAGCTGGATCTCCAGGGACCGCATGGCGCCCCGGAACTGGTCCATGGTCCTGGGTCCGATGATGGGGGCGGTGACGCCGGGCTGATGCAGCAACCAGGCCAGCGCCACGTCTGCGGGCTGCTCGTTGAGCTCGCGGCAGAGGCTCTCGTAGGCCTCCAGCTGCGGCCGGTACTTCTCGATCCTCTCCTGATTGTGCTGGTCGGAGCGCCTGCCCTCCTGCTGCTTCTGGAGAGCCCCGCCCAGAATTCCCGACGCCAAGGGGCTCCAGGGGATCAACCCCAAGCCGTAGTCGCGGCAGGCGGGGAGGACTTCGAGCTCGATCTGGCGCGCCATGAGGTTGTAGAGCGATTGCTCGCTGACGAGTCCCAAGAAGTGGCGCTGACGGGCATGCTCCTGGGCCTTGGCGATGTGCCAGCCGGCGAAGTTGGAAGAACCCGCGTAGATGATCTTGCCCTGCAGCCGCAGAGTCTCGAACGCCTCCCAGATCTCCTCCCAGGGCGTCTCGCGATCGATGTGGTGCATCTGATAAAGGTCGAGGTGGTCGGTCTGGAGCCGCCGCAGGGAGGCCTCACAGGCGGCCTTGATGTTGCGGGCGGAGAGGAACGTGTCATTGGGCCAGTCCGTGGTGGAACCGTAGAGCTTGGTGGCGATCACCACCTTCTCCCGGCGGCCGCCTCCCTTGGCGAACCACTTACCGACTATCTCCTCGGTGAGACCCATCCGGACCGACCGACCGTAGACGTTGGCCGTGTCGAAGAAGTTGATTCCCAGCTCGAGGGCGTGATCCATGATCTGGTGAGCGTCGTCCTCCGCCGTCAGGGGACCGAAATTCATGGTCCCGAGGCATAGGGGGCTGACGCGAAGTCCGGATCTACCGAGATGAACGTAATCCATGTGGGCTCTGGAGCCTCCCTGTGCGGTCGGATGGCAAGGATCGGGCGCGCTCATCGCCCTCCCCTTCGCCGATTATCCCGGGCCAGCTTCCCGGCAACGTCCTTTCGTAGTCGCTCTCGACATGTGACACGGGCGAGCTCGGGTGACCTTGGGCTCCCCCGGGGAACCTTCGTATCTCCACCACGGGCTTCCAGCGGTCCATCCGGTCGAGAGATCGCCAATAATCAAGTGGTGAAGTATCTGGAGCTGGACGAAAGCAGGCTATCCGTGGTCGGACTCGGGTGCTGGCAGTTCGGGGAGCGGGGCTGGGGATACGGCGAGGAGTTCGGTCCCAAGGAGTCCTTGGCGATCATCCGTAGGGCCCTGGAGCTCGGGGTAACGGTCCTCGATACTGCGGAGCTCTACGGACACGGCGCCAGCGAGAGCCTGGTGGGATCCGCTCTGCGAGACTGGGACGGCCCGGTCTTCTTGGCCTCAAAGTTCCTCCCGCTGATGCCTCTGCCGGGGGTTCTGGTCTCGCACTGCCACCGCAGCCTTGAGCGGCTTGGGCGCGAGCGGCTCGACCTCTACCAGCTCCACTTCCCGAACCCGGTGGTGCCCCTGGGAATGCAGATGGAGGGACTGCGTCAGGTCCTGCGGGGTGGCCTCGCCCGGCATGTCGGGGTCAGCAACTTCTCGCTGTCCCGGTGGCGGAGGGCCGAACGTGCCCTGGGATCCCCAATCGTCTCCAACCAGGTCCGCTACAACCTTCTCCAGCGCAAGCCGGAGCGTGAGCTGGTGGCCTACGCACAGCGAACCGGCCATATCGTGATCGCCTACAGCCCGCTGGCCCAGGGAGCGCTGAGCGGGAAATACCACAGTGGGCAGATCCCAGCGGGACTGCGCAGGACAAGCTGGCTCTTCACCGACGAGGGGATGACGGCGGCCCATCCGCTGCTGGAGACCCTGCTGGAGATCGCCGCAGGCAGGTCGGTAACACCCTCCCAGATATCTCTGGCCTACCTCATCGCCCAGCCGCAAGTGATCGTGATCCCCGGCGCCAAATCGGTGGCCCAGTTGGAGGCCAACGTCGCCGCTGCGGAGATCGAGCTGAACGCGGAGGAACTCCTGGCCCTCCGCCGGGCCGCTGATCTCTATCAGCTGTCGAGGAGGCGGGCGGCCATCCAGCTCGCGGGCGGCCTGCTGCGCCGGGACAACCGACCAGCCGCCTGATCCCTGGCCCGGGAGGCCATGGTCACGCATCCGTCAGCCGTCGTCGCATGGTTGCGACCGTGATTCTCGCTCCGCTGAGTCAGAGTTTCACAGGGAGGCGCCGAGCCGTCGTCCCTTCGATCTGGGAAGTGGAGGCGCGTCCATCAACACAGGTGGCACCAAGGCGGCCGCGGATGCGGTCAAGGGCCGGGAGCTGGGCCCACCAGCGGACCTCCTGTCCCTGGTGCGATGGACCTTCCTGGGGATGGCCCTTCTCGCCCTGGCGGTGGCCCTGGTCGCGACCGCGCTGCTCCCGCGCGCCGACCCCTATCAGGCCCTTCTAAGCGCCGGAGGGGCAGCCTGGCTCGGCATTGCCTGGGTGACGGGTTACCGCCGGGGGAAGTTCAGCTGGGTCGTGGAGCTCCTCTGCCTGCCCGCCCTCTTCGCCGTCGCAATGGGCCTGGTAAACCCGGAATATGCGCTGGGCATGATGGGCACCGGCGCCACCATGCGAGCCCTCTACGCCAGCCGCAGGACCGCGTCGCTGGTCTTTCTGGAGTTCGCCGGCCCGTACTTAGCGCTGGTCTGGCTGATGGATGTGCACTACCGGCGCCACCCATTCTGGCCACCGCTCATCCTGGGGGGAGCCGGCCTGCTCCTGGCAGTTGCCGTGGGCCAGCTCCTGCGCTCCGCAGTGGACCGCCATCAGGACGTGCTGACACGAGCTCAGCATCTCAGCGGGTCCGGCCTGCGGCTCGCCTCTTCCCCTACCCCCGAGGCGATTCTGAGGACGGCGGTGCGCGCGGCCCAGGAGCTGGCGTCTGACCTGCCGTCCCTGCAGGTGGCGGTGGCACGGCTCTCCGGCAGTGTCCTCACGATCTGCCCCCCGGTGGGAGTTCGGGGACAGCCCCTGCCACCAGTGAGAGTGGACCCCGCCTCGATCCCCGACTCGGCGCTGAAGGTGATCCTGGGAACGGCGTCGCTTGAACACCGTCCCGAGGCAGCCTTCCAGATCCGGTCGGCGTTGCGCTTCGCGGCAGGTGACGACTGCCTCCTGGTGGTCCCCCTGAGCCCCAGCAGGGAGGCACGCGGTTCCTTCCTGCTGGCCACCCCAAAGCCGCTCTCCGCTGAACTGCGGGACGCATATCGAATCCTGGTCACCCAGGCCTGGATGGCTCTGGCACGGTGTGAGCTGTCGCTCAACATAAGCCAGAGCGAGGCCCGCTTTCGCGCCCTGGTGCAGAACTCGACCGACCTGGTGATAGCCACCAGCGAGAGCGGTGACATCACCTACGTCAGCCCCTCTGTCGAGGCGTTCCTGGGGCGCCCGCTACGTTCCCGGCAACTCGGCGCGGACAGCGAGTCGATGCATCCCCAGGATCTGCGCCGGCTCCAGGTGGCGGTCGGGGAAGCCGCCCGGACCTCTGGCACCGTGCCCATGCCGGATCTCAGGGTGAGGCAGGAGGACGGGGCTTGGCGCCTCTTGGAGGTGCAGGCGACCAACCTGCTTCAGGATCCCGACGTACGCGCCATCGTGCTCACCGCGCGGGACGTGACCGAGCGCAAAGCGCTCGAGGACCGCCTGCGCCATCAGGCCCTCCACGACCCCCTCACGGGGTTGGCGAACCGTCTGCTGCTGCGCGACCGGATCGAGCACGCCCTCCATGCCAGGCGCAGCCGGCTCCCGCTCGGGCTTCTGGTTCTGGACCTGGACGACTTCAAGAACATCAACGACAGCTACGGCCACGCCGCCGGCGACGCCGCCCTGCTCGAGGTCACCAGGCTGGTGAAGATGTGCCTGCGCCCGGGCGACACGTTCGCCCGGCTCGGGGGCGACGAGTTCGCGATCCTCCTGGAGGAGCTGAACTCGCCCGAACAGGCGCAGGCGATCGCCGCTCGCATCGCGACGGCCCTGCAGGATCCCGTCAAGCTGGAGCACCACGAGGAGGTCAGGGTGACCGCCAGCATCGGCGTGGTCACCTGCGAGGAGGCGACCGACCCGGATGTCCTGCTCCGCAATGCCGACATCGCCCTGTATGCCGCCAAGGGCGATGGCAAGGGCGGCCATGTGGTCTTCGAAGACTTCCTGCACCAGCGCGCGGTGAGAAGGATGCATGTGGAGAGCGGGCTGCGGCGCGCCCTTGAACGCGACGAGCTGCGGCTGCACTACCAGCCCATCGTGGCGGCCAAGGAACAGACCCTGATCGGAGTTGAGGCCCTCCTGCGCTGGGCCGATCCCGAGGAGGGACTGGTATTGCCCGACGCCTTTGTGTCGGTGGCGGAGGCGACCGGGCTAATCATCCCCCTGGGACGCTGGGTGCTCAACGAGGCCTGCCGCCAGCTCGCCAACTGGCACCGCGCCCTCGGCGACTCTCAGCCCCTCACCATGGCCGTGAACCTGTCGGCACGGCAGCTTCAGGAGGACTCTCTGGTGGCGGATGTGGAGGTCGCCCTCAGCGCCGCCGGCCTGGCTCCTGAGCAGCTGGTGCTGGAGGTCACGGAGAGCACCATCGCCAGCGACCCGCGGGCTGCCATCGCCAGGCTGAGCACCCTGCGCCGTCTGGGCGCGCGCATAGCGATCGACGACTTCGGCACGGGCAACTCCTCGCTGGCCCAGCTCCAGCTCCTGCCGGTGGACGTGATCAAGATAGATCAATCCTTCGTGCACCGGCTCACAGTCGATCAGACCGCGGCGGCGGTCGTCCAGAGCGTGATCGACCTGGGCAGGGCGCTCCGCCTGGAGGTGATCGTGGAGGGGGTCGAGACCTCCAAGCAGGCCCGCCTGCTGACCCAGCTGTGCCCGGAGGCACGCCTTCAGGGGCACTTCTTCTCCCCCGCTCTGACCGCCGACCAGCTGCTGGTCGTGGCCGGATCCGAGGGGAGGGTCCGGCCTCTGCGCCGCCTCGGCAGGACCCCACGCCAGGTGGCGGCGGTCAACACCGCGGCCAGTTGACTCCCCATCGGCAAGCCATCCCCGGATCTCAGCGCGGCCCTTCTTGAAGCTCGTCAAGATCTCCCAGCGCCCAGCGCTCCAGGGGTCTACGGAAGAGAAACAGGGCCCCCAGGAACGCGATCACGACCAGCGCGGCGAGCGCGAGGGCGGCGGTTCCAATGGCGCCGCTGAGGCGGCTGTAGGCCCGGCCCAATTCGAAACCCAGTAGACCGTAGGCGGTGGCCCAGGCCATCCCTCCGAGCGCGTTGAAGACCAGGTAGGTGCGGTAGCGCATCCTGCCGGCGCCGGCCAGGATCGCGCCGAAGGTGCGCAGTACCGAGAGGAACCGGGCGACAAATACCGCCAGCGCTCCCCGGCGCGCGAAGAAGCGGTCCACCAGCAGCACGCGCCTGTGGTCGAGCCCGACCCGGCTACCCCAACGCTCGAGCAGGCCCCGTCCGAGCCACCTCCCCACCCCGTAGCCGAAGTTGTCCCCCAGGATTGCGCCCACGGCGGCCAGCGCGATCACGAGGGGAAGGCTGAGACGCCCGGTGTCGGCCGAGTACACGGACGCCAGGATGAGGGTCGTCTCGCCGGGAAAGGGGACACCGGTGCTCTCGACCATGGGGGCAAGCAGGACCGCCGCGTAACCGTAACTGTGGATGAACTGATCCGGGGAGAAGCTCAAGCGCCGGGGCCGGAACGCTCGGGCAGCGGGAGGAGCTGCTGACCAGGGACGGACCGCGGGTAGGCGAGGCCCAGCAGGGCTGCCATCTGCAGTCCGTTGATGACCGCGTAATTGGCCCGGTTGTTGTTGAAGAGGACGTGCAACTGCCCCACCTCCTGGGAGAGCTCCAGAATCGGTGCCCGCCACGCTCGCAACTCATCCTCCCCGTACAGATAGTCGAAGCGGTCAGCCGAGGTCGCGCCGGACCGGTACCAGGTGGTTCGGTTGCGGCCATGGAATCGGATCACGAGCAACCTCGGATCGGTGACCTCGAGCAAGGTCGGAAATGAGCCGCTGCCAATTTCTGGCTCATCCACGACACACAAGGAGAGCCGGGCTTCACGCAGCAGATCGAGGAGCCGTGGCAGGTGCTCGGGGTGGGACCAGCTGCGGTGGCGGAACTCCACCACCACGAGATCCTCGGGGTGCCTATCCCGGAGCAGCGCCAGCCGGTTGACGTTCTCCGGCTCGAAGCGGAACCAGGGAGGGAACTGATAGTGCACCGCGCGCAGCCGCCCCAGCTGCCGCAGCGGTTCGAGACAGCGCAGGAAAGCCTGCTCCTCAGCCGGGGTGGGGTCGCGCGCCACCCCCTGCTCTCTCTCGTGATATGTGAGGGCGCGATAGGCCTTCACGTTGAAGGAGAATTCCGCCGGCGTGGCCTCGACCCAGGACCGGGTTCGCTCCGGTGGGGGGATCGCGTAGTAGCTGCTGTCCACCTCAACCAGCGGGAAGACTCCAGCGTAGAAGGAGAGCCTATCGCGGGCCGGAAGCCCCTTGGGGTAGAAGTCGCGGTGATCGCTCCAGTTGCACGTCCCCACCAGAACTCGCGCCACCATCCGCCCATGGTCGCAGGTGCAAGGTCGGGGTGCGATCCGGTAGGTTGTCTCGGATGAGCAAAAAACTATCTCCCGCCCAGGTCGACTTCCTAAAGCGGCGTCAATTCGCGCACGTGGCGACCACCAACCCCGACGGCAGCCCTCAGGTGACGGCGCTGTGGGTGGACACCGACGGCGAGGCGGTGCTCATAAACACCGCCAAGGGTCGGGTGAAGCACCGCAACCTGCTGCGGGATCCCCGAATTTCAATCTCCATAGTGGACTCGGAGAACCCCTACTCCTCCCTCACGGTCAGCGGTCGGGCGGAGTTCGTCGACGAGGGGGCAGTCGACCACATCCGCTCCCTGCAACAGAAATACCACGGCAATCGCGACTTCCACCTGGGCCCAGGAGAGGAGCGGGTCATCATCAGGGTCCTGCCAGAGAGGACCGGGGGAAGCGTCTCCTAGGGCCGCGTCGGCCCCGCCCCCGTCAGGCTGGCGGCCTCCGCGATCCGGTCCAGGTCCGAGGAGCTGAGATGCAGGTTGGGGGCATCGATCCACCCCCTCACCTGCTCCTGGGATCGGGCTCCGACGATGGCGGCCGTGACCCCGGGCCAGCTCAGGGTCCAGGCTACGGCGACCGCGGCCACGGTGCTCCCGAGCCGCTCGGCGATCGGCTCCAGCGCCGCCGCGAGTTCAAGGTTGCGGGTCAGACGCTCTCCGTTGAACTCGGGATCGCGAGACCGCCAGTCGTCGGGCCGGAGTGAGGCGGCGCGGTCCCAGGAGAACGCGCCGGAGAGCAAGCCTGCCTGCATGGGACTGTAGACGATGACTCCGGTCGAGTGCTGGGCGCACCAGGGAATCACATCGGCAGCGGCTTCGCGGCGAATCAGCGAGAAGGGTGGCTGGAGAGAGTCAACGTGACCCATCGCCTCGGCACGACCGAGCTGTTCGGGGTCATGGTTTGAGAGCCCGACCGCCCTCACCTTCCCCTCCTTCTTGAGCTCCAAGAGGCAGCCCCAGTACTCCTCCAGCGGCGTCCCGTCCGCGGCGGGCCAGTGCATCTGATACAGGTCGATGACATCCCTCCCGAGCCGGCGCAGGGAAGCCTCCAACTCCTTCCGGATGGACTCGGGGCGGCCAACGAGCTGCGGCTCACTGGTCCGGTCCGCCGCGTCCCACACCATCCCGCACTTGGTGAACACAAAGGGCTGCTCCGACCTGGGAACGCCGGCCAGGGCTCGGGCCACCACCTCCTCGGAGTGCCCCAGTCCGTAGACGGCCGCCGTGTCGATCCAGTTGACCCCGAGCTCCAGCGCGGCCTGGATCGCCCTCACCGAGAGCTCATCGTCCTGGCTGCCCCAGGAGAATGCCCAGTCACCACCGCCCAGAGCCCAGGCTCCGAAGCCGACTCTGGTGAGGCTCATGCCGGTCGTTCCGAATTCCGCTTGGGCAATCTCCATGGTCGACTCCAACTCCCGGGCCTCCAGCCATCACCGTCGAACGATACCGGCAGATCGGTCGCCTCCAGCCTCCTGAGTTCCCCGGTCCGGACCTCGCCCCGTAAGCGTCCGGGATTGGGCGATGGCGAGCTACGATTGCCAGGGAATGCGCAGCTCGCAGGAGGAGGCGACCATGGAAACCGGGGCCGGGCTCGACCTCAACCTTGTCGTGGCCACGGTCAACGGTTCTGGCAGCCAGTCGGCCAATCTCATCCTGACCAGGGCCCTGTTCGCGATGGGGATCCCGGTTGCGCCCAAGAACGTCTTTCCCTCCAACATCGAGGGTCTCCCCACCTGGTTCTTCTTGAGGGCCACGGCCGAGGGGCACCAGGCGGGACGCCGGCTGGCGGACCTCTTGGTCGCCCTCAACCGCGCCACGTTCCAGCAGGACCTGGATCGGCTGGAAGAGGGTGGGGTGCTGATCTACGAGGAGGCGTTCGGCGAGCCCGTGGCCGACCGGGGAATGATCGCCTACCCGGTGCCCTTCGCAAAGCTCGCCAAGCAGGTCGCGCCCTTGCCTGACATGCGCAAGTACCTGGCGAACATGATCTACGTGGGAGTGGTGGCCGAGGACCTGGGCATCCCGGAGGGATTCCTGGAGGCTGCCGTGGGACGGCAGTTTCGGACCAAGCCCAGTGCTGTCAGCGCCAATCTGGAAGCCATCAACCTGGGCAGGGCGTATTTTCGCGACCGCCTGACCAAGCGCGACGATCTTGTGGTGAGCCAGCTTGCGCCGATCGAAGGCAAGCTTCTGCTGGAGGGCAATCAGGCGGTGGCCCTTGGGGCGCTGATGGGCGGCTGCACCGTGTTCGGGTGGTATCCCATCACCCCGAGCTCATCGGTGGCCGACCACCTGACGGCGCTGTCAGAGCGGCTCCGGGTCGATCGCGACACGGGGGACCGACGGATCGCGATCGTTCAGGCGGAGGACGAGCTGGCGGCGGCGGGGATGGTCATCGGAGCCGGCTGGGCCGGCGCCCGTGCCATGACCGCCACATCCGGACCGGGGATCTCGCTGATGGCGGAGTTCGTGGGGCTCGCCTATTACGCGGAGATACCCGCCGTGTTTGTCGACATCCAGCGCGTCGGCCCCTCCACCGGCCTGCCCACCCGCACCATGCAGGGTGATCTCTCATTCGTCTACACCCTGTCCCACGGTGACACCCGGCATCCGATCCTCCTGCCCGGAACCGTGCTTGAGGCATACGACTTCACTCAAGAGGCCCTCGACCTTGCCGAGCGGCTGCAGACCCCCATCTTCATCCTGTCGGATCTCGATCTCGGCATGAACCTCTGGATGTCGGACGCGCCGGAGTACCCGGACCGCGGGTTCGACCGCGGCAAGGTGCTGCGGGAAGAGGACCTGCTGAAGATGAGCCGTTTCGAGCGGTACAGGGATGTGGATGGGGACGGGATACCCCACCGCACCCTGCCCGGAACAAGACACCCCCTGGCCGCCTACTTCACCAGGGGCAGCGGCCACGACGAAGCGGCTCGGTACACGGAGAGCGAGGAGGTCTACCCCAGGGTGATGGCGCGCCTTCGCCGCAAGCTCGATGGCGCGGTCGGCCTGCTGCCGGAGCCGGTGGCGGACGGAGATCCCGATGCCGAGGTCGGGATCATCGCCTACGGCAGCTCCGACGCGGCCGTCGCCGAGGCGAGGGCGGAACTGGCCAGGAGGGGAATGTCGACGGCCTACCTCCGCATCAGATCGCTGCCTCCCAGCCCGCAGATAGGCCGATTCCTGGAGCGGCACCCCAGGGTGTATCTGGTCGAACAGAACCGCGACGCGCAGATGCTTCAGGTTCTGCGCGCTGAACTCGACCCTCAGCTCACCGCCAGGATCCGCTCCGTGCTGCACTTCGATGGCTTCCCCCTATTCGCAGCCGACGTGCTTGATCTCATCCTGGCGGACCAGACGACGGTTGCTACCCCCCCGCCGCGCCTTGTCGCTGCGAGCCGCACGGGTGGTGGCTGATGGCGATCGGGGTCAGGACCAACCACCTGGGGCTGTCCAGGGAGGACTACAAGGGACTCGCCACCACTCTCTGCGCGGGCTGTGGCCACAACTCCATAACCAATCACCTGGTCAAGGCCCTCTTCGAGAGTGGGGTCGATCCGTACCGGCTGGCCAAGATGAGCGGGATAGGGTGCTCCTCCAAGGCGACCGCATATTTCATGGAGCGGTCGCACGCGTTCAATGCCGTGCATGGCAGGATGCCGGCGGTGACCACGGGGGCGGCGCTGGCCAATCGCCAGCTGATCTACCTTGGAATCTCCGGTGACGGCGACACCGCGAGTATCGGTTTGGGGCAGTTCTGCCATCTGGTGCGCCGCAACCTCGACTGCACCTATGTGGTCGAGAACAACGGCGTCTATGGCCTGACCAAGGGCCAGTTCTCCGCCACCGCCGACATTGGCTCGGTGCAGAAGCGGGGGGCGGTGAATGAGTTGGAGACCATAGACATTGCGGCTTTGGCGGTGCAGTTGGGGGCCTCCTTCGTGGCCCGCGGCTTCTCCGGCGATGGCGCCCAGCTGGTGCCGCTCCTACGGGCGGCCCTGGCTCACCGCGGTGCCGCCATTCTGGATGTGATCAGCCCCTGCGTCACCTTCAACGATCACCAGGGCTC
The DNA here is from genome assembly GCA_021791455.1 of bacterium. The sequence continues at coordinate 13,543 of JAJYWM010000317.1, read as the reverse complement.
GACCAAGAGCTACCAATACCTCAAGGACCACGACCGGGTGCTGCAGGAGCTGGACTTCATCCCCCACCAGGAGGAGGTGTCGGTCTCATATGAGCCCGGGGAGGTGGTGGATGTCCCACTCTTCGACGGATCTGTCCTGCGGTTGCGCAAGCTGAATGATGATCACGATCCCACCGACAGGCTGGCCGCGTTGACCATCTTGGATGAGGGGCGGAGGACCGGGGAGGTGGTGACGGGACTGCTCTACATCAATCGGGAGGCGGTCGACTTCTGCACCCGGGAGCGGCTCCCGGAGACGCCCCTCAGAGATCTTGGCGAGGCGGAGCTGCGACCGAACCCAACGGTATTTCAAGATCTGGTCGAGTCCTGGCGGTAGCTGCTCCAGCCATCTCTAAGGCGGATCTAAGGTCCTGGCACCGCGACGCCGGTAAGGTCACCTCGTAAGTTGGCCCGAGTGACCGGGCCTAACAGCAAGGAGGCCATCCATGCGCAAGTTGTACAGCCGCGGTATCGCGGTCGCGGCGGGGGCCGCCCTCGCCAGCGTGGGAGGGGCGGTCGCGGTGTCCGCGGCAAGCTCGAGCCACGCATCCCCCGCAGCCCACAAGCCCAACCGGGCGGGCGCCGCCCGGCGGGCCCTGCTGCGGCTGCCCCATGTCATCGGCGAGGTCGTATCCGACACGTCCAGCGGCGGGAGCTATGGCAAGGGGCAGATCACCATCAAGACGCCTGACGGCGACCAGTTGACCCTGTCGCTAACTCCGAAGGCAAGTGCCTGGAAGTATCAGGGACCGGGGACCAAGCCGGTCAAGGAATCGGCCTCGGCCATCCCCGCCCAGGAGATTGTCCTGGTGTTCGGCCGCGGGCTTCACCGGCACGACCTGGCCCGTCACATCGTGGACATGGGCTACCAGGCAGCGTCCTAACACCTCCCCACCGGCCGGCACCGCTCGTTTTGCGGAGCGCGACCGAAAAACAGCCGGGCGGGCTCGCTTGGGCCCGCCCGGTCCCTCCCGGAGCGAGAGTCAGGAGTAGCCGTACCCCGGGGGAAGCGGCACGGGTGGCGTCGGTCCGACGTAGATGGCGGACGGCCGGATCAGACGGTTGTGCTCCGCCTGCTCGCAGATGGCCGCAGTCCAACCGACGGTCCGGCTGCAGGCAAAGGTCGGCGTGAACATCTCCCGGGGAATTCCCGTTGTGTTCATGACCACCCCCGCGTAGAACTCCACGTTGGTGTACAACCGGCGTCCTGGTTTCAGCTCGTTCAGCACCTGCAGGGCCGTCTGCTCGACATGCTGCGCGAATTGCGCCTGTTCGCCGCCCATCTCCAGCGCCACCTGGCGGAGGAGCGTCGAGCGCGGATCGTCAGTCTTGTAAACCCGATGGCCGAAGCCCATCAGGCGCTCCCCGGATTCAACCTTGTCGCGCAGATAGGCGTAGGCTCGCTCCGCGGTCCCGATCTCATCCAGAGTCTGGAGCGCACGGGACGGAGCGCCACCGTGCAACGGCCCGGAGAGAGCGCCGATGGCTCCCACCAGCGCGGAGCCCATGTCGGCCCCGGTGGAAGTGATCACCCGGGCGGTGAAGGTGGACGCGTTGAAGCCGTGATCCATGGTGAGAATCAGGTACTTCTCCAGGGCGCGAGCGTGAGCCTCCGGAGGGCGCTGGCCAGTCAGCATCTGCAGGTAGGCGGCGGCATAGCCGAGGTCGGGGTCGGGGCTGACGGGGGCCTTGCCCTGGCTCGCGCGCAGCATCCCCATGAGCAGGGTGGGTACGAGGGCGGTCATGCGCAGCGCCTGTTCGCGCACCTCATCCTGGGCGATGTCCAGCACAGGTTGGAGGCGAAGCCGGTCCGCCGTCAACGAGACCGCCGTGCGCAGCGCGTTGAGCGGTACGAAGTCGGCGCCGCCGGCGATCTCCGGGAGCAGGGAGGCGATGCCAGCCGGAAGCTCACGCAGGGCTGCGGTCTGCTTGCGAAAGGAGGCCAACTGGTCCGCACTAGGGAGTACGCCCTTGATAAGGAGATGCCACACCTGCTCGAACGACAGCTCCTCCGCCAGCTCCGCGGCGTTGTAGCCGCGGTAGTGGTAGAAACCCTCCTCTCCCCTCACGTCCCCAATTGCCGTCTCCGCAACCGCCACCCCCTCGAGGCCAGCGGGCGCCAGGTCTGGGGCGGCGACAGGACCCTGCGAACCCACGGTCAGTGGGCCCCCGAATGTTTGACGTTGGAGTGCTGCTTACCCTCGTGCTCGGCCTTTCCGGCACGGCGAAACAGGGCGACCCACGCAACGAGCGATCCGCCCGCCACAATGGTCAAAACGGCTAGCGGCAGAGCAACCTGGATTGGCGTTGTCAACTTGAGCCCTCCTTGTTATCAGTAGTATTGTATTCCTCGTGCTGAGTTAGGCGAGCGTTCCACCGGCGGCCTCAGGCCGCCAAGGTTCCCAGTTGCGGCCCGCGGTCCAACGCACCGCCGAGGCCCGAATCCTGGATCCGTTTGAGGAGCCCCGTTGAACCAGCCCCCGATCGATTTGCGGCGCGCACACCTGGCCCTCTATGGCTTGGTAGCCGCCAGCTTCGCTGACGCCCTGGGTGCGACCATGGTGCTGCCTGTGCTCCCCCTCTTTCTACGCCAAGAGGGAGCTTCGTTCACCGAGATCGGCCTGGTGGCCGCCGCCTTCTGGGCCGCCGGACTTCTAGTCGGCTACCCGATGGGGCGCCTCTCGGACCGCCTGGGCCGCAAGCGGCTGATAGTGGGAAGCCAGGTCGTCTACGCCCTGGCCACCGCCGCGTTCGCGCTAACTCCGTCCCCCCTCTGGTTCCTCATTCTGCGCGCGCTTCAGGGCGCCGCAGCCGGGGCGACCAACGTCCTGGCGATGGCGGCGGTGGCGGATGTGGTGGTGCCGGAACGCCGGGGTCGCGCCTATGGGTCCCTGACGGGTGCCAACATGGCGGGGACGATCGTCGGACCCCTGATTGGGTCAACTCTATTCGCTATCTCGGTCGGGCTGACATTCCTGGCTTCGGCGGCGGTCGCTCTGATAGTGGCGGCGATCATAGCCGCCACCCTCCCCAACAAGAGTCTCAGCACCGCCCACTCCGCCTCAGTGCGGCTAGGGTCTGCCATCTGGCGCAACCGGGCAATCCTGGGGATTCTGGTGAGCTCCGCCGCCCTCGGTCTCCTGATCGGCATGTACGACACGGTTTGGAGCCTCCTGATGCACGCCCGCCATGCCAGCGACTTTGAGATCGGTCTCTCCTTCACCCTGTTCGGGCTGCCCTTCGCAGTCGGCTCGTGGCCAGCTGGGTGGCTCGCCGATCGCCTCGACAACCGCTGGCTGATCGCGGTGAGCCTGGTGGCGGGAGCAGGTTTCGCCATCGCCTACCCGTTTATTCCCTCACCCGGGTGGCTGATCGCCCTTGGAGTCTTCGAGGGGATCTTCACCGTCACCGGAGCCCCCGCCCGCCTGGCCATGCTGTCACGGCAGGTGAGACCCGAGGTGATGGGTCAGATGCAGGGGATCTACGGCTCCTTTCAGGTGGGCGGCGCCGCGGTTGCGGCGGGATTTGCCGGGGCACTGTTCGGCGCCGGTATACCCCTCCCCTTTGTCGCAACGGCCGCCGTCATGCTGCTCGCCGCCGTCTGTCTGTGGCCACTCTGGCGCGGCGTCGAAGGGCGCCCGCACAGGTCCGGGGCCTCCGTCGCACCGGAGGGTTGAAGGGGGCCCGGCGCCAGCCGGCGCCGGGCCCCCCAAGAGTCGCGAGACGTCAGTTGGTCGGCAGCACCACCCGACGGAACGTCGCGTTGGTCACGTCGGCGAAGGACGTGTATAGGGCGGCGATCGCGGTGAGGATTCCGAGGTAGCCGCCGACCGCGGTCAACCCATGACCAGCAGCTGCGTTCGCCCACGTACCGAAGGCCAGCAGGAAGAAAGTGAGAAACAGCAGGAAAAACACCACCATGACGGCCTTGGTTCCACCCAGAGATGCGACGAACATGTAGAGAGTGAAGACTCCCCACATGAAGAGGTAGAGGCCGATGATCGGGCTGGCGTCAGCAGGGGTGACAGTCTTGGCCCACACCCCGACCAGCAGGTAGTAGCTGAACCAGAACGCTCCGTAGGATGTGAACGCCGTGGCGGCGAAGGTGTTGCCCCGTTTGAACGCCCACATCCCCGCCAGCAGCTGCCCGAACCCCCCATAGGCGGCGGCCATGGGCAGGACGGCGGTGGTCGCCCCGGCGCCGATGATGCCGGCGTTGATGAAGGAAAGCATCATCGTCGTCAGACCAAACCCAGCCAGCCCGAGTGGGGCTGGATCGGCTATTGCAGGAGTCGCTTCCTGCGTATGCATGACCGGCTGGGGGCCGGCCGTCGGATTGTTAGCAGCCATCAGATGACTCTCAAGCCTCCATGAAATTTGGGTGAATTAAGGATCTGTGCCGAGTTGCCCTTCGCTATTGTTCCTTGCCCTCCTCTGAAACTGCCCGTGAGCGCAACTCCTCCACGACCCCCGGGTCGGCCAGGGTGGTGGTGTCACCGAGTGCTCTGTGCTCCGCGACATCCCGCAACAGGCGGCGCATGATCTTGCCCGAGCGGGTCTTGGGTAGCTCCGGGGTGAAGACGATGTTGGCAGGCGCCGCGATCTTTCCGATCTTCTTGCCGACGTGGTCACGCAGTTCAGCAAGCAGTTCCACTGAGGGCTGGTGCGTGGCCTTGAGGGTCACATACGCGACGATGGCCTGGCCTGTCTGGGGATCCTGGCGCCCGGTGACCGCGGCCTCCGCGACCGCGGGGTGGTCCACCAGGGCGGACTCCACCTCGATGGTCGAGATGCGGTGAGCGGAGATGTTCATGACGTCGTCGATCCGACCCATCAACCAGAAGTCGCCGTCCTCGTCCTTGCGGGCGCCGTCACCGACGAAGTAGACATCCTTGAAGCGCGACCAGTAGGTTTGCTGGTAGCGCTCGGGGTCCTTGTAGATGCCCCGCAGCATGGCCGGCCAGGGCTTGCGGATGACCAGATACCCACCCTGACCAGGCGGCACCTCGTTGCCCTGCTCGTCGAAAACCGCGGCATCGATGGTGGGGAACGGCTTGGTCGCTGAGCCTGGCTTGGTGGTGGTGACGCCCGGCAGCGGAGTGATCAGGATCATTCCCGTCTCCGTCTGCCACCAAGTGTCCACGATCGGCGTCCTGCCCATGCCGACATGGTCCCGGTACCAGATCCAGGCCTCGGGGTTGATCGGCTCGCCCACGGTCCCCAGCAAGCGCAGGCTGCTGAGGTCGTGCTTCTGGGCGTACTGGGGCCCCCACTTCATATGGGTCCTGATGGTGGTCGGCGCGGTGTAGAGAATGTCGACCTTGTAACGTTCGATGATCTCCCACCAGCGCTCCTCGTTGGGATGGTTGGGCACCCCCTCGTAGATGACCCCGGTCGTGCCATTGCAGAGCGGGCCGTACAGGATGTAGCTGTGCCCGGTCACCCAGCCGATGTCCGCAGCGCACCAGTACACCGACTCCGGCTTGACGTCGAAGATGTAGTGGTGGGTGGTGGCAACGCCGACCAGGTAGCCGGCCGTGGTGTGGACTATCCCCTTGGGCTTGGCCGTGGTCCCACTCGTGTAGAGCAGGTACAGCAGGTCCTCGGAATCCATCGGCTCACAGGGACAGGTCGCCGGATCATCGCTGAGACCGGAGAGCAGCTCGTCAGCGTAGACGTCGCGGCCCTCCCTCATGTTGACCGGGTCCCCGGTGCGCCGCACGACAACACAGCTTCGCACCGTTGGTGACAGCTCCATCGCGGCGTCGCAGTTGGCCTTCAGGGGTACCTTGTTGCCCTTGCGCCATCCCTCGTCCTGAGTGATGAGCACCTCGGCACCCATGTCGTTGAGCCGGCCCGCGACCGCCTCCGCGGAGAAGCCACCGAAGACCACGGTATGGAAGGCGCCGAGCCTGGTGCAGGCCAGCATGGCCACGGGAAGCTCGGGGCACATGCCCATGTAGATGCCGACCGGCGTGCCCTTCTTGACGCCCAGCTTCTTCAGCCCGTTGGCGAAGCGGACCACCTCATGCTGGAGGTCCGAGAAGGTGAGGGTGCGCCGCTCGTCTACCGGCTCGCCCTCCCAGTAGAACGCCACCTTGTCGCCGCGGCCCGCCTCCACATGACGGTCTACACAGTTGTAGCAGACGTTCAGCTGCCCGCCGAGGTACCACTTGGCGTAGGGGGGGTTCCACGCGTACAGCTGGTCGTAGGGTCGGAACCAGCTGACCCGGGCCTTCCCCTGCTCGTCCCAGAACTCCTCGAAGCCCTTGCTGTAGATGTCGGCCTTGGCATTGGCCTGAGCCGCGAACTCAGGGGATGGGGGGAACTTTCGGTTCTCCTCCTGCAGCGCGTCGATCCGGTTTCCGTCTACTGTCATATCGCCCTCCTGTCCTGATTGCCAACCGCTTGGCGCCGCCCTGCGAGCCTTCACCCCCCAACTCGGGACGACCTACCTCGGCACTGCCTGGCTGCAGGTTAGAGACTGGATTGGTCGGAGGTGAAAGCCCCCGACACCAGCGGCTCGGATTGCCGGTCCATGCGGCCACAAATGGCTGTTGAACGGTCGGTCACTTGCCAAGCGAGCGCGGCCCAGGGATGATGCGGCCATGCCCTGGCCCTTGCTCCTTCTGGCGGAGGCTGGCTTCACCGCCGTGGCGGCTACCGTGGTCCTGCGGCGGCTCCGCCGCCGCCCCTTCTCGTTCAACACGGTGGAGCAACGAGCAACCCTGCGGACTCTCGCGTTCGCGACCTCTGCGGTCTCGGCTCTGCGCCAGGGGCTGACTGCGAAGACGGCCGGGAAGGTTCTTAGGGCGCTGGTCCCCCAGTCGGGAGGAATGGCGGCGGCGATCTACGACGGCCGCCAGATGCTGGGATACCAAGCCGCCGCCGGGAGCCGCTCGGAGCTTCACCTGAAGCATCTGGAAGAGGATCTCCATCAGATAGTGGCGGCTCTGCACACCGGCCGGGCCCAGCTGGTCCGGATGCACCGGCTCAGGGGGCCCGGCGACTGCCCTCTGCGGGTGGCGGTCGTGGCGCCGCTCGTCTTGGAGGACGGGCCGGTGGCGGCGCTGGTCACCTTCCACGGCGGTGAGGTGGACCCGGCCCAGCTTCGGATCACGAGCGATCTGGCTGAGCTGCTGGCGACCCAGCTCCGACTCCAGCGCGCCGACCAGCAGCAGGCGGCCCTGGTGCGTTCGGAACTGCGGGCCCTGCGGGCGCAGATCTCCCCGCACTTCATCTACAACACCCTGACGACCATTGCCAGTTTTGTGCGAACCGATCCGGAGCGGGCCCGGGAGCTGCTGATTGAATTTTCCGACTTCAGCCGTCGCGCCTTCTCCGGAACGCCGGCTGAGTTCACCACTCTGGCGGACGAGCTCGTCTATGTGAACCAGTACCTCACCCTGGAGCAGGCCCGCTTCGGAGATCGCCTCACGGTGCGGTATCACATAGAGCCCGAGGTGCTGAGCACGGTGGTGCCAACTCTGCTGGTCCAGCCCTTGGTGGAGAACGCGGTCAAGCACGGAATTGAGCGCCGCCGGGGCAAGGGCACCATCGTGATCGAGGCCGACGACCAGGATGACGAATGCCTCATCTCCGTGAGGGACGACGGCAACGGCTTCACCCTCCCCATTGACCTCGGGGAGCATCAGGGAGCACTGGGCAACATCAACCGCCGACTGAACCACATATTCGGCCCGGCCCACGGCCTCGAGATCGAGTCCAGCACCGGCAGGGGCACAGCCGTGCGGGTCAGGATCCCCAAGTATCGACCGGGCGTGAAGGCCTCGTAGGCGGTGGAGCCGCCGTTTCTTGTCCTGGTGGCCGACGACGAGCGGCCCGCTCGCGAAGAGTTGAGCTACCTCCTGCGCCGGTCCTCGCGAGTTCGTGAGGTCCTGGAGGCCGAGGACGCCAGCTCAGCCATGGACATGCTGGCCAAGGATCGCCCCGATGTGGTCTTCTTCGACATCCAGATGCCGGGGCTCGATGGGTTGCAGCTGGCGGGACTCGTGGCATCGATGCCATCCCCCCCACCGGTGGTGTTCGTGACCGCCTTCCAGGAGCATGCTCTGGAGGCCTTCCATCTGGCGGCATTCGACTACCTCCTCAAGCCGGTGCGCGCCGATCGCCTCAACCTCACCCTGGAAAGGCTCACCCTGTGGGCCCGCCAGCCCGGCCCGAACGGTCACACAGAGCACGTGGGAGACGCCCAGGGGCTGGAGAACCGCTTGGCGGTCACCCACCGGGGCAGGATCCTCCTGCTCCCCATCGGCGACATTCGAGCGGCGGAGGTCTCGGGCGACCGCGTGGCCCTGATCACCGCCGAGGGGCGGTTCATCGCGAGGCTGCGCCTTCAGGAGCTGGAGGAGCGCCTCTCCAGGCAGGGCTTCATGCGGGTGCATCGCCACTACCTGGTCAACCTCCGCCACATCGCGGCGGTGGAGAGCTTCTTCAACAACACCTACCTGCTCAGGTTGGAGGGCGTGGACGAACTGACGGTCCCGGTGTCCCGGCGCCACGGACAGCAGTTGCGCTCCACCCTGGGTCTCTGACCGTCCGTGGGAGACGGCATCGGCCCCCACCCTGAGCCGGACCGGGCGGTGCCCAGCCCAACCCGTCTGCTCGAGTTTGAGGAGCAAACCGAGGTGGGAAGCGTCTACCTGCAAGCCCTGATGCGCAGGCAGCTTCGCCTGAGCCTCACGATAGCCGGCACGTTTGTGGCGTTCCTGGCCGTCCAACCCCTGATCTCCACCCTCTGGCCGCAGTGGTCGAGGATCCGCCTGGTGGGGCTGCCGCTGCCCTGGATCGTCCTGGCGATCGGCTCGTACCCCCTGCTGATCTGGCTGGGCAGGGTGTACGTGCGTCGCGCTGAGGAGGTGGATGATGAATTCACCGACCTCCTCAGCTGACCCCAGGCCGTGAGCGCGTCCGCGGCCGCAGTACTCGGTCTGTTCGCCATGGCCGCCGTGAGCCTCGGCGCCGGGCTGTTTGCCCGCCGATTCTCCAGGACCACTTCCGACTTCATGGTGGCGGCCCGGGCGGTGAGGCCCCGAGTCAATGCCTCCGCGATCAGCGGCGAATACCTCAGTGCCGCCTCGTTCCTCGGGATTGCCGGGCTGATCATGCAGTATGGGTACGACGTCCTGTGGTACCCCGTCGGCTACGCGGCGGGCTACCTGCTCCTGCTGCTGTTCATAGCCGGCCCGCTGCGCCGATTTGGGGCCTACACAATTCCGGACTTCGCGGAGGGCCGCTTCGACAGCCCCCGCTTCAGGCAGCTGGCAGTCGGCCTGGTCCTGGTGATCGGATTCTTCTACGCCCTGCCCCAGGTGGAGGCGGCCGGGCTGACGGTCCAGACGGCCTCGGGGCTGCCCTACTGGGTTGGGGTGGTGGTCGTGGTGGTAGTCGTGGTCGCCGCCGTGAGCGGAGGCGGGATGCGAGGGATCACCTTGGTCCAGAGCCTGCAGTTCGCGGTGAAGATCTTTGCCATATCCCTGCCCGCGTTTCTGCTCTTGCTCCACTTCGGCGGGCCAGCGCTGGCGTTCCCCCCGGATGGCCACACACCCCATCTGGCCAGACCCACCACATACCAGGTCACCAAGGGCGAGGTCTGGCAGCTGCCCGCCGCCACCATAGTGAATGTCAGCCACCCGACCCCGGTAAAGTGGACCTCGGGCGTGCTGGTGAGGGCTCCCGGCGCCGTGACGGCGGAGGTGTCGACTCCTGCTGCGGGCCCGGGGTTGCCTCATACCCACGTCACCCGCACGCTGTCCCTTGGCAGGAACAGCAGGATCCCCAAAGGCGTGGTGGTCTGGGAGGGGCCGACCACGGTAGCACTGGCGGTGGGCCAGCCCGCACCCTACGGCAGTGCGACCCCGGTCAGCAGCAACCGGAGTTGGGAGGATCCGTTCGGTCCCTTGGCCGGCGGCAGCGGCCACCCTCTCCTGTTCACCTACTCCCTGATCATGGCGATTCTGCTTGGGACCATAGGGCTTCCTCACATCCTGGTCCGGTTCTACACCAACCCTGACGCCCGCGCCTCGCGTCGGACGGCCCTGCTGGTGCTGGTCTTCCTCGGCGCGTTCTACATTTGGCCGCCGGTATATGGCGCCCTGGGTCGAGCCTTGGACCCCTCTCTATTTGGCAGCAACCTCACCGACTCGGTCGTCCTGGTCCTCCCGAGCCTGCTCGGAGGGTTTTTGGGGCAGCTCCTCCTGGCGGTGGTCTCGGCGGGAGCCTTCGCCGCCTTCACCTCCACTCTCAGTGGGCTCCTGGTTTCCCTCTCGGGTGCGCTGGGACATGACGTCTACGGCCGCTGGCTGCGCCCTGCGGCCTCGGCCACCTCGCGGCGGCGGGCATTCCAGCTGGCGGCCGTCCTGGCGGGTGCGGTTTCCGGCGGCCTCGGCCTGCTGGTGGGGCAGTTCAACATCAGCGTCCTGGTAGGGTGGGCTTTCGCCATCGCCGCGAGCTCCTTCTTTCCCTTGCTGGTGTTGGGGATCTGGTGGCCGCGGCTCAGCACCTTGGGCGCCGCCGTCGGGGTCACCCTGGGTGGGACTCTGGCGACGCTGGCGATAGCGACCACCATGGTTGCCACCATCTCCGCTCCCCTGGAGCTGTTCCTGGCCCGCCAGTCGGGGCTGGCTGTGATCCTGGAGCAACCTGCGATCGTGACCGTGCCCCTGGCATTTCTGGCCATGGTCGCCATCTCGCTCGTGCGCCCGGGAGCACCCCCAGGGGTGGCGGCCAAGATGGTGCAGCTGCACGCCCCGGAGCTGTTGGGCCTTCGCCGCGACTACATCCCCGAATGACGAGGTGGAGGGAGGTTGGCGCAGTTGAGCCCGGGGACTTGCGTCGCCGATCCGGTCCAGCATGCATATATCAGAAGCGACCAACAGGACGGAGGCTGGCCGGCTGCCCGCCGGCTACTTGGAGGTGCGGCCAGCCTCATCTGGCGCCACCGACCCAGCCGCCCGGGTGGGCTGGCGGTTTGGAGCCGCCGCCATGGTTCGCTATCTTGCCCAGGGACCGCTCCCGTATGGCTTGGGGTGGTGGGCATTCACCTTCCCGGTCGGCGCCTTCAGCATGGCGACCCTAACCCTCGGGAGCGCGTGGCGCCTGGGCGCGGTCACTGACCTTGGCGTCGGTCTGGTGGCCCTGATGCTCGTGCTCTGGCTCGTAGTGGCGGGAAGAACGCTGTGGGCAACGGCCACCGGCGACGTCTGGAAGCCGGCCAGTCGGACGGGATCGGCCGGGGTGACCCGGGCGGTACCGGCGCCGTGACCGCGCCCAACTTGGCTCAGGTTGCGCGGCCTGTTTCTCATTGCCGAGGCGCGATGCCTCTGCCCGAATGGCACGGATAGCCGATCAGAACAAGGAGGAGACGATGAACACAACAGGTCCCACCGTGGAGCAGGTCTTGGAGTCAATGCAGGCAGGCAGGCATGGGATCCGTTCCTGACGCCATAGACAAGGCCGCCAGAGTCGACCCGGCCATGGTCTGGGAACAGGCTCACGGAAGCGCCTTTGCCATGCCCGCGGACGACGGGGCTCTGAGCCCGAGACCAGGACTTTGGTGTACCTGGCAGCGGCTCTGGCTTCTTCCAACCACGCATGCACCAAGGCGATGGCCAACAAGGCCAAGGTGCAGGGGATAGCAGATGAAAAGCTGCTGGAAGCCTTCCACATCGCTCGCTTCGCCCTGGCGACCCGGGTGGTCGGTAACGCAGAACCGCTCTTCGACATGCTCACCGCGCGACGGAGATGAATTCTTGCGCTGAACTGAGTGACGAGGGGCAGTGTCGCGGCCCCTCTTCGCTCGGACGAAACAGGTCTAGTAGCCGGCTCGAAGATCCACTCGATTCAAGAGTTCGTGCCCCTCGCAGAACCGCCGCAGCTGATCGCCAAACAGCTCGCAGGTTCGGCGTGCGAAGTTGGGAGAGCTCCAGCTGATGTGGGGGGACAGAAATATTCCCGGAGTGGTCCAGAGTGGGGATGATTTGGGCAGGGGCTCCTCGACGAAGGCGTCCAAGTATGCGGTGAGCGTGCCACCCCGCACCGCCGCGAGCAGCTCCGGTTCGTCGATCAGCCCACCTCTGGCGATGTTGATCAAGCATGCGTCCTGATTGAGGGCCGAGAGCACCTCTCGCGAGACGACCCCTCTGGTCTCGTCGGTCAAGGGCGCCGCCAGCACCAAGGCGTCCGCTCCCAGGCAAGCTTCGGCCAGCCGGTCCGGAGAGCTGACCTCGAGAGCCAGGCCGGCCGCCCCCGTCTGCGGGTGGCGCCGAACCGCGGTGACCTGGCAGCCGAATGGCTGGAGCCGGCGCGCCAGCTGCTGCCCTATGGCTCCGAAGCCGAGGATCACGACCTTGAGGTCGCCCAACTCCCGTAGCTGAAAGGACTTCCAACTCGAGTCACGCTGGGCCGCCCAGATCTCCGCAAGCCGTTTGCAGTGATGCAGGAGGCAGCCCACCACAAATTCAGCGATGGGGATCGCCACGACCCCGGCCGAGTTGGTCAACACGATGTCCGGGCGGCCGGAGAGTGCATCCCCGAAACTGTCGACCCCAGCGCTGACGGAGTGGACCCAGCGGACCTCGGGATGCGCCACCAGGGCGTCTGCCAGGGGATTGCGGCGCACTCCGGCGAGGCGCCCTTCGAAGAGGCGCCAGATGCAATCGAATGGGCCGGGCACCTCCGCCTCCTGCCCCAGGGGCGCGGCGACCAGGTCGATATGTCCACCGCCGGCGCGAGCCAAGACCAGGTCCAGATCCGGCTCCGGTAGCCGCCCGACGATGAGGCAGCGCACGTGTTCCGGGGCGGCGGCGCTGTTCAAGGCCTCCCCTCGGACATCGCTTCTTTCCGAGACCCTGAAGACCTCACCCGGATGCTGGCGTGACGGCCTGGACGGCCGGCGGCGCGCGCTGTGCAGGGGTGGCCGCAGGGCTCTGGGCAGGCTGACCCCGGGGGTGGCGCCGAGGTGAGATTGTGCCGCCCGCTCAGACCACCTCGGCCAAGACGTGCCCGGCCGTCACCGCACGGATCTGCCCGCCGGCTCTGCGCGTATCCCAATCCCACAGCGACCCTGGGCCTCCATAATCTCGAGTTGGTTTCCATTCGTGTCAGGTCCTGCCTGGCCCACCTGCTGCATGATGTCGGAATGGACAGCATGCCAACCCCCACGGTGGCGCCCAGCTGGCTACTGGCTCATCTTGCCAGGCAGGATCTTAGGATCCTCGATGTGCGTTGGGCCCTGCAATCCGGGTCGCAGCGCGCCGCCTACGACGCGGGACACATCCCGGGATCAGTCTTCGTGGATCTGGACTCGGATCTCGCCGGACCTCCTGGGGCCATGGGCCGCCACCCGCTCCCGTCACTCGAGAGGTTCTGTGAAGCGATGCGGGCAGCCGGGGTGAGCTCCGACTCCTCTGTCGTGATCTATGACGAGGTGACCGGCGCGGCGGCCAGAGCGTGGTGGCTGCTGAAGTCGTGCGGGCACGACCGG